>DASQAV010000016.1:0-11212 GCA_035635575.1 Candidatus Dormiibacterota bacterium | reverse complement strand
GATCCGCGACGTGCACCTGCTCCTTCTTCAGCACCACCGGCACCGGAATCACGACGGCAAATTCCTTGGGATCGCCCTGGAAGTCGCTCGCCATGGTCATGACGGTCCGGTCGCCATCACGGGCGATCACGACCTTCGAGGACTGGTTGTAGATCTTCGCGTCCCCCTGGGCCACGTAGAAGCCGCAGAAGGCGAGTGCGTCCGGCGCGAGCGAGAGGGAAAGGGAGAGGAGAATGAGGACCCCGGGGAGGGTTGGACCGATCCGATCAGCGCAACGAGTCCGATTCATGATGCGAGCCTCCTGGTTTGCCAGCAGTCGGAGTTCGGGGACCTGAGGGAACGGCGCGGGGACCTTGCGGAGGGGACCGGGGACCAACGCGAAGCGGCCGCCGCCCGAAGGCAGCGGCCGCAATCGCGGAACTCAGTTATTCCAGATCCGCTGCCACCAGTCCGGGGGATTGTCGTCCTCGGACCACCCGCCGCCCATCTTTCTCCGGATCGACGCGAGATTCCAGCCGGTGAGGGACGCCAGCGTCTCCGCTTCCTTGGCGCGGCGCTCGCGTACGCTCCTGCGATACTCGCCGTAGCGCTCGCACGAGGTGTCGCCCTTCCAGGGATGGCGTAGCACGTAGCGAGCCTGGAAATTGCTCTGGTCCCCGGTTTCCTGGAACACGAGATCCTCGGGGAAGTGGCGCGCGTCGTAGCGCACGTGGAGCCTGGTGATGAACGTGTTCTGCGGCCCGCCCGGGACGAATCCCTGCGGACCCTGCGAGCCCAGCCAGAAGACACCGAGGCCCCGGAGCTCATCCGCCGTGAGTGGATCGGCCGCGCACGGATCGCACCAGCTCATGTTCCATGCATATTCGAGGAACACCGCCTCCCGGTTTTCATTCTCCACCTGCCGCGTGAACATGGAGCGGTAGAAGCCCGGGAACTCGTCCTTCACGTACTCGGGGATGTCCATCCCTTCGGGCAGCTTCACCGTGCGGTAGTTCGTGGTCTCCACGCGCCCGTTCTTGGTGATCGCGAAGACGAACAATTCCTGTGGCCCGTCGGCGTTCACCATGCCGAGGCGCAGGGGGAGCATGAACTTCGGCGACTCGTACGCTACTTGTAGAGGACGCAGGTAGGCGAACCCGAGCCGCTTCTGCTCGCCGAGATTCACCTTCGCGACGAAGAACTTCATCCCCTGACGGATGTAGCTCGCCAGCACGCGGTGCGCCCCCATGGGCACCGTGTACCCGCTTTCCAATAACCACGTCTGCAGGCCGCCGCTCTCCTTCGCGGAAAGGATCAGGATGTCGTACTCGCCGACAGTGTACCGTGCCTCGATGGTGACCCCGAGGGATCGGGCGCGTTCTTCCCGGGATCGGCTCATCGTCCCGAGCGCCTGAGGAGCCATACTCTTTGCGCGGTCCTCCATGGCGTACTGCCGGCAGGGATCCTCGTCGAAGTACTCCACCAGCCGCGGGGCCGAGTAGGAGTCCAGATGATCCAGCACCTCACGGCTCCCCACGTGGATCTGCCCCTTCTGCAAGATCGTGGGGACCGGTACGACCATCGCGAACTCGTCGGGCTCTCCGCTGTAGTCGTTCGCCATCGTGAGCACGGTCCGGTCGCCGCTCCGCACCATCACGACCTTGGAGGCGTGGTTGAACAGCTTCGCGTCGCCGCGCGCGACGTAGAAGCCGCAGAAGCTATACGCCGCTGGGGCCCAGAGCAGGGCGGTCCAGAGCAGGCTGCCGCACACCAGAAGCCGCTTCATCGGGTACTCCTTGGGGTTGGGGTTTCGAACGCACACGACTCCAGTCGTACTGCACGCCCGGCAGGAGCCGATCGATGAGCGGCACCGCCGTGGACAGGATCGCCAGCGACCATAGGATCGAGTTGGTTCGGTAGAGACCGAACTGGATGAATCCGGCGAGTACTGTGACGAGGCACGCGAACAGGATCCTTCCCGCGCGCGAATTGGGAGTGGTCTTGGGATCCGAGATCATGAAGAACGCAAAGAGGAGGAGCGCTCCACTTTCGAGCCGATGCAGCGGAACCTGCCAGCGCTGCATGACCAGGAACGCCCGCCCAAACTGGAGTGCGGCGAAGGAAATCAGGAACGCGTAGGTCACGTCGCTCCGGGCGGCGCGGTTGACGACGAGGCCGCCCAGACAGGCCATGAGGAATCCGAAATACGCGACGTTTCCCCACTGGCCCGGCGACACCCAGACAGGCGCCCCCACCACCATGAGGAACACGAGCCCGAAATTGGTGGGATTGAAGATGTGCTTCCCGTTCCACCGGACCACGAACTTGCTCGCGATCGTGATGACGGCAGCGGCGATGGCGAGCATGGCGTAGTTGGTGCGCAGGAGCAGGCAGAGGGAGAGCCCGGAGATCAAGGCACTCTTGGGATCGAACTTCGGAAGGCCCCAGAGCTTGGTGCAGACGTACTGGGTGAGAAGCGCCGTGGAGAGAAGAAGCGCGGCTCGGTCCGGCGTGATGTCGAAATGGAGCCAGCCCAGACCGTAGATGAGAAGGCCGGACAGAACCGCGATCTGGTAGAAGCGCGGGTCCAGATGGCGCCGTGAAGCGGCGGCACTGGGATCGAGGGGGGGCCTGGGTGTCACAGGGTCAGCACGCATCGTGCTTCTCCTACGCCCGGCCCGGCGAGTGTATTCCAGAGAATCCTCCCAACCGGCGTTGACCGCAAGACCGAATTCGGGGAGACTCGGCGGGCCGCCCGGCGCCGGCGGTCCAATCTCGCCCGGTCAGGCACCCCAAGGAACAAGCCCAGGAGAGCACCATGGCTCGGAACCACCACCACCCCCGAAGCGGGGCCGCGTTCCCGTCGCGGGGAGTAGTACTTGCCGCACTGATTTTCGGCGTGCTCGCTGCCACGTCGCCCGCGGTTGCCTCCTCGGATCGCGGCACGTTCTCCATCGTCGCGTACGACTCGGTTACGCAGGAGCTGGGCGTGGCGGTTCAATCCAAGTATTTCAGCGTGGGCACCGACGTTCCCTGGGCGGAAGCGGGCGTCGGCGCCATCGCGACCCAGGCCCGCGTGGACCCCTCGTTCGGGATCAAGGGGCTGAGCCTCCTCCGGATGGGTCTCAAAGCTCCCGAAGTCCTGCGTGTCCTGGCAGGGACCGATTCCGCCTGGGACTCACGACAGCTCGGAGTCGCGGACGCGCACGGAGGGCTCGCGACCTGGACCGGGAGCAAGTGCCTGGACTGGGCGGGGGGAGAGAAGGGCGCCGACTTCGTTTGCCAGGGGAACATCCTCGCCGGCCCCGCCGTGGTCCAGGGGATGGCCAAGGCGTACCGGGAGACGCGGGGCGAGATGGCCGAGCGGCTGCTCGCGGCGCTCGAAGCCGCCCAGGCGGCGGGAGGGGACAAGCGCGGCATGCAGTCCGCGGCGCTCCTGGTCGTCCGGCCCAGCCCCGACCGGCCCCAGTTCACGCAGCGCTACGTGGATCTCAGGGTCGAGGACCACAAGACGCCCATCAAGGAGCTGCGCCGGCTGCTCGAGATCCAGGAGGGATTTCACGGCGCGGACAACCATTTCTACTACGCGGAGAAGTACGCCGCGGAGGGCCGCGCGGACCTCGCCTCGCGCGAGCGCGAGCGCGTGGGAGAGATCCTGCACCGTGCGCTGGCGCGGGAGGAGAAGGACGGCTCGATGCTGAACGGCCTCGCCTGGGCGTGCGCGACCCACGACCTCTATCTCGACGACGCGACCAAGGCGGCGGAGCGGGCCGTCACACTCGAGCCCAAGAACGTGGATATCCTGGACACCCTGGCCGAGCTGTATTTCCGGCAGGGGAAGAGCGACAAGGCGGTCGAGGTGGAATCCCGCGCGGCGACGATCGATCCGAAGAGCCAGTATTTGAAAGATCAGATCGAGCGTTTCCGGAAGGGAAGCGGGGCGCAGCAGTGAAACGACTCACCATCGGTCTCGCGGCTCTGGCCCTTGCCATCGGGCCCGCTCCCGCCCATGCCACCTTTTCCATCGCGGCTTACGACTCGGTCACCCAGGAGCTGGGCGTCGCGGTCCAGTCGCGCGCGTTCAGCGTCGGCATGGCGGTGCCCTGGGCCGAGGCGGGCGTCGGGGCCATCGCGACGCAGGCGTCCACGAACGAATCTTATGGCCCCGCCGGGCTCAATCTCCTTCGCTCCGGCAAGCCCGCTCCGGAAGTGATGCGCACGCTCCTCGACGCGGATTCGGGTAGCGCGCACCGGCAGCTGGGCATCGTGGACGCCAAGGGAAGGAGCGCCAATTTCACCGGGACGCTGTGCTCGAATTGGGCGGGTGGGATCACCGGACCGGGCTACGCCATCCAGGGAAACATCCTGGCCGGAGAAGCGGTGGTGAAGGGAATGGAGCGCGCTTTCTTGGAGTCGAAGGGCGAGCTGGCGGAGCGGCTCCTCGCGGCACTGGTCGCGGGGCAGGCGGCGGGCGGGGACAAGCGCGGGATGGAATCGGCGGCGATCGTGGTCGTGCGGCCCAGCGAGCAATATCCCGAGTACCGCTACCGATACGTGGATCTGCGCGTCGAGGATCACAAGGATCCGATCAACGAGCTGATCCGGGTGTACCGGATGCTCGAGGGGCAGCGGCTCGCCGAGGCCCACATTCGCTTCGCGGAGCTCTACGAGAAATCAGGGAAGAAGGATCTGGCCCGGCTCGAGCGCGAGCGCGTCTCGGAATCGCTCGAGCACGCGCTGGCTCGCCCGGACGTCGACGCCTCCACCTTGAATGGGCTCGCGTGGATCTGCGCCACGAACAACGTCCACATGGAGGAGGCGCTGAAGGCCGCGGAGCGCGCGGTCCAGCTGGAGCCCAAGAACACCGGGGTCCTCGACACGCTGGCGGAGGTCCACTACCGTAGCGGCAACGCGGCGAAAGCGATCGAAGTCGAAACACAAGCGCTTGCCCTTTCGCCCGAGGACTCGTACCTGAAAGACCAGATCAACCGGTTCAAGAGCGGGATCAAATAGAGTGGGAGACACGCATGCCTGAGCGAAAGCAAGTGACGCCTGAGGATCTGCTCCAGCTTCAATTCGTCGACGCCGTCGCAGTCTCCCCCGATGGAAGCCGCGCCGTCTATCAGGTCCGATCCATCGATCCGGAGAAGGATGGATACGAGTCGCACCTCTGGATCGTTCCGATGCAAGGAGGCGAGCCGCGCCGGCTCACGTTCGGCGAGCAGAAGAACGGAAGCGCCGCCTGGAGCCCGGACGGCAGGACGATCGCGTTCGTCTCCGATCGGCGCGACAAGAAGCAGCAGATCTACAAGCTCTCGCTCGAGGGAGGGGAGGCGGAGCGCTTGACCGATCTCGACGGGAGGATCGGTGGTCTTGCCTGGTCTCCGGACGGCTCGAAGATCTCCTTCTGCTATCGCGCGACCGACCCGCCGGAGACGGGACACCTTCCCGGATCGGCTCCGGCCAAGCAAGCAGCCGAGGCGAAGGCGGAGAAGAAGGATCGGAAGCCTCCGACCTTCATGCACATCACGCGCCTTCACTACAAGGAAGACGGGCAGGGCTTCCTGCCGAAGTCGCGCTTCCACGTCCACGTGCTGGACGTGGCCTCGGGCGAGGTGCGGGCGCTCACGAGCGGCGAGTGGGATCATGGCGCCGCCGCCTGGTCGCCGGACGGCACATGGCTCGTCTTCCCCGCGAACCGGCTGCCGGATGCCGACTACCACGCCACGGTCAGCGATCTCTGGCTCCTTCCGGCGGCCGGAGGGGAGCCGCGCAACCTGACGCCCCAGCCCGGCGCGGCGTTCGCGCCCGCCTGGTCTCCCGACGGAAGCCAGATTGCTTTCCTGGGCAATGAGGACGAAGGGGACGCGTGGGGCGTGAAGAACATCCACGTCTGGACGGTGCCCGCCCAGGGCGGCCCCGCGCGCAACCTGACTCCGGAGCTCGATCGGACCGCGCTCGATCTCATGGGTACGGATCTGCGCGATTTCCACGAACCTTACCCGCCGGTCTGGTCCACGGACGGAACCGCGATCCACTACCTCGTGAGCGACCAAGGCTCCACGCACCTCTATTCCGTTCCCGCGAAGGGCGGAGCCCCTCGAAAGGTCACGAAGGGAGCGCTGGCCCTGCTCGCCATCGCGGGCTCGAAGAAGGGAAGCGATCTCGCGGTGATCCGCTGCGATCACGCAGACGCGGGGACCGTGGGGCGTCTGGATCCCGGAACGGGCACGTTCACGCCGCTCGTGCGTCCTACCTCGACGCTATTCGATACGCTCGCGGTCCAGACGCCCGAGGAATTCTGGGTGGAGATGCCGGAGGGGCACAAGGTCCACTGCTGGATGATGAAGCCTCCGAACGCCGATCCTGCCCGGAAATATCCGATGATCCTCGAGATCCACGGCGGTCCCCGGGTCCAGTACGGCGCCTGCTTCTTCCACGAGTTCCAGATGCTGGCGAGCGCCGGATTCTACGTTCTCTTCTCGAATCCGCGCGGGGCCCAGGGCTACGGCGAAGCCTTCACGCGGGAGATCGTCGTGGACTGGGGCGGACCCGATTACGAAGACCTGATGCGCGTCGTGGACGATGCGCTCCGGCGCTACCCGGAGATCGACCCGGCGAGGCTGGGCGTGACCGGCGGCTCCTACGGCGGGTACATGACCAACTGGATCGTCGGCCATACGAGCCGCTTCAAAGCGGCCGCGACCCAACGGAGCGTCGTGGATCTGAAGACGCTCCTCCTGGCGGGGGACTTCAGCGACGACGCGGTGCCGGAGTTCGGGGATCAGCCCTGGAGAGATTCTCCCGACTACCGGCGGATGTCGCCCATCACCTACGTGGAGAACATCCGGACCCCGCTCCTGGTATTGCACAGCCTGGAGGATCACCGCTGTCCGGTGGAGGAGGCGGAGCAGCTCTACACCTCGCTCAAGCTCCTGCGCCGCGAGGTGGAGATGGTGCTCTTCCCCGGGGAGAGCCACGGCCTTTCGCGCGGCGGCACACCCTCCCGCAGAGTCGCGCGGCTCACGTTCCTGCGCGACTGGTTCCTGCGGCACCTGGCCCCGGAGCTAGCACCGCGCGCGGCCGCGCGTGCCCCTTCCGCGGCGGCGGAACCCGCGATGGCGAAAGCAAAGTGAGTGGAGCTTAGCGGCCGCTCGATCCTCCTGACCGGCGCCTCGGGAGGAATCGGCCGCGCCACCGCCCTACTGCTCGCGCGAAAGGGTGCGAAGGTCACCCTTTTCGCGCGCCAGGCTGCGCCGCTCGAATCCCTCCGCTCCCAGATCGAATCACAAGGAGGCGACGCCATCGCCGTGGCCGGAGACGTCCGCTCCTCGGCGGACGCGGCGCGTGCGGTCTCGGAGGCCGTACGCCGCTTCGGCGGGCTGAACGGGGTCGTGAACAACGCGGGAATCGGTCTCCTCGCCTCCGTCCAGGAGGCTGTGGAGGAGCGCGTCGCGGAGATGCTCGAGGTGAACGTGATGGGCACGATCCGGGTCACCCGGGCCGCGCTGCCCGCGCTCGAAGCACGCGGATCCGCCCCCGGCCAGCGCGCGGAAAACGTCATCGTGAACGTGTCGAGCTTCGCAGGGAAGGTCGGCGTGCCGTATTATTCCTTCTACAACGCCTCCAAGTTCGCCCTCACCGGTCTGACGGAAGCGTGGCGAAGGGAGCTTGGTCCCCGGGGAATCCGGGTTGCGTTGGTGATTCCGGCGGCAGTGGAGACGGAGTTCCTGGCCCGGCTCGATCGAAGGCGGGCCCTGGGAATGGGGCCGGCCGGAACCATACTCAAGCCCGAAGAGGTGGCGCGGGCGATCGTGGGGGCGCTGGAGCGCCCCCGACCCGAGATCTTCATCCCGCGCCGGAACCGATGGCTCGCACTTCTGAACGTCATAGCGCCGCGACTGGCGGACCAGATCCTAAACCGCCTCTTCCGCTACCCCGGGAAGACAGCGTGACGTCATCCGCCATGGACGGCGGAAAAATCGCGCTCAGCCTCACCGGCGGCGGCATGACCGGTGCCTTCTACGAGATCGGATGCCTCGCGGCCCTCGACGACTTCCTGGGCTTCGATTTCTCGAGCACGGGATTCCACGTTTACATCGGCGTGAGCGCGGGCGCTTCCGTGGCCGCTCTCCTGGCGAAGGGGCTCTCCGCGCGCAAGATCTACTGGGGGCTCCTCCACGGCTCGGAGCCTTCCCTCGACTTCAAGCGCGGCGACTTCTACATGGCGAACCGCTGGGCGATCTTGAAATCCGTGCTGGGGTGTTTTGCGTCGGTGCCGGGCTTCTTCATCAAATCCATCCGGAACAACCAGCGGCCCTCCCCGTTCGAGTTCATGCATCACATCGAGGAGCGGCTGCCCCCCGGGCTCTTCGCGCTGGACAACTACCAGCGCTACTTCAGCCGCCTGCTGGACGCCTATGGCAAGACGGATTCGTTCACGGGGATCAGCCGCGAGCTCTACATCCCGGCCACGGATCTGGATCTCGGGACGCGGCGGGTCTTCTCGAACCAGGACGGCGACCAGGTGACCATCTCCAACGCCATCGCCGCTTCCTCGGCGATTCCGCTCTTCTTCCGCCCGGTCCGGATCCAGGGGCGCGACTACATCGACGGCTCCACGGGGCGCGTGGCGCACCTGGACGTCGCGATCAAGGCGGGATCGACCACGGTCCTGATCATCAACCCGATGCTGAACATCATGAACGACCGGAGCTCGGTCTGCATTCCGCGGAGCGACGGCAAGTGCGCGAGGATTTCCGAGAAGGGAATGTCCTTCATCCACGACCAGGCGACCCGGATCGAGACGCGGGTGCGCCTGGACGGCGAGATCCGGCGCGCGCAGGCGGAGTTTCCACAAGTCAAAATCTACCGCATCGAGCCCTCCTCGGCCGAGGTGATGATGTTCCTCCATCCCACCATGAGCTACGGCGAGCGCGAGCAGATCTTGCGTTACGGCTACACCTCCATGACCTCCATCCTGAAACGCCGCCGCACGGTGATCGAGGAGCTGATGCAGTTCCACGGGCTCAACCCCTCGGACGAGGCCTCGGTTGCGGAATGAGGCGGAGGGCCCGACGGAGGGCGGGGGCCGGCGCGTGAGCCGAAATCTGTTTCGAAGCCGGCTCCGCCGGGGCGAGCTGATCCTCCTCGACGGAGCCATGGGCACGGAGCTGGAGCGGCGCGGAATCCCGACGCCGCTTCCGCTCTGGAGCGCCGCCGCACTCAAGAATCATCCCGACACCGTGCGCGAGATCCACGAGGAGTACGTGCGCGCGGGCGCCGATGTCATCACGGCGAACACCTTCCGCACCACACCGCGCGCGGTCCAGAAGGCGGGGCTTGCCCCCGGGGAGGCGCGCGTCCTGACCCAGCGGGCGGTGGCGCTCGCCGGAGAGGCGACCGATCGCGCGCGTGGGGCGAGAGAGGTACTGGTTGCGGGCGCCCTGGCGCCGCTCGAGGACTGCTATCGGCCCGACCAGGCGCCGGACCCGGAGCAGAGCCTCCGCGAGCACACCGAGCAGGCCTCGTTTCTCGCGCGCTGTGGCGTCGATCTCATCCTCGCCGAGACGATGAATTCCATCGCCGAGGCCATCGCGGCGGTGCGCGGGGCCAAGGCGACCGAGCTCCCCGTGCTCGTGAGCTTCATCTGCAAGGACGGGAGCGAGATTTTGAGCGGCGAATCGCTGGCGGCCGCGGTGAACGCCGTCGAGCCGCTGAAGCCGGACGCGGTCCTGGTCAACTGCGTCGATCCCGAGACCGCGGCCGAATGTCTCCTCACGATGGGACGCGTGACGCGCATCCCCCTCGGGTGCTATCCCAACGCCGGCGGGCCGGACATGGAGCACGGCACGTGGCGCTTCGATTCCTCCTGGACGCCCGACCGCTTCGCGGAAGCGGCGGCGACCTGGGTGGCCCGCGGCGCCCAGGTCGTGGGCGGATGCTGTGGCACCGGGCCCGACCACATCCGCGCCCTCCGGCTCGCACTCCCACCGGTTCTCGTCGAATAGCGTTGCCGGAGACACCCCTCCGTCCGGCCGCGAGCCTCATTCTCGTCTCGCGCGCTCCCACGTTTCGAGTGCTCTGGGTGAAGCGCGCCGAGGCCAATCCCTTCCTCGGGGGCTTTCATTCCTTTCCGGGCGGGCGCGTGTCACGCGAGGACGGACCGACGGAGGAAGAGTCTCTGGAGCTGACGATGGTCCGCTGCGCCGTGCGCGAGACCTTCGAGGAGACGGGGATGCTCGTCGGGCTTTCGGGGGCGGTGCCGCCCCCCGAGGCGCAACGAACGCTCCGGGAGCAGCTGCTGAATGGAAACGCCGAGTTCTGGCCGTCCATGGAAGAGCTGGGCCTGACGCTTGATCGCGAGGCGTTCACCGCCGCGGGGCGCTGGATCACGCCCCCTTTCAGCCGCATGCGCTTCAACACGATGTTCTTCGTGGCCGAGATCAGGGATCCGAAGCCGCCCGACGTCTGGCCCGGAGAGCTGGAATCCGGGGAATGGATCACCCCCAGGGACGCGCTCAAACTCTGGGATGAGGACCGCGCGGCGCTCGCGACGCCGACCCTTCACGCGATTCAGGTTCTCGCGGCGGGCGCTGCCCAGGGAGCGGAAAGCCCGAAACGTCTTGCGGCCGGCCTGGCCGGCATCCCCGAGGCGAACGGTGTTCCCTCGCGGAACGTCGTCCTCTTTCCCGGGGTCGTCATGGTGCCGCTCCGCACCGAAACCCTCCTGCCGGCGACCCACACGAACGCGGTCGTGGTGGGAGATCGCGATATCGTCGTGATCGATCCCGGGACCGCCGATCCGGACGACTTGAAGCCTCTCTTCGAGGTGGTAGACGCTGAGCGAGCGCGCGGCGGCAGCGTGAAGGCGATCCTCCTCACGCACCGGCACAAGGATCATCTCCTGGGCGCGGACCTGTTGCGCGAGCGCTACAAGGCGCAGGTCTGGGGGCACGCCTCGATCTCGGATCGCGTGCGGCTGGATCGGGAGCTTGCGGGAGGGGAGCGGATCGAGCTCCATGGCCCTCACCCCAGGCAGCTCCTCGCGATTCCGACGCCCGGCCATTCCAGATCCCACATCGCCTTCTTCGAGGAGCGGTCGCACACGCTCATCGCGGGGGACCTCGTCTCTACATTGGGTACCGTGGTGATCAATCCGCCGGACGGGAACATGGGGGAGTACATGCGGTCGCTCGAGCGGATTCGCGAGCTGGGTGCCCTGGCGCTCCTT
>DASQAV010000015.1:0-24701 GCA_035635575.1 Candidatus Dormiibacterota bacterium | reverse complement strand
GAACGAGGTCCATCCCCACGACTGGAGAAGCTTCCTCACGGAGCGCGTGGACCGGGTGCAGCCGCATCCCCCGATGGGGGGAATCACGAACGGCGGATGGAAGGTGGCCTTCGTGGATTCGGTGCCCGCCTATCACAGGAGTCTGGAGCGCGCGCGGAAGCGCATCGATCTTCGTTACTCGATCGGGCTCTACCTGACGGAAGAGGGAGAGGTCCTGGATCTGATCCCCGGAGCTCCGGCCGCCAAGGCGGGGCTCTCACCGGGAATGAAGGTGATCGCGGTGAACGGGAAGCAGTTCACCACCGACGTGATCCGCGAGGCGATCCGGGCCGCGGCCAGGACCAAGAAACCGATCGAGATCCTGACCAAGAACGGTGAGTTCTACGCGACCTTCCGGGTTGCGTACACGGGAGGGGAGCGGTATCCGAAGCTGATGCGCGTCGCGGGAGTGCCCGATCTGGTAAGCCGGGACCTGGAGCCCTTGACCCTTCGGGCGGAGCGCCACTCGCGCTAGCGGAGGTGCCTCCGGTGTCTGGCGAGCGTGACGGCCTTGCGCGCGGTCCAGGAGCCGAGGGCGGCGCCGGCCACGACGTCGCTCGACCAGTGCTTTCCGTCACGGACCCGCGACCAGCCCACGAGCCCCGCGAGCGGATACACCACCCAGGGAACCCACTTCGCCGAGGTCTCCCTGTCGATGGCCGCCGCGAGACCAAAGGCGAGCGCGGTGTGGCCTGAGGGGAAGGACGAGTAGCCCGAGAACGGGCGCATGACGTCCTGGTCGTCCGGAGTCTGAAACGGACGCGCCCTGCCCACCGCCACCTTCACGATTCCCGCCGCGGCGCCCGCCGCGACGGTCCCTTCTGCGATCCGCACCAGCGATGCCGCCCGATCGGAGCGGTGCTCCAGCGCGTCCGCGGCGCGAAGGATCAGAAACGCAGGGAGAATATAGGCGGCATTTCCCAGGTGCTCCACCGCGTGCGAGACGTGCACCGCGAATGGGCCGTTGTTCTCCGGCACCTCTTCATCGGCCCATCGGTCGAGGCGCGTCCCGAGCGCGACACCGGCCACGGCAGCGGCCGCGAACCACGCGTCGCCGCGTGTGAAGAGTTGCCCGGAGGGTGGCGCCGAGTCGTTCCAGGTCTCGGGAGATCGCGGAAGCGCGTGCGAGGAGTCCGCGGACACCGCAAAAGCCGCGGGAGCGGTGCCTGCGGCGAGGCTTGATGCGACCACGATGGCAACGGTAAGGCGAATTGGACCGCCGTCAGACGGGCCGTGATTTTGGAGGGAGGGGACGAGCCGAGCTGCCCTCCGGCGTTCGCGCCATCCGGGCGTGCATCGAGGCCGCGCACGTGTCGCATCCGGCCTTGGCCCGGCGCTTCAGGAGCCAGCGGCGGAAGAGCCATGCTCCGGCGCCCAGCGTCGCGGACAGAGCCACGAGATCCTGCCAGCCGATCCCCGCGATCATCCCAGCCCCAGCATGCGGCCGCCCTGGAAGACGGCGAAGGATGCGATCCATGCGAGCGCGTTCATCATGACCACCATGAAGATGGGCCAGCCCCACGAGTTGGTCTCGCGGCGCACCACGGCCACGGTGGACATGCACTGACAGGCGAGCACGAAGAACACCATCAAGCTGACCGCCATGAGCGGCGAGTAGGACCGCTCGCCGGTGCGCGGATCCTCCGCGTGCCGCAGCTTCTCCCGGAGCGATACCGAGGTCTGGTCCGCGTCCCCCAGGTTGTACACGGTGGCCATGGTCGAGACCATGACTTCGCGCGCCGCGAAGGAGGAGAGGAGCGCGATTCCGATCTTCCAGTCGAACCCCAGGGGCGCGATGGCCGGCTCGATGAGCCTCCCCGCGCGCCCGGCGAAGGAGTCGCGGAGCGAGACTCCGGCAATCTCGTTCTCGAGGTGCACCGCCTGGGCGCGGCCCGCCGCCGCCTCGGCACGCTGGCCGCGGGCCTGGGCCTCGCTCGCGGTCTGCTCCACCTTTCGGAGCTCCTTCTCCAGGGGCTTCACCTCGGCATTCTTGGGATAGGAGGCCAGGAACCAGAGCACGATGGAGACCGCGAGGATCACGGTGCCGGCCTTCTGCACGAAGAGGCCGGCGCGATCGCGCACGGTGAGCAGCACCGAGCGCAGGGACGGCACGCGATAGGGAGGCAGCTCCATGACGTAGAGCGGCCGCGCTCCCCGGAGCGCCGTGCGCTTCAACGCCCACGCCACGACCACCGCGGCGAGGATGCCGAGCACGTAGAGGCAGAAGAGAACGAGCCCGGGCAGGTTCAGGAAGCCGAGAACCGACCGGTTGGGGATGAAGGCTCCGATCAGGAGCGCGTACACGGGAAGCCGCGCGCTGCACGACATGAACGGCGCGATGAGGATCGTGGTGAGCCGGTCGCGCCGGTTGTCGATGGTGCGCGTCGCCATGATGCCGGGGATCGCGCACGCGAACGAGGAGAGAAGCGGGATGAAGGCGCGGCCCGAGAGTCCGACGCTGCGCATAAGGCGGTCCATGATGAAGGCCGCTCTCGCGAGATAGCCCGAATCCTCCATGAGCGAGATGAAGAGAAAGAGGAACGCGATCTGCGGAACGAACGTCACCACGGCGCCCACGCCCGCGATCGCCCCGTCCACGACGAGGGAGCGGATCGGGCCCGCCGGGAGGGCGGGGCCGATGAACCGGCCCAGCGCGGAGACTCCGAAATCGATGGCGTTCATGAGCGGTGTGGCCCACATGAAGAGCGACTGGAAGATCACGGCCATGAACGCGATGAAGATCACGGGCCCGAACACGCGGTGCGTCAGCACCCGGTCGATGCGCTGGCGCATCGAATCCTCGGGCTTGACCCGGAGCGTGGCGCGGCGGATCAGGTCCTCGATCGCGCGGTAGTGCCCGATGGGCTCGTGGGAGCGCCACTCGGGGACCTCGGCGTCGAGCCTCGAGCGGAGCGCCAGCACCTCACGCCGCACGGCATGGGGTACGGCGCGCATCAGGGAATCGTCCTCACCCTCGTCGAGCAGGAGCGCCATCGCGACGTGGAAGCGGCTCAGCCCGGCCAGCGGGCCCGCCGTGGGCAGCATGCCCGCGACTGTCTCGGCGGCCTCGCGGAGCGGCGCCGCGAGCGCGCGCGTGACGGGACGCGGCGGTCCCACCTCCTGCTCCATCGCCTCGCGCAGCTCCCGGAGCCCGCTTCCGGTCCGTCCGGAGATGGGGACGACCGGGGCGCCGAACGCCCGCTCGAGGAGCGCCGCGTCGACGTGAATTCCTTCCTCCTCGGCCGTGTCCATCATGTTCAGCGCGACGACCACCGGCCTTCCGATCTCGATGAGCTGCATGCAGAGATAGAGCTGCCGCTCGAGGCACGTGGCGTCCAGCACGAGCAGCGTGAGGTCGGGCAGGGGAGTGTCGGCCTGGACGCCCAGGAGCACGTCGCGCACGACCACTTCGTCCGGAGAGCCCGGACGAAGGCTGTAGGTGCCCGGCAGATCCAGCACCTCGACCGTGCTTCCCCGGGTGAGCGTGCAGAAGCCGGCCTTCTTCTCCACGGTCACGCCGGGATAGTTGGCGACCTTCTGCCTGAGTCCCGTGAGCTTGTTGAAGAGGGTGGACTTTCCGCAGTTGGGCCCGCCCGCGATCGCGACGAGCTTGCGTCTCAGGCGGCGGTGCGTCTCGGGACGCCGGTCGAGGCCCTCCGCCGGGGAGGGCGCTACGGCGGCGAGATCAGTCGGGATCGACATCGATGCGATCCGCCTCCGAGGTTCGAATGGAAAAGTGGGTGCCTCGGAGCCGGAGCTCGATGGGATCACCCATGGGAGCGCGGCGGACGAGCGTGATCTGTGTGCCCGGAACGAATCCAAGCTCCATCAACCGGCGCAGGAGCTCGGGCTCGCCCGAAACCTTCCGGACGACCGCGCGCGCGCCGGGCGCGAGCTCGGCCAGCGTTCGGGTCTTCTTACAGGCAGTACCCCGCGGCGTCACTTGGCGGCCCCCTCGAACTTGCTCGAGAGCCCCGGGAAGGTGTCCGCGAGGCAGCGGCCGTTCTTGCAGACCGGACATTCCTTCGCGGCCGCCTTGCTGGCGCAGTGGTGCTGGTACTGATGGAACGCGGTCCGGAACCGCTCGGCGGCGGGATCATCGGATCCGATGAACGCCGTCAGCCTCAGGAACTGGGCCATGGATTCGGGGCCGACCAGATGCTCGATCATGCACGCGTCTTCGTAGGCGATCTCCTCGGGCACGCGCAGGATGTGGGTCAGGAACATCGTGAGCACCTGCCGGTTGCTCTCGGTCTGGCGGGCGAGACGCCTTCCCTCTTCGGTGAGCTCCACGCAGCCGTAGGGCTCGTGCGTGACGAGGCCGCGCGAGGAGAGGGAGCGCAGCATCGAGGTCACGCCGCTCTTGGAGACGCCCAGCCGGTAGGCAATGTCCCCGACCCGGGCGTGCCCCTTGTCCTCCTTGAGCCCGGCGACGGCCTGGAGGTAGTGGGCCATGGAGTGCGTCAACTCCTTGTCGTTGAACCGCTTCCAGATCTCCACGTGGCTTTGCCTCCGGACAGTGCGTAGCGCTGAATAAAGTTAACGCTACTTAATATCCGAGAAACGCGGGGGGCGTCAAGGGGTTTTGGGCGTGGGGTGTCCGGGGTCGTTCAGCGCCTGTTGTGGGGAGGCCGACGGGACCGCTAGATCAGGAACCAGATCTCATGGCCGCGTGAGGGGCGTGGACTTCACCCCCGAGGCCTCGAGCACGCGGTGCCCTGCCTCCGAGGCAGGGAACCGGTGGCCGGAAGAATCCTCGATGTAGACTTGCCGCGGATTGGGGTACAAGGGAGCTTCCTTCGGCCGTTGCACGGAGGTCGTGCTCTCGTCGAACCACGTCTTCAGCGAGACGCGGCGGCAACCATTCCCGTGAGGATCGCGCCGAGAAACGTGAGTGCCACGAAGGGTGCGAACGGAGGCATGAACGCCATGCAAACTACTTCAAAACACAAAGTGTCGGCCGTCAAGACGAATTCGTGAGCCCCAGGACCCCGCGGCGCCGGTGAGCCCAGCCCCCCTCCTTCCCGCGGTTCCCCCCCTTGAGCTTTGGGCGTTGGTCGCGGCCGCATTCTTCGCCGGGGCCGTGGACGCGATCGGCGGCGGTGGGGGACTGATCATGGTCCCGGCGCTCCTCGCGGCCGGGCTCCCCCCTCATCTCACGCTGGGGACCAACAAGGGGCAGTCGCTCTTCGGCTCGCTGGCCGCTACCGTCCGCTTCGCGCGCGCGGGGCTCGTGGACTGGAAGGCGGCTCGCGTCACCTTCCCCCTGGCCTTTCTCGGCGCTCTGGCCGGGGCGGCGCTCGTGAGCGTGATCCGGCCGGAAGTCCTGCGTCCTCTGGTTCTCGGCCTCCTCGTCCTGGCCGCCGTCCTCGTCACCGTGGCTCGCCCGCGAGCCGAAGGGAGCCCGAGCGCTTCGAGGAGAGGGTCCTGGGTCGCGGGGCTCGTGGCCCTGGCCGTGGGGACCTACGACGGATTCTTCGGTCCGGGCGCGGGAACGTTCTACATCGCGGGCTTCGTGGGGCTCCTGGGGCTTTCGCTCGCCCGCGCCAGCGCGGACGCCAAGGTGGCGAACTTTGCCTCCAACATCGCCGCCGCGATCCTCTTCTCGACCCGCGGCGCGATCCTCTGGTCCTTGGCACTCCCGCTGGCCGCGGGTCAGCTCCTCGGAGGGTTCCTCGGAGCGCACATCGCCGTTCGCCGCGGGGATCGCGTGATTCGCGCGGTGGTGCTGGTGGTGGTCCTCGCCCTGGTGATCAAGGTCGCGCGCGACCTCTTCCAGGCGCGCTAGAGGCCCAACCCCTACATCGGCGACTTGCCGAGGCTGAAGTCCGCCTGAGCCCACGCCCGCGTGAAGCGCTTCTTCGCGGCCATGGCTTCCGTGATCCGGCCGCGCGCGCTCAGCGCCTCGGCGAGCCCGTAGAGCGCCCAGCCGTTTCCGGGGTAACGTTTCAGGTCCTCCTTGAAGGCCTCCTCGGCCTCCGCGGGACGGCCTGCTTTCAGGAGTGCTGAGCCCAACATCTGGCGCGTCGGGTGATACCAGGCCGGCGGCTCGTCGTAGTGCAGCGAATCCTCCGCGGCCACGGCGGTCTGGAATTCCTCCACGGCATCCGGATAGCGTCCCGCCCCCATCGCCATCTGTCCCTCCAGCGCGTCCAGCGCCACGCGGAGCAAGGGAGCCGCGTGGTTCAGCCCCATGACCGCCTCCGGCGGCATGGCGGCCGCGATCGCGGCCACGCTGTCGCGCTCCGCCATCGCCAGGTCCCCCTTCCCGGTCGCGGCCAGGGCGACGCCGCGCGCGTAGTGCCACATGCCGCACGTGAATCTCAGATCCGCCGGCGGCGCGGACTCGTCCAGGATCTCGCTCCACTTCTGGAATCGCGCCAGCGCGTAATAGGGAACCGGCTTCCAGAACTCCATCGCCGCCATCTCGGGCATCTTCCGGAGCATGTCGGGATCGACCTGCTCCGCGGCGTTCCGCGCCATGGAGATCGCATCCTTGCCTCGGCCCTCGAACATCATGGCCGCGTAGGCCATGTGGAGATTGTGCGTGGTGTACATGAGGGGATAGACGCCCTGCGGCTTCTCCTTCGCGATGTACGCGCGATCCACCGCGATGGCCTTCTGGTTCAGCACCGCCGCATCGTGATACCGGCCGACGCGGAGATAGATATGCGAGGGCATGTGCACGAGATGTCCGGCGTTCGGCGCCAGAGCCGCGAGCCGGTTCGCCGCGGGGAGCGCCTTGCCCGGCGTGGGGGATTCCTCGAGCGCGTGGATCAGGAGATGGTTGGCCCCGGTATGCGACGGGTTTTTCACCAGCACGCGCTGGAGTGCCGCGATCGCGTCGTTCGTGCCGGGCATCGGCTTCCCGTCGCGGGACCACCAGTCCCAGGGCGCCACCCCGAGAAGCGCGTCGGCGTAGAGCGTGGCCGCGTCCGGATCTTGCGGGTACTTCGCCGCCAATTCGCGCATGGCGTCCGCGTACGCCTGGTCCTGGGCGTGGAGGTTCGCCTTGGGATCATCGGAGAAGCGCCTGGCCAGGGCATCGATCCAGGCGCGCTCGCGCGCGCTGGTCTTCGGGGCGAGCCGCTTCGCTTTCTGGATCTCCTGGAACGCCTCCTTCTCACGGGCGGGATCGACCGGCAGGTTGATGTTCGGGCCCAGGGCGTAGGCAATCCCCCAGTGCGCCATCGCGCAGGAGGGATCCAGACGCGCCGCCTCCCGGAAGGAGCGGATGGCCTCGTCGTGATTGAACGCGTAGACAAGCCGCAGGCCCTGGTCGAAGTACTTCTGCGCGAGTGGAGATCGCGTGGTCACGGCGTGGTGCACGGTCCCGAGACCCGTGTAGAGGGGGACGGCCCCGAGGGCTCCGGAAGCCGAAGAGAGAACGAGGGCCAGGAATCCCAGAATCGACGAACGCCGAAGCATCAACCCACCTCCGTGCGGGTACGGGTATCGCCGGCCGCCGCCACGCGCGACCTCGGGCGGCCGTGTGTTTTCCATTCCGATCCAGTAAGATAGCGGCTTCCCTGTCATTCGCAAAGCTCGGAGGCCCTCCGCCTCGTGGATCGACTCTACCAGCTGCTCCAGAACCGCATCGAAGGCGTGGTATCGACGCCCGACCAGTTCCATCCCGGTCTCCTCAGCAATTTTGGAAACCTCTTCTATGCGACGCCCCGTCTCGTCGTCTCTCCGTTGACGGCGCGGGACGTGGCGGCCACGGTGACCTTCGCGCGCGAGAACGGGCTCACGGTCTCCACGCGTGGCGCCGCCCACAGCCAGAGTAGGCTTGGGATCAGCGACGGCGGGATCCTGCTCGCGATGTCCTCGATGCGGCGCATTCTCTCCGTGGATCCATCGGGGCCCAGCGTCGACGTCGAGGCCGGCGTGGTGTGGCGCGATCTCGTCCGCCATCTTGCGCCCAGGAACCTCGCTCCGCCGGTGCTCACGAACAACCTGAGCGTGACGGTGGGAGGGACGCTTGCGATCGCCGGGATCGGCGTCTCCTCGTTCCGGTTCGGCACGCAGGGAGACAACGTCCGCGAGCTGGAGGTGGTGACCGGCACGGGGGAGCGCCTGGTCTGTGACCGGAAGAAGAACTCCGATCTCTTCTGGGGATCGCTCGCGGGGCTGGGCCAGGCCGGGATCATCACGCGCGCGCGCCTGGATCTTCGCGCCACGAAGCCCATGACACGCACCTACTATCTCCTCTATCGCGATCTGCGCTCCTTTCTCCACGACGCGAAGCTCGCGATGGAGAGCGGCGTGTGGGATCACCTCGAGAGCTGGGCGTCTCCGTCGCCCCAGGGAACGAAGCCGGTGGCGGGCCGCCGCCAGGTCTTCGCGCGCTGGTTCTATCCCTTCCACCTCACGGTGGAGTTCGAGCCGGGGTACCCTCCCGACGACGAGAAGCTCCTGCGCGGCCTCTGTCCCTTCGAGCGACTCTACGTGGACGATCTCCCGACGCTGGATTTCTTCGAGCGGATGGTTCCCGTGTTCGATCTCTGGAAGCAGGGAGGCACGTGGAAGCACATCCATGCGTGGGTCGAGACCGTCCTGCCGTGGGACCGCGCGGTGGATTGCATCGAGTCGGTATTGCCCGACCTGCCTCCCTCCATCCTGGTCGGAGGTCACGTGCTCCTCTGGCCCGCCAAGGGCAAGACCTCGCAGGTGCCTTTCTTCATGCGTCCGCCCGGCGAGGACCTGATCGGGTTCGGGGTGCTTCCGGCGATTCCGGCCCGTTTCTGGGAACGGGCCCGACCGATGCTCGACAACCTGGGACGCATGACGGAGCTGATGGGCGGCAAGCGCTACCTCTCGGGCTACGTGGACTGGACGGAGGATCGCTGGCGGAGCCACTTCGGCGACCAGTGGGAGCCCTTCACGGCGCTCAAGAAGAAATACGATCCCGACGGCATCCTGAATCCCGGGTTCGTTCCGTTCCCAGTACCTCCCCGCGCCTCGAAGAGAGCGCCCGCCGAAGGCGTACCGGCCGCGGACTGATGCCGCTCCTCTTCGGCACCCCCGAGTGGGCGCGCGCGCTGGAAGAGGGAATCAACGCCTCGAGCGAGTACCGGAACGCAGGCGAGGGCTGGGGCGTGGGATTCAACGGGAACATCCTCTTCGCGTTCGAGCCGGGCGGGGCGGTTGCCCGGGGTCTCTATCTTCTGCTCCGGCTCCAGGGAGGACGCTGCCTCGGCGCCGAGCTCGTGCCCGGGCCCTCGCACCCCGACCAGGGCTTCGCCTTGCGCGCCCCGTTTCCCCTCTGGCTCGACATCCTGAACGGGAGGACGCTCGCGGCGAGCGCGATCCTCACCGGAAGGATGAAGGTCGAGGGGAACACGATCACGCTCCTGAAACACGCGGGCGCCCACCGCTCGCTGGTCCATTGCGTCGCTTCGATCGCAACACGATTTCCAGAAGCCTAGGAGGAGCACCATGAAGAAATCCCCGCGAACCATGCAACGCCGCCGATTCGTCACGCTCCTGGCGCTCGGGGGAGGCGCTCTCGTCTCCGCTCCCCTCTCGCGCGCCGCTTCCGCGCTCACACGCGCCGGGACACGCGAGCCGGCACGCGGGCGCGCGCCCAGTGCGGCGGTGAAGCGCGAGATCGAGACGCAGGAGAAGTCGCTCGCGGAGCAGCTGAAGACGCTCCGCGCCTACGAGCTTCCTCCCGGAAGCCCGATGGCGTTCTCCTTCCGGCCGCTGAAGGCGAAGCGAGGGGTGCGGCGATGATCGGCGAGGACGTTCTCTATCTCTCCGTCGCGGAGCTGGGATCGAGGATCCGCTCGCGCAAGCTTTCGCCGGTCGAGCTCACGGAGGGCTACCTCGATCGCATCGGGCGCATCGCGCCCAGGCTGAACGCGTTCGCGACCGTGACCGCCGATGTGGCGCGGGAGCAGGCGCGCGAGGCGGAGCGCGAGATCGGGAAGGGGCGATACCGCGGGCCGCTGCATGGGATTCCCTACGGGGCCAAGGATCTCCTCGCGACCGCGGGGATCCGGACGGGATGGGGGGCCAAGGCCACGAAGGATCAGATGTTCGACAAGGACGCGACCGTCGTGCGGAAGCTCCGCGAGGCGGGCGCGGTGCTCCTGGGCAAGCTGGCGATGGTGGAGTTCGCGGGCTGCCTGGGCTATCGCTTCGCGGACGCCTCGATCAGCGGCCCGGGCAAGAATCCCTGGGATCCCGAGCGGTGGACCGGCGGATCCTCGTCCGGCTCGGGCGCCGCGGTGGCTTCGGGCCTGGTGGGCTTCGCCATCGGCACCGAGACGTGGGGATCGATCCTCTGCCCCTCAGCCTTTTGCGGCATCACCGGCCTCCGTCCGACCTATGGCCGCGTGAGCCGCGCCGGGGGAATGGTGGGCGCCTACACGTTCGACAAGATCGGACCCCTGGCGCGCACCGCGGAGGACTGCCGTCTGGTGCTGCAGGCGATCGCGGGCCCGGATCCCGACGATGCCAGCGCCTCCGAGGAGCCGGTCCGCCTCGAGCGACAGAGGCTCGACCTCTCCCGCATCCGGGGTGCTTTGATTCCGCTCGACTTCAAGAAGACGAAGGGCGCCGAGCCGGAGGTGAAATCGAAGTTCGACGACGCGGTTGCGGAGCTGCGCGGGGCCGGGCTCACCCTCACCGAGGCCTCGCTGCCCGAGTTTCCGGCTTCCGAGATGGCGAGCATCCTCATCAACGCCGAGGCGCTCTCGACGTTCGAGAATTTCTATAAGTCGGGCGGCGTCCGGGAGCTCAAGGACCCTTACGCGCCCTACCAGCAGGAGATCACGCGCGCGCTGACCGGTGCGGACCTGGTCAAGGCGTGGCGGATGCGAACCGTGCTCCAGGAGAAGATGGCCGACTTCCAGTCACGCTACGACGTGATCGTGACGCCCAACTTCATGTCGGTCGCGCCGTCGATCCACGGGGACCTGAACCAGTCGCTCCCCTACGCGGACCCGGTGGGAGCGGTGGGGAACTCGTGCGGTCTTCCTTCGATCGCGCTTCCCTCTGGATTTGGCAAGGCAGGGATGCCGGTGGGATTTCAGATCATGGGAGCTCCGTTCGAGGAATCGACGCTCCTCGGGCTCGGAGAGCTGTATCAGTCGCGCACCCGGTTCCATCGGGAGCGTCCGCCGATCCAGGCGTAGCGCCGCTCCGCTCCCGGAAATCCCAGGTTCAGCCGCGGAACCGGGTCTCGACCAGGAAGCAGCTTCCGTCCCCGATCACCTCGAGCCCGCGCTCCCGCGCGATGCGGATCGCCTCGGGGCTCTCCGCTCCCGGCTGCATCCACACGAACAAGGCACCCGCGTCCGCGGCCTCGGCGACGACGCGCTCCGTCACTTGCGGAGGCGTGATGATGGAGACGCCGCGCGGCTTCTCGGGAAGCGAGGCGAGATCGGGAAAAGCCTGTTGCCCCTCCACCTCCTTCTCGCGCGGATTGACCGGATAGACCTTCCAGCCCTTGGCCTTGTAGGCGCGGAACACCTTGTTGCCGTACTTCGCTCGATCGTTGGAAGCGCCTACGACCGCGTAGGGGCCCGAGGCCAGAAAATCCTCGATGATCTCGCGCACCGGCCGTTCCTTGGACACGCCGCTTTCGCCGCTCAATCCAGTGCCCTCCAGAGATACCAGCTTGCCACGGTCCGGTACGGCCTCCAGCGCTCGCCCCGGCGCGCGATGATCTCCGGCTTCGGAAGCTCCCGCGTCCGGAATGCCAGCTTGAATCCCTTGCGCACACCGTAGTCCTGGATGGGAAGGATGTCCGGACGGCCCAGCCGGAAGATCAGGAACATCTCCGCCGTCCACCGGCCGATCCCGCGCACCTGGGTGAGCCGCTCCACGATGGCGTCGTCCTCCATGGAGCGAAGGCGACGCATCTCCGGAACGGTTCCATCGAGCGACTTCGCGGCGAGATCGCGCAGGGCGGCGCATTTTCCCCTCGAGAGCCCGACCTCGCGCAGGACGATGTCCGTGGCCTCGATGACCCGCTCGGGAGAGGGAAACCGCCCCTCGCCCACGCGCTCGCGGAAGCGTCCCGCGATGGAGGCCGCCGCCTTGCCCGTGATCTGCTGGTAGATGATGCTCTCGCTGAGAGCCGCGAAGGGCGTCGCGGTGCCGGCCAGCTTCAGCCGGAACGCGCCGACCCGGTCGATGAGCTGCCCGAGCTTGGGATCCCGCTCGCGGAGGTGCGAGACGGCCTCGTCCGCGTCGAAGCGGACCTTGGAGCCGCTGGATCTGGAAGATCGTCCTGCCATGGGTGCCCCATTGTACGCTTCGCCGCGGTTCCCGCATACTGGATGGCATGAAGAGCATGGACCTGATCCAGAAGCTCTGGGTGAAGCCCGGAACCAAGGTATCGCTTCGGGATCATGACCCCGACGCCACGCCCGGGTGCAAGGGGAAGCCGGACGTGGCGGCCATTCTGCTCAAGACCTGCGCGCGGCTGTCCGAGCTCCAGTACCTCATGTACGCCGAGAACAAGCGCGCGCTCCTCATCGTGCTCCAGGCCCTGGACACGGGAGGCAAGGACGGCACCATCCGCCACGTCATGACGGGGCTGAACCCCGCGGGCGTCCAGGTCAAGTCCTTCAAGAAGCCCACGGAGGACGAGCTGGATCACGATTACCTCTGGCGCATCCATCACGCCGTTCCCAACTACGGGGAATTCGGGATCTTCAACCGGTCCCACTACGAGGACGTGATCGTGGTGCGCGTGCACGATCTCGTGCCTCGCTCGGTCTGGAAGAATCGCTACGACGAGATCAACGCCTTCGAAAAGCACCTCACCGAGAACAACGTCACCCTCCTCAAGTTCTACCTCCACATCAGCAAGGAGGAGCAGAAGCGGCGGCTGCTCGAGCGCATCGAGGACAAGCGGAAGTGGTGGAAGCTTTCCGAGGCCGATTTCGCGGAGCGGAAGCACTGGGGCGAATATCAGGAGGCGTACGAGGAAGCGCTCACTCGCTGCAGCACCAAGGAAGCGCCCTGGTACATCATCCCCGCGAACAAGAAGTGGTTTCGGAACCTGGCGGTCGCGGAGATCATGCTCGAGACTCTCGAGGCGCTGGACATGAAGTTCCCCAAGGCGAAGATGGATCCCACCACGATTCGGTTTCGTTGAGCCAAGGCGTTCGCGCCCCACTCGCGGATTGATCCAAGCACCGAAATCTGATATAATTCCAACTTCCTTTCCACAGGGCTCTCTCTCCGCGAGCTCTCCCGGCGGCGCGTGAAGACGGCCCACAACTTGGCGATGTATCCTTCCATTCGGTCAGGAGGTTTCCCCCATGCCAAGGACGCACAAAGCCCGTCTGCTGCTCGTCGTCTCCCTTCTTCTCGTTGCCGCGGCCGCGCTCGTTCTCACGAGCTGTAGCCGCGAAGGGTCGGTCAGCTCGCCCACCAGCTCCGGGGGATCCAACGTGACGTCCGCGCTCTCGGCGCAGAATCCGAACGACGTGGCCCTGGCGATGCGGGTGCAGAACGCCCATACGCCGGAGCTCATGAGAATTCCCGACGTCGTCGGCACCGGCACCGGCATCGCGGCGAACGGCCGCCTGGCGGTGCTCGTCCTCACCCGGAAGCCGGGTGTGGGAAACATTCCCGCGAGCGTCGATGGCATCCAGACCGACGTGCGTGTGGTCGGGGACGTGGTGCCCTATGCGAAGCCGGGCGGCGGCACGCTCCAGTGCGGCACCTCGACCGGCAACGACCTCGAGTGCGCCGCGGGAACGATCGGCGCCGTGGTCCTGAAGGGCGGCACGAAATACCTGCTTTCGAACAACCACGTCTATGCGCGCGAAAACGCGGCGCAGGCCGGCGAGCGGGAAGATGCTCCCGGCCGCTACGACGGCAAGCCGAGATGCGCCCAGACGGCGGCCTGCGGCACGCTGTCGCAGTTCGTGAACATCAATTTCAACGGCAGCAATACGATCGACTGCGCGATCGCCACGATGGACACGAGCCGTCCGACGGCGGTGACCCAGTCGGGCGGTTACACGGCCAGCGCGACGGTCCAGGCCGCCTCGGTCGGGCTCGCGGTCAAGAAGTCCGGGCGCACCTCCGGCCTCACGACCGGAACCGTCCAGGCGATCAATGTCACGATCCAGGTTCAATACTCGGCCGGTATCGCCACCTTCAACGGTCAGATCATGACGCCGGCCACCTTCATCCGCTCCGGCGATTCCGGCTCGCTCATGGTGACCCAGTCGG
Source organism: Candidatus Dormiibacterota bacterium (assembly GCA_035635575.1). Taxonomy (GTDB): domain Bacteria; phylum Eisenbacteria; class RBG-16-71-46; order SZUA-252; family SZUA-252; genus WS-7. Next base: position 10,460 of record DASQAV010000015.1, on the reverse strand, counting down.
GCAACAACCCCGTGGGTCTCTGCTTCGCCGGCGGCTCGGGTGGCTCGTTCGCCAACCCGATCGGACCGGTGCTCCAGGCTTTCGGGGCGACGATCGCGACGCAGTAGGGTAGAATCAGACAGGAAATTCCGGAGGAGGCCAGCCGCCGGGTGGCCTCCTCCTTTTTTGACCTTGTGAGGGCGAAGTGACCGAAATCGATTCGATCCGCAACATCGCGATCATCGCGCACGTGGACCACGGGAAGACCACGCTCGTGGACGCCATGTTGAAGCAGAGCGGCACGTACCGGGACAACGAGCGCATCATCGAGCGGGTGATGGACAGCATGGATCTCGAGAAAGAGCGCGGGATCACGATCATGGCCAAGAACACCTCGGTCCGGTACGGCGGGGTGAAGATCAACATCGTGGACACGCCGGGGCACTCCGATTTCGGCGGCGAGGTGGAGCGCGTGCTCAAGATGGTGGACGGCGTGATGCTCCTCGTCGACGCCTCGGAAGGTCCCCTCCCGCAGACGCGGTTCGTGCTCCGCAAGGCGCTCGAGCAGGCGCTTCCCGCGATCGTCGTCGTGAACAAGATCGATCGTTCGGACGCGCGGCCCCAGGAAGTCGTGAACGAGATCTACGATCTCTTCATCGATCTGGACGCGAACGAGCGGCAGATCGAGTTCCCCATCCTCTACGCGGTGAGCCGGGACGGCATCGCCAAGCGCTCGCTCGAGGACTGCAGCCAGGACTTGAGGCCGCTCTTCGACGAGATCGTGCGCAGCATCCCGCCTCCGCGCGCGCGGATGAAGGACAAGCTCCAGCTCCTGGTCGCGAACCTGGATTACGACGACTACGTGGGACGCATCGCGATCGGCCGCGTCTTCTCAGGGAAGATCGCGGTCGGGGACCAGGTCTCCGTGTGCAAGCTGGACGGAAGCGAGATGAAGACCCGGATCACCCAGCTCTACGCCTTCGAGGGGCTGAAGCGGGCGCCGATCCGTGAGGCAGGGGTAGGGGAGATCGTGGCGCTTGCCGGCATCGAGGGCATCTACATCGGCGAAACGGTGTCCTCGCTGGAGGATCCGGCGCGCCTTCCGCCCATCACCGTCGACGAGCCCACCATCTCGATGATCTTCTCGGTGAACAATTCCCCCTTCGCGGGCAGGGAAGGGCGCTACGTGACCTCGCGCCAGGTACGGGATCGGCTCCACAAGGAGACGCTCGGAAACGTCTCGATCCGGGTGGAGGACACCGAGGGGTCCGACGGCTGCAAGGTCTCGGGCCGTGGGGAGCTGCAGCTCGCGATCCTGATCGAGATGATGCGCCGTGAGGGATTCGAGATGCAGGTTTCGAAGCCCGAGGTGATCACGCGCGAGGCCGGGGGCAAGAAGCTCGAGCCCTTCGAGCTGGTGGTGGTGGACGCTCCGGAGACCTTCATCGGCGTGATCACGGAAGCACTGGGACGCCGGAAGGGGCAGATGACCAAGATGGTGAACCACGGGAAGGGGGGCGGGCTGAACCGTGTCCGGATGGAGTTCGAAGTCCCCACCCGGGGCCTGATCGGGTTCCGCTCGGAGTTCCTCACCGACACGAAGGGGACCGGCCTCCTGAACACGCTCTTCCTTCGCTGGGGAGAGTGGCAGGGCACCATCACGAACCGCCTCACGGGAGCTCTCGTCTCCGACCGCGAGGGGCAGGCCACCCCCTACGCGCTCTACAATCTGCAAGAGCGGGGCGAGCTCTTCATCCGGCCGGGCACCGCGGTCTACGAGGGGATGGTCGTGGGAGAGAACGCCCGCGAGGCGGACATGGACGTGAACGTGGTCCGCGAGAAGAAGCTGACCAACATGCGCGCCTCGGGCTCGGACGAGGCTGTGCGCCTGATTCCCTTCCGGGAGCTCTCCCTGGAGCAGGCGCTGGAGTTCATCACCGACGACGAGCTGGTCGAGGTGACCCCCGCCGCGATCCGGCTCCGGAAACGGATTCTGGCTGCCAACGTGAGGCCGAAACGCCGGGAGGACGAGTAGGGCACGCACGCGGGGCTATCCAGGATTTCGCTCGGAACCACGAATCCAGAGCCAAGCAATGTCGCTGCTTGGGCGTCCTCATCTCGAACTCGTCCCAGGACGAGTATTTCATTACGTACTTCGCAGGAGAATTGACTGATGGCCCACTTCCTCCTGATCTACCGGCCACCGCGCCCGACCTTCCATTCGGACGCGACGGCGGAGGAAGAGCGCGTCATCGGGAGCCACTTTCAGTACCTGAAACGCCTTCTCGCCGAAGGGAAGCTGCTTCTGGCGGGACCGTGTGAGGACGCCTCCATGGGGCTCGCGGTGATCGAATGCGGGAGCCTCGACGAAGCTCGATCGATCCTCGCTGCGGACCCCGCGGTCCAGGTGAAGGTCTTCACGGGCGAGATCAAGCCATACCGGGTTTCGCTGTTCCGGAAATGACTCAGGACTCGAACACGTCCGTCCACCATCCATGGAGGAGCTCATGAAGCGCTTCGCCGCATTCCTGTTGGTCGTGATCCTGTCCGCGGGCTGTGCCGCCGTGCCGCCGCAGCACGTCGGGGTGCTGGAGTCGTTTGGGAAGGTCTACGACACGACCTGGGGTCCCGGGCTTCACGCCTGGGCGCCGTGGTTCGGGGTTCACCGGATCAACTGCCGGACGATCCAGGCCGAGGAGCAAACGACCACGCCCACGGGCGAGGGACTGCTCGTGGGGCTCGACGTGAGCCTGGTCTACCACGCGAATCCGGAAAAGGCGGCCGAGACCTTCTCGCGCTACGGCGGGCTCGCGGGGCTCGAGGCGAGCGTGCTGACTCCGGAATTCCGGTCCACGATCCGCGACGTGACGGCGGGATTCAACGCGGTCGATCTCTACTCGGGCCGGCGCCAGGAAGTGAGCTCGACGATGCTGAACGAGCTGCGCAAACGTCTCGAGGGTCGCGGCATCACGGTGGAAGCCGTCCTGTTACGAAATGTCCAGATGCCGAAGCAGGTGTCCGACGCGGTCGAGATGAAGCTGGCCGCGGATCAGAAGGCGCAGCAGATGGAGTTCGTGCTGCGCAAGGAGGAGCGCGAGGCGGATCGGAAGCGGATCGAGGCGCGCGGGATCGCCGACTTTCAGCGGATCGTGACGGCCGGCATCACCCCGGGGCTCCTCACGTGGAAAGGAATCGAGGCGACGGAGAAGCTGGCCGAGTCCCAGAACTCCAAGTTCGTCGTCATCGGGGGGAAGAACGGCCTTCCCCTCATCCTGAACCCGTAGCGCGATCAATACGCGGGAGGGGGCGTCCCGGTGCCAGCCCCGTTCTGGGGCCGGATGATGGCGGCGCTCAGGAGCAGGGCGATCCCCACGCCGATCGGGATCAGGCCCACCGCCCAGGCGTTCTTCTCGGTTTCCATGATCGAGAGGAAGGCGCCGATCGCGATCCCGACCATCAGGCACACCACGCGCCGCTCGGCCGGAGCCTAGGGGCGCCGTCGTCTTCCGATTGAGGCATCCACCGAGAAGGGTCCGGCGCCGTGCGCCGCGATGAACAGGAAGATGAAGCAGTACAGAACGGCAAGCTCACCGTGATTGAGAAGGGGGATGAATCCGTGGGGCGCGTGCGCCATGAAGTACGCCACCGCCATTTCCCCCGAGAGCAGGAACGCGACGACGTGGGTCAGAAGCCCGACCAGGATGAGAGCGCCTCCCACCATCTCCATCCAGCCCGCGAACCAGGGAAGCATGGGGAAGGTGAGCGCCATGCGCTGACCACCCGGCTCCGTGAACCAGCCCAGGATCTTCTGGGCTCCGTGGCAGAAGAACAGAAACCCGACCACGATCCGAAGCAAGGTGTACGCCCACTCGGTCAAACGGCCTCCCATACGGCCCTCCATCACCTACCCCCTTTGGTAGTGTCCCTTCCGTACGCGAGGAAGCCCCTCGCGTTCCTGCACATCAAGTCGTCAATGGCGGCGCATGCGCATGGTGGAGATCAGGGCTTCCATGTGGTCGAGGTAGCGAAGGAGCGCGCGGCGTCCGAGCTCGGTGATCCGGAACTCCGTCCGCGGCAGCCTTCCCTCGAAGCTCTTCGCGCAGTCGACGTACCGTGCCTGCTCGAGCTTCCGGGCGTGGACGCTCAGGTTCCCGTCGGTGGCCCGGACGAGCGCCTTGAGCTCGTTGAAGGTGAGCGTTTCATTCACCGCGAGCGCGCTCAGGATGGCGAGGCGAAGCCGCTCGTGGATGAGCCGGTCGATCTCGGGAGGAGCCGCCGAGCGCGGGAGCGCCCGCGCGGGCTCGGATCGCGCGCGTCTGCCCTCCGCGCGGCGGGGACGCCGCTTCTCGGTGCGGCCGGGCTCAGCCACCGTAACGCCTCGCGATGGCGATTCCGAACGCGATGTGGAGCCCGCCAAAGCCCGCCGCCATGAGGACGTCACCCCAGCCCGGCGGACCGTAGAGCGCGCACGCGCCGAGGAGCACGAAACAGATCCCCATCACGGGGACGATCGCCACCGAGAAAAGGCCGCCCGTCACGATTCCCGTGCCGTAGAGCGCGAGCCAGAGCCCGGGAATCTCGTCCCCGGCACCCGACCGGAGTAACGGCGGAGTGAGGAGCGCCCCGATCGCGATCGGGAGCCCGAAGCTCAGGGCGAAGCGCCGGCTCGCCCCCGTGAAGAGGGGAAGGTCCCGGGCCTCCGCCTTGCGCGCGATCGCCCACGCGGAGATCAGGAGCGCGAGCAGGGCTTCCGCGACCCAGACCCATACCCAGCGGTCCCGGCTCGCCTGCCGCGCCGCGATCCACGCGGCGCCGAGCGCCGTGACGCCCACCGCCGCCTGTCCCATGCCGGAGACCGCCGTGAAGGAGCCGGCCCGCTCGATCGCGCCGCGGATGAAGGAGAGATTGTCCATCGCGCGAAGATGGATGGGGAGGGGGTCAGGCCTCTTCCTGGGAATGCGGGTCTTGCTCACGGGATCATGCTAGGAAGGTACCCCCCGGGGCGTCAAGCGGGGCTTTGCGGCTTAAAGTAGACCGGGTTACCGGTCGTCCTGGTCCCCGGACTCCACCTTGGTCTTGCCGTCCTTCTCGTCTTTGTCCTTCTCGTCGTCCGAATCGCAGCCCTGGCGGGCTTCCTGTGGCCGACGGAGGAAGATCGTACCCTGGAAGGACTCCAGCTCGAATTTGGCTCGCCCGGAGCCCAGGGTCGTCTGGAAACGCCTCGACTTGATCTTCTTCAGCGTGACGGGGAAGCTCGAGTCGATGCCGCCGCTGAAGGTGGAGAGGGAGACCGTGGCGTTGGACTTCTCCGGCATGGCCACGTCGATGCATCCGTTGTGCGTCGCGAACCGGTAATAACCGGTGTCGGACACGAGCCCCTCGAAGGTGACCGGACCGTTGACCGTGGACGCTTCGACGGAATCGGACTCGGCGTTCTCGATCACGATCCCGCCGTTCACCGACTCCGCGAAGATCGCACCCACCACGTTCACGAGCCGGACGCCCTGGTTGACGGAGCTGGCCTCGATCCGTCCCCGCACTCCCGTGACCGTGATCTCTCCCTGGATGGAGCTGAGCGAGGCGAAGCCCACGCCTCCTTTCAGCGTGATGTCGCCCTGCACCGTCTCGGCCCGGACCTCTCCGCGCGCGTCCTCGATATCGATGTCCGTGTTCACGCCCGAAAGCTCGAGCTTCATCCATCGGGGCGCCGTGATCCGGTAGCGGATCACGGCGGGCACGAAGCGGCGGGATTTCACCTTGAGCCGGATCGCCGAGCCGGTCCTCTCGATGATCACCTTGTCGCGCAGCGAGTGGTCGGCCGCGATCTTGATGGCGTCCTTGTCCCAGGTCTTCACCGAGATCTCGCCGCCGAAATTCTCGATCTCCAGCGCGACGCCCGGCCGGACGACGATCGTGGTGTCGGGCTGCGGAATCGTGTTGCCGTATTCGTCGTCATCTTCGGCGTCGTGATCCTCGTCGTCCGAGTACGCGGCCACGAGGCCGGCGATCCTGGCCGCGTCCGGCGGAGTCGGGCACGCCGCCCAGGCCCAAGGTTGTGGGACGAAGGAGGCGAGCAGGACCAGGAGCGCGAGCGCTGCTGCGAGCATTAACGGGTTCCCTCCGAGTTGGCGGTGCTGGCGAGCAGGGTCGCGCGTTGGAGAAGCTCCACTTTGCGGCGCATGGTTTCGGCGAGGTGCTCCTTGACGTACGTGTTGGCGGGATCCGCCGCGAGGGCGCGCTTCGCCTGATCGATCGCGAGATCGATGATGGCCAGATTGGACTCGAGCGCGCGCACGGTCGCGGGATCCAGCCGGTCGCGTTCCCTGGCGAGCGCCTTGCGAAGCTCCGCGATCGCTTCCTCGTGCGGCGTGGCCTCCGTCCGGGTCGTGTTGACCGCCCCGGATCCCGTTGCGGGCACGGTGGCGTTCGACGCGGCGATGCTCCGGGGCTCCTCGGCCCCCTGCCGCGAGGGTGCCTGCGCCTGGGTCGCGCCTTCCCGTGCCGCGCCGCTCGGCGGCGCCTGCGCCACCGTGGGCCCGATCCTTGACGCGCGTCCCGAAAGCTTCATCAGCGCGAACACGCCGGCGCCCGAGAGAAGGGCGACCGCGAGGCATGCCGCCACCAGCTGGGGAAGGGAGAAGGACAATCGCCCGGTCCGTTCGCGCCCGGATTCCTTGGCGCGCTCGGGCCTCGCCTCCTGCGACGGAACGGAACGGAGCCGTCCGGTCGCGATGCTGGATTCGATGCGGGACCAGAGCTCCGCCGGCACCGAAGCCTCGGGCAGATTGCGTGCCCGCTCGCGCACCGCCATGAGGTCCTCGACCGCGGACGAGCATTCGGTGCAGCGCAGGAGGTGCTGCTCCAGCGCCTCACGGTCCGGGCGGCTCAGCTCCTCGTCCACGTATTCCGACAGGCGTTCGATCCAGGGGTCTTGCATCACATCGCTCCCGTCATCGCGTCAGGTGTTTGCGCAAGATCATCCGCGCCCGGTGAAGTTGTGCCTTGGAAGTGCCGGAGGAAATCCCCAGCATTTCTCCGATTTCCTCGTGCTGATATCCCTCGACGTCGTAGAGGACGAACACCGTCTTGGCCCCTTCGGGGAGCCGTTCCATGGCGCGCTCGAAGTCCATGCCCAGATCGGACCGGACGGGCCGGGCAGGCAGGGTGTCCATGATCCCTTCCTCGTCGGAGAACCGCTTCTGCTCGGTCCGGAGCGTGGAGCGCCGCGCGAGGATCACGTTGATGGCGAGCCGGTGGAGCCAGGTCCCGAAGGCCGATTCGCCACGGAAGGTGGCCAGCTTTTCCCAGGCCCTGAGGAAGATGTCCTGGGTGATGTCCACCGCCGTCTCGCTCGACGTCATGCGGCGCGCCAGGTTGAAGATACGGGTGGAATGCGCCCCGTACAGGCGAGCGAATGCACGGACGTCGCCGTGGGCGGCAAGGGCTACGTCTTCTCGGTCCTTCGTCCTGGTTGGCGTCACTTCCGAGTCCTGGCTCGGTGTCATGATTCCGCCGCCCGAGTAGCTCATTTCGCACCATTGGATAGAAAAGGGCCTCTTGGGGTTGGAATGGGGGAGAGGCCCTCCGGCGTTCCAACCATTTCCCCAGGGACGCCATCATACGTCTTACGACGGGCGCCATCATCCCCCGCCGCGCCGGCGTTCGAAACCAGGAGCCGGCTCCTGAGGCCGGCATCTTGGCCACCAAGCCTCCACTCTCGGGCGCCGCGCGCCGGCGGGGAATGTCTGAAACACCATCCGCCGCATCCGTCGTACTGTGCTCGTGAAGGCGCGTCCGCGCGCCTTCATCCCGGCTCCATCCCCCGTGAGGGCTCCTCCATGCGCTTGATCCTCCTCGCCTTGTTCGTCGTCGTTCCCGCATGGGCCACCGCCCCCGCCATCGCGCAGCCCCCGGACTCCACGCGCGTGGGGAGCCATGCGGACGCGCCGCAGATTCACGCGCTCCAGACCAGCGAGCGCATCAAGGTGGATGGGAAGCTGGACGAGGAGGTGTGGTCGCGGGCCCAGGCCGTCGACCAGTTCACGCAGCGCGATCCGGAGGAGGGGAAGCCTGTCTCGGAGCGCACCGAGGTCCGGATCCTGATCGGAGAGGATGAGCTCTACGTCGGGGCCAGGCTCTACGATCGCGAGCCCGGGAAGATCCGTCGCCGCCTGGTTCGACGCGACGAAGACCTCGCGTCCGACTATTTCGCGCTTCTTCTCGACTCCTATCACGACCACCTGACCACGTACCGCTTCCGGGTGAATCCCGCCGGTTCCTACGACGACTCCTACATCGACGCGAGGGGGAACGCCGACTTCTCCTGGGATCCGGTCTGGCAGGTGCACACCAGCATCGATTCCCTCGGCTGGACGGCGGAGATGGAGATCCCCCTCTCCCAGCTCCGCTTCAATCCCTCGGCGGACGCTGTTTGGGGGATTCAGATGCGGCGGTGGATCGACCGCAAACAGGAGCTGGCCGAGTTCTCCTTCACGCCGAAGAAGGAGCCAAGCGACGCGAGTCGGTATGGGCACCTCACGGGGCTGGGTCCGCTCACGACGCCCCGGCATTTCGAGCTCCTCCCCTACAGCCTGGCCAAAGCGCATTACCACAAGGTTGACGCGGGTGATCCGTTCCAGAACGGCTCGGACCGGGTGGGGTCGCTGGGGGCGGACCTCAAGTACGGACTGACCAGCAACCTCACCCTGGATGCGACGGTGAATCCCGACTTCGGTCAGGTCGAGGTGGACCCGGCGGTCGTGAACCTGACGGCGGTCGAGACGTTCTTCCCGGAGCGTCGTCCCTTCTTCATCGAGGGGGCGGACCTGTTCCGGTTTGGACAAAGCCGCAGCCAGAACAGCTTCAACACGACGATTCCCTTCCACGGCCGGCGGATCGGAAGATCGCCGCAGCGCGTCCTGGACGGACCGGGCTTCAACTTCGTCGACAGCCCCGCGGCGACGACCATCGACGCCGCCGTGAAGGTCACGGGGAAGACTCCCAGCGGCTGGGCCGTGGGAGCGCTGGACGCGGTGACGTCTCGCGAGCGCGGGCGGTATCTCGACGACGCAGGGCTCATGCACCGGGATCCCGTCGAGCCTTTGACGAACTACTTCGTGGGGCGCCTCCGCCGGGAATCCGGAGGCGGCAACACTTCGGTCGGTTTCCTAGGCACCGCGGTGATGCGTGACGGCTCCGATTCCACGCTCGCTTCCAGGCTCCGCTCGCGCGCCTTCGTCGGCGGCGTGGACTTCAACCGATTCTGGTCCAAACGGAGCTGGTCGCTGGACGGGTATGTCCTCGGCAGCTACGTCCGCGGAACCGCTTCCGCCGTCGACCGGACGCAGCGAACGAGCGTCCGCTACTTTCAGCGCCCGGACGCGGACCACCTGCATTACGACCCCACCCGCACATCGCTCACCGGCGCGGCCGGCCAGCTATCCCTCAACAAGATCGGCGGGGAGCACTGGGTGGGAACGGCCACCTACCAGGACTGGAGTCCCGGGTTCGAGATCGACGACGTGGGATACATGAACGCGGCCGACGTCCGCGGTTTCTCGTGGCTCGCGCTCTACAAGCAGAGCAAGCCGGGGAAGCTCTTCCACAACTGGGACTCGTTCGTGTTCACGAATCACTCGTTCAACTACGCCGGAGACTTGACGTACCAGGGATATGAAGCGGACGCGGAGGGCACGTTACGGAACTACTGGTACGGTGACACACGCGTTTCCTGGTATCCCGGCGGGTACGACGATCGTCTGACGCGCGGGGGACCGATGTCGCGCGTCCCTCCGGGCGGGCGCGTGCGGCTCACCGTCAACTCCGACTTCCGGAAGTCCTACCAGGCCGGCTGGCAAGAGAACTGGCAATGGGACGACGCCGGCGGCCGGTCCGTTCAATACACGCCGTTTCTCACCCTCCATCCCACGTCCTCGGCCCTCGTCCAGATTTCCCCCACGATCCGCGTCTCGCGTGACATGGCCCAATACGTGGCCTCCTTCCCGGACTCCACTGTCCCGAAGACGTACGGCGCGCGATACGTCTTCGGGACGCTGGAGCAGAACTCCTTCTCGCTCGATACTCGGGTCAACTGGACATTCTCTCCGAAGCTCAGCTTCCAGCTCTACCTCCAGCCCTTTGTCGTCACGGGCCTATACAAGGACCTGAAAGAGCTGCGCCGGCCCAGAACCTACGAGTTCGATGTCTACGGGAGGCAGACCGGCATCATCGCGCGCGATTCCACCGGCGCGTATCAGATCGACCCCGACGGGCCCGGGCCCGCGGCCAAGATCTCGGTCCCGGACCCGAATTTCAACTTCCGCTCCCTGCTCGGGAATGCCGTGCTCCGCTGGGAATACCGTCCCGGCTCGGCGATCTTCCTCGTGTGGCAGCAGAGCCGGAGCGAGACGCAGCCCTTCGGAGACTTCGACTTCTCCCGCGATTTCAGGGCGCTCCTCGACAGCGGGCCCGAGAACATCGTC
>DASQAV010000014.1:0-10595 GCA_035635575.1 Candidatus Dormiibacterota bacterium | reverse complement strand
GTGCAGACCTCGCCCTTGTTGTAGAAGATCCCGAATACGGTCCCGCGCGCGGCCGCGTCCTGGTCGGCGTCCGCGAAGATGATGTTGGGCGACTTTCCGCCCAGCTCCAGCGAGACCTTCTTCAGGGACCGCGCGGCGTTCTGCATGATGAGCTTCCCCGTGGTCGTCTCGCCGGTGAAGGCGACCCCATTCACGCCCGCATGCGCCACGAGCGAAGCGCCGGCGGTGGGCCCGAATCCCGGCACCACGTTGAGCACGCCGGGTGGGATGCCCACTTCCAGGGCCAGCTCGCCCAGGCGCAACGCCGTGAGCGGCGTCTCCTCGGCGGGTTTCAAGATTACCGTGTTCCCCGCCGCGAGCGCCGGGGCGACCTTGCGCGCCGCGAGGAGCAGGGGGAAATTCCATGGAACGATGAGGCCCACAACCCCGAGCGGCTCGCGGAGCGTGTAGTTCAGGTAGGGCCCGCTGACCGGGATCGTGTCCCCCTCGAGCTTGGTCGCGGCGCCCGCGAAGTAGTAGAAGACGTCGACGGTGAGCGGCACGTCGATCTTCGAGGACTCCCAGATCGGCTTGCCGGTATCCAGCGTCTCGAGCTGCGCCAGCTCCTGGGCCTTGGCGCTGATGAGATCGCCGAGCTTCCAGAGTGCGCGCCCGCGCTCCGAGGCGGACATCTTGCCCCAGGGTCCCTCGAAGGCACGGCGCGCCGCCTGGACCGCGAGGTCGATATCCGGCGCGTCCCCTTCGGCGACTTCGAGCAGCGTGTCCCCGGTCGCGGGATTGATCGTGCGGAAGCGCTTTCCGGATTGCGCCTCGCGCCAGTCGCCTCCGATCAGCATGCGGCCGCCGGAGTTGAGTGCGAGCTTGGGCAAGGTCTCGGTGGGATTCATGGTGTGTTCCTCTGGCTCGGGTATTCGTACACCCCGCGTCCCACCTTCCGGCCCAGCCGGCCGGCTTTGACGTACTGGATGAGTAGCGGGGAAGGCCGGTATTTGTCGCCCAGGGTCCGGTGCAGATACTCCAGGATGCTGAGGCGCGTGTCCAGGCCGACCAGATCGACCAATTCGAAGGGCCCCATGGGGTGATTCAGGCCCAGCTTCAGGGCCTTGTCGATGTCGCGGGCGGACGCCACGCCGGACTCCAGCATCGCGAACGCCTCGTTTCCGATGAGCACGTTGATCCGGCTCGTGACGAAGCCGGGGGATTCTTTCACGAGGACGGTCTCCTTGCCCATGGCCTTGGCAACCTCTTCTCCAATTCCGAGGGCGATGTCGCTCGTCTCGAGGCCGCGGACCAGCTCGACGAGCTTCATGCGATGGACGGGATTGAAGAAATGCATTCCCAGGAAGCGCGACGGACGGTCGGAGGTGGCCGCAAGCTCGGTGATGCTGAGCGAGGAGGTGTTGGTGGCGATCACTCCCTCGCGCGTGAGCCGAGGAGCCAGGCTCTCGTAGACCGCGGACTTGATCGCGACCGACTCGGGGACGGCCTCGATGGCGAGATCCGCTCCCGTGGCAGCATCGTATTTGTCCGACCAGGTGAGGTTGTATCGGGCCGCGCGCGCGGCGGCTTCGTCGATCTCGTTCTTCTCACGCGCACGGTCCAGGATCTTGTCGATCTCGCCCCGGGCCGACTCGATCACGGCCGGGTTCGGCTCGATGACGCTGGTCTTGTACCCGGCGCGCGCGGAGGCGAGCGCGATGCCGCGCCCCATGACTCCGGCACCCACGACAACGACGGTTCGAATGGTCCCGTCCTTCATTTCACCCCCTGACCTACCTGGATGGATTGGCTCCTCACCATGTTATATGATGGCGGCCTGATGCGCTCCATCCTCGCTTTGGCCCTGGCGCTCCTGGTTCTGGGTGCTGAGACGTCGGGATTGTTCCTCGAATCGCCGGTGTGCGCGGTCGTGGACGGCGCGCCGCATTCGGTGGTGCGGAAGCCCGCCGAGAAGGGCACTCCTTCCTGTTGCGGCAGCCCCACATGCCCCATGAAGGGGAGCGGTTGCGGTAAGGGCGAGGCATGCCCGATGGGGGCGGCAGGCTCGTCTCCGGCGGTGCCGTCCTCGTCCGAGCATCAGGGAACGAGTGGCGCCAAGCTGTGCGCGCCTTCCTGTGGCGGCGAGGGTGCCCGAATCGTACCTGGAACGCCGGATCCAGGAACCCTCGAGACCATCTCCGCATCCATTGCTAATTGGAGCTCCTCAGGGGCCCTAGCTTTCATGTCCAGCAATCTACCCGCCCGCAATCCCGTTCCCGATGATCCTCCTCCTCGCGCCTAGCGCGGCTCGTTTCGCATCCTGACGCCATGGGTCCGGCGCATCGCGCCGAGACCGGATTTCCTTTCGCTCCCGAGGAGGAGCTCCATGCTTTGCCGCGCGCTTTCGATTCTCATCCTGGCCGCGATCACTCCCGCGGCCGCTTTCGCGAGCTGCGGCTCCGAGCACTGTCCCATCGACATGGGGCTGCTGTGGCAGGAGTCGACGCTCACTTTCGATCTATCCCAGCAGTACATCGATCAAAACCAGCCGCGGGTCGGGACGCACAATGCCGTCGTGGGCGCGATTCCCAGCGCGGAGAACGAAGTACGCACCGTGAGCCGGATCACGTCCGCCCACGCCATGTATCAGCCCGCGGGAGGGTGGACCCTGGGAGCGACGCTGCCGTTCGTGAACCGCTACCACGAGCACATCCACGACGCGGGCGGCACGCCGGAGCTTCAGCGGTGGAACTTCACCGGCGTCGGCGACCTCGAGGTACAGGGGTCGCGCACGTTCGCAAGCGGCGCCGAGGGTACGCGCTACCACCTGACGGGGGGATTCAAGGCGCCCACGGGCGTGAAGCACGTCGAGGAATTCAACGGCGATGAGCCCGAGCCGCCGGCTCGCCCGGGCAACGGAGCCTGGGGAGCGATCGCGGGCGCGGGCGCGCAATGGTCGCTCTCGACGAAGATGCTCGGGGGCACTTACGGAGCGATGCCTCTAAGGTTAAGCGTGCTCGGGCGCGCGAACGGACGCGGCACCGAGCGGTACCGCGTGGGCTCCGAGCTCCAGACGAACCTCGGCATCAGCTATCCCGTTGCCCGCTCCGTCGAGATGCTTCTGTCGGGAGACCTCCGCGTGCGCGCGAAGGATGACGTGGGAGATACGGACGCGGAGCCGGGGCACACCGGTGGGACGTGGGCTTTCGTGAGCCCGGGGCTTCGTGTGAGCCCGATGGCCAAGACTGCGTTCTACGGAATCGTGCAGTTACCTGTGTATCAGCGCGTCAACGGGATCAATCTCGTCTCGGACTTCAATCTCTACCTGGGTGTGACCCGCGCGGCGCTATAGACGTGGAAGCGTGATGCCTCGCTGATCCTGGTACTTGCCTTTCTTGTCCTTGTACGAGATCTCGCAGACCTCATCGCTGCCCAGGAAGAGGACCTGGGCGATACCCTCGTTCGCGTAGATCATCGCGGGCAGCGGCGTCGTGTTCGAGATCTCCAGCGTCACGTGTCCTTCCCACTCCGGCTCGAGCGGCGTTACGTTCAGGATCTGCCCGCAACGGGCATAGCTCGATTTTCCCAAGCAAATGATCATGACGTCGCGTGGTATCCGGAAATACTCCACGCTCCGTCCCAGTGCGAAGGAATTTGGCGGCACGATGCAGACGTCGCCCTTGAAATCGACGAAGCTCTTCGCGTCGAAATTCTTCGGATCCACTCTCGTGCTGTTGATATTCGTGAAGATCTTGAACTCGTCCGCGATCCGGAGATCGTAACCGTAGGACGACACGCCGTAGGAGATCGTCCCGTCCCGCACCTGTTTCTCCGCGAAGGGCTCGATCATTCGGTGCTCGCGGCACATCCGCCGAATCCACTTGTCGCTCTTGATCATGGAAATCCTCGTTGAAAGCGTCTCTCGCGGAAGGCATTCACCGGCGCATTGTGCCATAATCCCTCCCCCATGGAACGCAGCTTCTATATCGAGACCTACGGCTGCCAGATGAACGTGGCCGACTCCGAGCTCATGCTGGGCCGGCTCGGCCAGGCGGGCTATCGCCGCGTGGAGCGCGCCGAGGAAGCGGATGTGATTCTCGTGAACACCTGCGCCATCCGGGAGCACGCCGAGCAGCGCATCTACGGAAGACTGGGCGAGCTGACCCGCCACAAGCTCCGGCGCCCCGGCGTGGTCCTGGGCGTCGCGGGCTGCATGGCGCAGCATCTGCGCGGGAAGCTGATGGAGCGCGTCCCGCTGGTGGACCTCGTGGTCGGTCCGGATGGATATCGGCGGCTTCCGGAGCTGATCGATGAGGCGCGCGAGGAGCCGACGCTGGCCGTCCGGCTGAGCCGCGTCGAGACCTACGGGGATCTGGTGCCCGCCCGCGCCGATGGCGTGCGCGCGTGGGTGAGCATCATGCGGGGCTGCGACAAGTTCTGCTCCTTCTGCATCGTCCCGTATGTTCGCGGGCGGGAGCGAAGCCTCCCCGCGGACGAAGTTCTCCGGCAGGTCGAGCACGCGGCCGCGGAGGGATTCCGCGAGATCGTCTTCCTGGGGCAGACCGTGAACGCCTACCGCGACGGTGACGTGGATTTTGCCGAGCTCCTGGTCCGCGCCGACCGCGTGCCCGGGATCGCGCGGATCCGGTTCACCTCGCCGCATCCTTCCGACATGAGCGACCGCGCGATCGGCGCGATGGCAACCTGCGAGAAGGTCCCGCCGCATCTCCATCTTCCCCTTCAGTCCGGCTCGGATTCCGTGCTGCGCGCGATGCGGCGCATCTATTCCATGGACGAGTACGAGCGGCTCGTGGAGAAGGTCCGGCGCGCGATTCCGGGAATCGCCCTCTCCACCGACATCATCGTGGGTTTCCCGGGCGAGACCGACGCCGATTTCCAGGCGACTCGCCAGGCGATGGACCGGATCGGATACGAGAGCGCCTTCATCTTCAAGTACTCGCCGCGCCCGGGCGCTCGCTCCGCGGAATGGCCCGAGACGGTGGACGAGGAGGAGAAGACGCGCCGCATCATGCTCCTCATCGAGGAGCAGCAGAAGCGATCGCTCCTCGAGAACGAGGCAGATGTCGGATCCGCGGTCGAAGTTCTCGTCGAGGGCCCGACGAAGCGGAATCCGTCCGAGTGGTTCGGGAAGTCCGCGCACTTCAAGACGACCGTGTTCCCGCACCGCGGGGAGCGCGTGGGGGATCTCGTTTCGGTTCGCGTCGACGCAGCGACGCCGCACGCGCTTCTCGGGGAGGGAGTACGGGCAGCCACGTTCGCGGCCGTGGAAGACGTTTTGGCCTGAGCCCCATCCGCGGAGCCGCCGCCCTTTCGTTCGTTCTCCTCCTCGTCGTTGCTTCCCCCTCCGGCGGCGCCGTCTCCCCTCCGGACCTCAAGTACCGGATCGAGGTCGCGCTGGATCCGCTACGGCACCGCCTTTCGGGGCGCGAGACGGTCACCTACCGGAGCGGCGCCGACTCCACCCTTCATTCCATCTACCTCCACGCGTACCCGAACGCGTTCCGCGATCACCGCACCCTCTACGCGCGCGAGGGAGAGCGCTGGGGCGAGGACTACGCCATGCGGCTCGCTTCGGCCCAGGAGCGTGGATGGATGACGATCGATTCGGTCACGGCGGACGGCGAGGCCGCGTCGCTCTTCCTGGACGAGACCGTCGCGCGCGTCGATCTGCCGCGGCCGCTCGGCCCCCGAGGCACCGTCACGGTGAGGCTCGCGTTCGCGGTTCAGGTGCCCCAACCCATCACGCGCCTGGGTCACATCGGAAACAACTACTCGGTGAGCCAGTGGTACCCGAAGGTCGCGGTCTACGACGATCTCGGATGGCATCCCGATCCCTATCACTATTTCGCGGAATTCTACGGCGACTACGGGACCTTCGACGTCTCGATCACCCTTCCCGATCTCTTCTGGGTCGGGGCGACGGGCGTCTTGAAGAGTTTCGCCGGAGGGGACAACGAGATTCCCCTCGCCGATGACGAGACTCCGCGCGACAGCGTGACGGTGCGGCTGCGTGTCGTCACCGCGGATTCGCTTCGGGGGCGATGGCCGGGGAAGATGCTCTCGCTCGATACCGACCTCGAGCCCGCGGACGAATCCCGGAGGAAGCCGCTCGAGGTGAAGCGCGAGAAGGGCGTGAGCGTTCGCGTGCCTCGCGGGGTGCCCTTGCACTACGGCTATTCCTGGGTGGAATCCGAGAAGGAGACCCGCGCCGAGGCGGACCGCGCGGGAAGGTCCGGCCCTCTGCATCTTCTCCGTGCCTCGAGCGACATGGCCGTGACCGATACCCTTCGCGCGCTCGCGCCGCGGAGCGCGCTCAGGGACAGCCTTCCTCCATCCCTCAAGACCCTCCGGTTCGTGGCGGAGCGGGTCCACGATTTCGCCTGGGTCGCGTCGCCCGACTACGTGCGCGCCGACACCACCTGGAACGGGATCGCCATCCGGGCACTCGCCTACCGCGACGATCAGGATCGCTGGCGGGACCAGAAGGCGAACGTCCTCTCCGTCATGAAGTTCATGCATCGCGAAGTCGGTCCCTACGTCTGGCCCTCGTTCACGAGCGCAGAGAGTCCCGTCGGCGGGGGCGCCATGGAATACCCCATGCTCATCATGAACGAGCCCGACCTGCCCTCGGGCCTGTTCGAGATTCTGGACATGACCATCGCGCACGAGCTGGCCCACAACTGGTTCTACGGAATGCTGGGGAGCGACGAGCGCGCACATCCGTGGCTGGACGAGGGCTTCACGCAGTACATGGAGAACCGCTACGGCGACTGGAAGTATCCGCATGGGCTCTTCAAGAAGCGGAAGCGCCTCCCCTGGATGAGCCCGGTGCGCGATTTCACGGTCGACGAGAATCGCTATCTCAGCCGCGCCTACGCCCGCGATGAGATGCCGATTGCGACGCCGGCGGATGAATTTCGAAGCTGGGCCCAGTACGGAACCGCCGCCTACAGCAAGCCCGCGATGATGCTGCACACGCTCCGGGCCTACTTCGGCGATTCCACGTTCAGCGCGTTCCTTCGCGAGTACTACAAGGCGAACCTGCTCCGGCACCCTCGGCCGTCCGACGTGATCGCTGCGGCGGAGAAGGTCTCGGGGGAGCCCATGGAGAAGTGGTTCCGTCCCTGGCTCGAAGGGACGGCAACCGCCGATGTGTCGCTGCGTGACGTGGAAGACGAGAACACCGAGGGGGAGCGCGCGACGATCGTGAAGGTGCGCCGCAGAGGGGAGCGCGAGGAGAAGGTCACCGTCGAGGCGGAGCTCGGGAACGGAACACGCGAGCGTTACGTCGTGCCGGAAGGGCGCGGGGACGCTTCGGTGGACTTCGGAGGAGTGCGCCGGGTGAAGAGCGTCACCCTGGATCCGGACCATGACGTGATCGAGCTCAACCGTATGGACAATCGGAGTGGAAGGCCCCCGCTTCGCCTGAAACCCCTCTTCGACGTTCCGTCCTCGGACGCGATGACGTTCCTCTACGGTCCCATGATCTGGCATGGGCGCGCGGAGGGAGCGCGCCTGGGCCTCTGGACCGTGGGGCGCTACCTTCCTCTGTCCGATTTCCCACAGGGAATCGTGAGCGCGGGTGGAAGCATCGTGGTCGGGACGCGCAGGGGCGACCTTTCCTCCAGCGCATGGTTCTCACGTCGCGCCGGCGAGCTGGGCGCGCGCGGAAGAGTCTCGCTGGAAACAGCGCGCGACGCCGGTCTCTTCCGCATCGGAGCCGGCCTGGGCAACGTCGCCACCGCACCGGGCCGCCTTCATCCCTTCCGCGAATGGCAGCTGGGGCTCGATTACCGCGATCGCTACGATCGGGCACCCGTGGACCCGCGCTACTGGTCCCCGGGCAAAGGCCTCCACGGAAAGGTGCGGCTCGCGCTCGACACGCAGGGACCTCGGCGGGCCGAGCACGGCGAGCTGGACCTCCGCGCCGGCTCCTCGGCCTTCCGGAGGAACGGCGACCCCGACCCCGAGTTCCACTACGAGCGCGTGTCGGCCGAGGTGCGCCAGCGGCTCGATCTCTTCGCGGGTGGAGATACGCACCTGGACTGGAGACTCTTCGCCGGATCCGCGTTCGATCGCCCGCCCCACGAGCTGCAATTCGACGTCGCGGAGGGAAGCCGGGTGGATTCGCTCGGGCGCTTCTACCTGAACGACCGCGGACCCTTGCTCGCCTCGGGACGCTACCTGATCCCGGGAGGAGGCGGCCTTCGCGGCTATCGCGGCCGCGCGGCGCTGGGCAAGCGTGTGTGGGGATTCAGCACGGATCTCGAGACCCCGCGCTTGCCGGTCTCGATCTTCGGAGACGTCGGAAGGGTCGAGGCGAACGGAATCGGTGAAGACAGCGCCCCCGCGGATCATCTGCTGGGCCGCGCGCTCGCGGACGCAGGGCTCACCTACACGTACGGCCCCGTCCGCGTCACGATGCCCCTCTGGGTGAGTCGCCCCGACTCGGGCCAGAAGCCCTGGCGGTTCCGCTGGCTCCTCTCCATCGAGTCGTTCCCGATTTCGTTTTGACTTGGACCCGGGCCGGGCGGAGAATCGCCGCATCGGCAAGCAACACAGCCGGCCTCGCCGCTATCCAATGAGGAGGTGCCGTGACCATCGAGATCAAGTACTGCCAGGAATGAAACTACTTACCCAGGGCCACCAGTTTGGCGGCCGAGCTGAAGAAACGACTCGGTGTTGATTCGAAGCTGATTCCAGGCGGGGGCGGAGTCTTCGACGTCTCCTTGGATGGCAAGGTCATCTTCTCCAAGAAGGCCATAGGCCGGTATCCCGAGCCGGAGGAGATCATCGGGATGCTCCAGAAGTCCAAGAAGTAACGCAGTGGGGGAATCATGCGCACGCGTTCGATCGTAGCCTTGGCGCTTCTCTGCCTCGCGGCCGCGCCGCCGCTCGCGACACCCAGCCTCGCCGCGGCGCCGGAAACCATCCGCCGTGAGACCCTGGCGAACGGGCTCCGCGTGATTCTCGTCGAGAACCATTCGAAGCCGCTCGTCGCCGTCTGCATCGTGGTGAACGGCGGGAGCCGCACGGAGCCTCCGGCACTCTCGGGCCTGAGCCATTACTACGAGCATCTGATCTTCCGGGGAGGCTCCCTCAAGCAGGGGGAGCTGGAATTCCGGAAGCAGATGCAGCGCATCGGCGAGGAGAGCGGCGGGTACACCACCAACGATTACACCTGCTACGGATTCACCGCGCCCAGGGAGAACTTCGACGAGGCGCTGGACCGCTCCGTGGACGCGTGGATGAACCTCAAGCTGACGCAGGAGAAGGTGAACAAGGAGCGGGAAGTGGTGATGTCGGAGTACAAGCAGGGGGAGGACCGGCCCGACTACAAGGTCTACTACCAGATCGAGCGGCTCATGTTCCGCGATCATCCCTACAAGCGGGACACGATCGGACTCCGGGACGTGATCGAGCACGCGACGCTGCAGACCTTCCGCACTTTCTATCAGGACCGCTACGTTCCGAACCAGATGATCCTCACGGTCGTGGGCGACTTCGACGCCGGCACGATGCACGCGAAGCTTGCCAAGGCCTTCGCGCCCTACAGGCGCGGCCGTGAGGATTTCGAGCAGGGCCTCACCGAGAAGCCCCAGGCCGAGTTCCGCATGGGCGTGGAATCCATGAAGACGTCGAGCACCTGGACCCACGTCGGGTTCCATGTGCCGCCCAATTCCGATCCCGATGCGCCCGCATTGACGGTGCTCGCGGCGGTCCTCGGAAAAGGGAACTCCTCGCGCCTCTACAAGGCGCTGAAGGAACGCGAGAACCTGGTCACGGATGTCTCCGCCGATTTCGAGACGCGCAAGGATCCGGGGATGTTCCTGGTCACGGGCGAGCTTCCGCCCCAGAACGAGGCGAAGGTGTTCGCCGCGGTGCGGGATGAGCTGAAGCGGCTCGCGGCCGTGCCGGTCACTCCGGCGGAGCTGGAACGCGTGAAATCGAGCCTCCAGAATCAGTACGCGTTCGCATCGGAGCGCTTCTTCGACCGCGCCAACCGTCTCTGCAACTACGCCCTCATGTCCGACGTTTCGCTCGAGTCGCTCTGGCCGTCCCTCATCGGAAGCGTTTCGGCGGAGGATCTGCAGCGTGTCGCCCGGAGATACTTCGCGGCGGATGAGGCTTCCTACTCGGTGATCCGGCCCGCGGGGACCACGGGACCCTCCCAGACCGAGATCGAAGCGATGCTGCCGGCTTGGCGCGATGGATGGCCGGCGCCGAGCGCTCTGGCGGCGACAGCGAGTCTCGAGAAGGAAGTGCTGCCCAACGGCGTGACGCTGCTCTTACAGGAAAATCACTCCACTCCGGTCGTCGCGGTTTCCGCGGTGGCACGGGGAGGCCAGTGGATCGAGCCGGAAGGGCTGGCGGGAGTTTCCAACATGGCGGCCATGCTGCTTCGCCGCGGCGCGGGCTCCATGAGCGCCCGCGAGATCTCCGAGCGGGCGGACGCTCTGGGCATGACGCTCGGCGCGGACGGAACGCCGGATTTCGTGGAAGTGGGCTGGCAGGCTCCGTCCAAGAATTTCGCGAAGGCCTGGGGCATCTTTCGCGATGTTGTCACGCAGCCCACGTTCCCCTCGAGCGAGGTC
>DASQAV010000013.1:0-2555 GCA_035635575.1 Candidatus Dormiibacterota bacterium | reverse complement strand
GCGGGCGGGGAAGCGGTTCCAGCTTCTCGCCGCGAAGCACCTTCTCGACCTCCTCGCCGTCCAGCATCTCGCGCTCGAGGAGCGCCCGCGACAGGACGTGAAGCTTGTCCAGGTTGTCCATGAGGAGCTGGCGGGCGTGGTTGTAGGCCCCGTCCACGAGGCTCCGCACCTCCTCGTCGATCATGATCGCGGTCTTCTCGCTGTAGTCCCGGTGCTGCGAGATCTCGCGTCCCAGGAACACGAACTCTTCCTTCGTCCCGAACGTGAGCGGACCCAGCCGCTCGCTCATGCCCCACTCGCACACCATGCGGCGGGCGATGTTGGTGGCGCGGCGGATGTCGTCCGACGCCCCGGTCGTGAGCTGGCTCAGCACGATCTGCTCGGCGGCGCGCCCACCCATGAGGTGGGTCAGCACGCGGAGCCAGTACTCGCGCGAGAAGGAGTGCCGCTCGTCCTGGGGCAGGTACGCCGTGAGCCCCAGCGCGCGGCCGCGCGGGATGATGGTGACCTTGTGCACCTTGTCGCTTCCGGGCTGGAGCCACGCCATGAGCGCGTGCCCCGCCTCGTGATACGACGTGCTCTTCTTCTCCTCGTCGGAGATCACAAGACTCCGCCGCTCGGTCCCCATCATCACCTTGTCCTTGGCATCCTCGAAATCCGGTGCCGAGACGCGCTTGTGGTTCCGGCGTGCCGCGAGGAGCGCCGCCTCATTGACCAGATTTGCGAGATCCGCGCCCACCATGCCGGGCGTTCCACGCGCGATCGTGTTCAGGTTCACGTCCTCGCCCACCGGGATGTTCCGCGTATGCACGCGGAGGATTCCCTCGCGGCCGCGCACGTCCGGAACATCGACCACGATCTGCCGGTCGAAGCGGCCGGGACGCAGGAGCGCCGGGTCGAGCACGTCGGGACGGTTGGTCGCGGCGATCAGGATCACGCCGTCGTTCGACTCGAAGCCGTCCATCTCGACCAGGAGCTGGTTCAGGGTCTGCTCGCGCTCGTCGTGGCCCCCGCCCAGGCCGGCGCCGCGATGGCGGACGACCGCGTCGATCTCATCGATGAAGATGATGCAGGGCGCGTTTCGCTTGCCCTGATCGAAGAGGTCGCGCACGCGGGAGGCGCCCACGCCGACGAACATCTCCACGAAGTCGGAGCCCGAGAGCGAGAAGAACGGCACGCCCGCCTCGCCTGCCACCGCTTTCGCGAGGAGGGTCTTGCCGGTGCCCGGAGGACCCAGGAGCAAGGCACCCTTGGGAATCCGGCCGCCGAGGCGCTGGAATTTCTTGGGATCGCGAAGGAACTCGATGATCTCCTCGAGCTCCTGCTTGGCTTCATCCGCGCCCGCCACGTCCTTGAAGGTGACCTTGGGGCTGTTCTCCATGAGCACCTTGGGGCGGCTCTTTCCGAACTTCATCGCGTTCGCCCCGCCCGACTGGATCTGCCGAATCATGAACATCCAGAGCACGAGGAGCGCCACGAACGGAAGGTACGAGAGAAGGAGACTCCACCAGTTCATTCCCGGCGGCTTGGAGTTCACGGTGGCGTCCGGGCTCTTGGCCAGGATGGCGCGGCCGAGATCCTTGTCCTCCGCGGGGAGATACACCTTGAAGAAGACGTACGAGGCGGGCCTTCCCTCCTCGTGCGTCAAGGCGCTCTGCTTGAGCTCACCGACGACCTCGCGGTCGACGATGGTCACCGCCTTCATGTTCCCGGTGTCCACCTGGGAGAGGAATTCGGAGTAGGGGATCTCATGGGTCTTGGCTTTGATCTCCCCGTAGATCTGGACGAAGAGGATCACGCCGAGCACGAGGATCAGCCAGAGCAACGCCGTGCGGATCGGGCGACCCGGTCCAAAGGGCGCGGACTTGCGCTGGGGAAGCCGTGGCGGCCGCGCTTTCCGAGGAGGTGGTCCGGACGATTTTCGCAACATCGTGTGAGGATTTATATTATGAGCTCTGTTCATGTCGGTTCCCAAGGGTTGTAGGGGCTTGATCGGGGTATCGGCCCGAACACCGGAATACTCAAGTCTTTGATGGCGCTTCGACTCGCTCCGGTTCCCCTTCCCGCTTTGTTAACACCAGCGCTCCACGCTCTCGCCGGGCCTTGATCCCCATGGGGAAATCCGCCGCGCGGCCCGAATAAGACTTTAGGAGCGAGTGGAGGGCGCTGATGTGAGCCGTCGACAGATCGAGGGTGACCTCGTTCAACTCCTGCAACACGTAGCGAAAGATATACTTCCGCAGAACTTCAGGGTAGAGGAGCAGCCCCGCCGCATCAAGCTCGATTTTCCCCCGCTCCCTCGCGAGAACCACACCCGGGAGCACCCGGCTCGCCTCGGCTGCCAAATAGCTGTCCATCTCGGCGAACAGGGCCGATTCCCGGAGCAAGGTTTCCTGGATGGAAGGGTTCATCGTTCGGATGCGGGGGAGAAGCTCCAGCCGCACGAAATTTCGTCTGGGGTCGGTGGTCTGGTTCGATGAATCCTCACGGTAGGCGAGGCCGCGCCGCTTCAGATATTCGAGCACGTGGCGCTTGGCCGTGGTGAGGAGCGGCCG
>DASQAV010000012.1:0-9441 GCA_035635575.1 Candidatus Dormiibacterota bacterium | reverse complement strand
GTCACGCGCACCCACCTCAGCAAGAACCACGACGTCCGGCTGACCAAGACCTATCCGGCCAGCAAGGGAATCCGCTTCCCCTGGAGCAAGCGGCGTGTCAAGCTGCCCAACGACGTCAACCTGAACCTCACCCTGGGAATCGCGCGCGACACGCAGCAGACCGAGCGTGCAGGGATCCCCCCCATCATCGAAACGGATACCAAGCGCCTCAACGTGGCGAGCGGTACCACGTACAACTTCACGCCGTCCATCACCGGAGGCTTCGATCTCGCGTTCCGCCAGACCAGAGACTACAAGCAGAACCTCACGCAGCGAGGAATCACGATCTCGGTCAACGGGCAGTTCCGCTTCTAGCATCCGCCTCCTCGCGGCCGTCCTTCTCGCGCTGTCCCTTCCCTCGTGCGGCCGCCAGGCCGCGGCGGCCTCGTTCGACGGGAAGGCGGCGTTCGCCCTTCTCACCCGCCAGTGCGCGTTCGGCCCACGCGTTCCGGGCACGGTGGCACACGACTCGTGCTTCGCGTGGATCGTGGGGCGCTTCCAGGCGCTCGCCCCGGTCGTGCAGGTCGACACCTTCAGCTACGACTCTCCGGAGCTCGGCAAGGAGGTGCGGCTCATGAACGCGGTGGCGCGCTTCCGGCCCGAGGCCAAGCAGCGGATCCTCTTCGGGGCCCACTGGGACTCCCGCCCGTGGGCGGACAAGGACCCCAATCCGGCCCGGCGCACGCGTCCCATCCTTGGCGCGAACGACGGCGCCTCGGGGGTCGCGGTCTTGCTGGAAATCGCGCGCGTGCTCCGGAAGACCGGGACCCCGATCGGGGTGGACCTGGTCGTCTTCGATGGGGAGGACCTGGGGACCGAGGAGGACCCCAGCGGGTACTTCCGCGGCTCGAGTCGCTACGTGGAGAGGATGGGAGAGGAGCGCCCGCTCTTCGTCATCGTCATCGATATGGTCGGAAAGAAGGACCTGACGCTCCAGTGGGAAGCCAATTCGCGCGAACAGGCATCCAATATCGTGGACTTGGTCTGGCAGGAGGCGAGGGAGCTGGGGATCCGTAACTTCAAGTCGAGTCCGGGGCCGAAGGTATACGACGACCATATTCCGTTCCTGAACGCTTCGATTCCGGCCATCGATCTGATCGACCTGAACTTCCCGGAATGGCACACGACCTCGGACACACCCGCGGTCTGCTCCCCGCAGAGCCTGGAGGCGGTGGGAGCGGTGCTGGTAAGCCTCGCAACCAAGGCTAGTTTCCTCTCCCGCTGAAATTTCCGCTTGATCGGGCGCTCCGCCACCGGCTAAGTTGACAGGTCCGAGTGGACCCGCAGTCCACTCGAACTGTTTAGGCGCTGGCCCGGACATGGGTCGAGCCCGGGACGGACCGCATGGTGGAACGTGGACAACTGAGGGAAGAGCTTACCCGACGCCTCCAGGCCCTCCTCGGCGAGGAACTGTTCGACCTCTGGGACCTGGACCTGGCCTCCCAGGCGGGCCGGACCGTAGTCCGGATCGTTCTGGATCGGCCGACCGGCGTCACGATCGCCGATTGCGCATACTGGAACAAGAAGATCGGCCGTTATCTCGAGGCCGAGAACGTGGTGCCCGGCAGCTATGTGCTCGAAGTCGGGTCCCCCGGGATCGAGCGGACGCTTTCGCGGCCGGAGCACTTTTCGCGATTCGTCGGCCGCAGCGTGGAGATCCGGCTTCACGATCTCCACGAAGGGCGGCGCACGTTTCGCGGCGAGCTGCGTCAGGCCGGAGACGACGCGATCCTGGTCGAGGATCCCGAGGCTGGGGTCGTATCGTTGTCGTACGCATGGATCAAACACTCGCACGTCGTCGCCGACCCGTGGGAAGGCTCGCGCGCCAGGGAGCGACGGCCGAAGGGATGAGTATCGTGGCAAAGGAAACGCAAACAAGAGGCGTCAACTACGAGCTGATGGAAGCGATGGCCCAGATCGCGCGCGAGAAGAGCGTGGACAAGGCCATCCTCGTCGAGACGCTCGAGGCGGGACTGCTCTCGGCCGGGCGCAAGCGCTTCGGCCAGACCGCCGATATCCAGGTGAAGTTCGACGAGCCCAGCGGAAAAATCTTGATGCGGCTCAAGCGCCGCATCGTGGAGGACGCCGAGGATCTGGCGCAGGAGATCGATCTCGAGGAGGCGCAGCAGTCCGAGCCGGACGCCAAGATCGGCCAGGAGTTCATCCAGGAGCTGACGCTCGAGGATCTGGGAAGGAACGCGATCGCGGCCGCCAAGCAGGTGCTGGTGCAGCGCGTGCGCGAGGCGGAGCGCGAGCGGATCTACGAGGACTACCACGACCGCGTCGGCGAGATGGTGCGCGGCACGGTGCAGCAGGTCGACCGCGGCAACATCTACGTGAAGCTCGACCGCTCGGAGGCCATCCTGCCTCCGCGGGAGCAGATCGCGCGCGACCGCTACCACCAGGGCGACCACATCAAGGCCTACATCATCGCGGTCGACAAGCTGGCGCGCGGCCCGCAGATCATCCTCTCGCGGACCCATCCCGAGTTCCTTCGCCGTCTCTTCGAGGCGGAGGTGCCGGAGGTGGCCGAGAAGATCATCGAGATCAAGGGGATCGCGCGCGAGCCCGGCTCGCGGGCCAAGGTCTCCGTCGTGTCGAACGACGACAAGATCGACGCGGTGGGCGCGTGCGTCGGCATCAAGGGATCGCGCGTGCAGGCCATCGTCCGGGAGCTGGGGGGCGAGAAGATCGACATCGTGCCCTGGAGCCAGGACCCGGTGGTCTTCGTGACGCGCTCGCTCTCGCCCGCGAAGGTCCTGGAAGCGCAGATCGTGGACAAGGATCAAAAAGTATTGGTCTCGGTCGCGGATGATCAGCTGTCGCTCGCCATCGGAAAGGGCGGCCAGAACGCGCGCCTGGCGGCCAAGCTCACGGGCTGGAAGATCGACCTGATCTCCAAGAGCGAGCGCGACCGGCAGAAGGAGATGGAAAAGCGCTCGCGCATCGATATCGAGGAGCTGGAGGCGGCCGGTCCCAAGCTGCGCGAGAAGCTGATCCGCGAGGGGATCGAGACGGTGCAGGACCTCCTCAAGGCGTCCATGGAAGAGATCCTCGCGATCCAGGGAATCGGCGAGAAGACGGCCGAGAAGCTGATCGAGGAGGCCAAAGCGTTGCAAGAAAGGCGCGGGAAGGAGCTGGCCGCGGAAGCGGCGAAGGCTCAGGCCGAGGCCCTGGCCGACCAGGAACCCCGGCTCACCGATTCCGCCGAGCCTCTGCTGGAGGCTCCGGACGAGATCCCGGGGCCCTTGCCTGAATCGCCCGAGGCCGAGGCGATGAAGATCGTGCGGGGCACGCCGAAGAAGGCAGGCGCCATGCTCGAGGAGAGCGCGCGTCTCCGCAAGGGGGCCGAGCTGGAGGAGGACGAGGAGGTCGCCGAGCGCGTCGAAGCGGAGGAGGACTTCGCGCCCGAGGAAGCCGCCGTGACGGAGCGCGACCCGGAAGACCTGGGTGCGGTGCCGCCGGCGCGCGTGATCGTGGCCGAGGCGCCCGAGCAAGAAGCCGGCGAGGACGAGGACCAAACCAAGGAAACGAGGGGAGATGCCAGCTAAGAAACGCCGCGTGTACGAGGTCGCCAAGGACATGGGTATGTCCAGCGAGGCGCTCGTCCATATCCTGAAATCGCTCTCCGTCGAGGTGAAGAGCCACATGAGCTCGGTCAGCGACGACGTGATCGAGCAGGTGCAGAAGAAGCTCGCGCGCGAGAAGGAGGCCGTCAAGGAAGAGGAAGCGCGCAAGCGCGAGAAGGCGGTCCTGGCCGCGAAGGCGGAAGCCGAACGGCGCGGAGCGCCTCCGGGCCGGAGCCCGAACGCGCCCTTCAAGCTCGGCGGCAAGCAGGGAAAGAAGAAGAAGCGCGCCGTGGACGAGAAGCTGATTCGCGCGAGCGTGAAGCGCACGCTGGCCGAGATGGAGGGGCAGAAGCGCCGCCATCACCGCCGCGAGCGCGAGGAGGGCGCCGCCGTCGGCGTGGAGGAGGTGCCGCGCGTCATTCGCGTGAGCGAGTTCATCTCGGTCGCGGAGCTCGCGGGACAGCTGGAGGTCAAGCCGCAGGAAGTGATCCAGGTCTGTCTCCAGCTCGGGATCATGGCGAACATCAATCGCCGGCTGGACAAGGACTCGATCATGGCGGTCGCCGACGAGTTCGGCTACGGCGTGGAGTTCGTGAGCGAGCTGGGGGAGGAAGAGGTCGAGGAAGGCGTCGTGGAGGAGACCGGCGTTCTCCAGCCGCGCCCGCCGGTGGTGACGATCATGGGACACGTGGACCACGGCAAGACCTCACTCCTCGACTATATCCGCAAGACCAACGTGATCGCCGGCGAGGCCGGGGGAATCACCCAGCACATCGGCGCCTACGAAGTCGAGCTGGCGAAGGGACAGAAGATCACGTTCCTGGACACGCCGGGCCACGAGGCCTTCACGGCGATGCGGGCGCGCGGCGCGCAGGCGACGGACATCGTCGTCGTGGTGGTCGCGGCCGACGACCGGGTCATGCCCCAGACGATCGAGGCCATCGATCACGCGCGGGCCGCGAACGTTCCCATCCTGGTCGCGATCAACAAGATCGATCTTCCCGGCGCGAACGTGGATCTGGTGCGGCAGGAGCTCTCGAAGCAGAACCTCCTTCTGGAGGAATGGGGAGGGAAGACGATCGCGGTGCCCATCTCGGCCAAGCTGGGGACCGGCGTCGACAAGCTCCTCGAGATGATCCTCCTCCAGGCGGAAGTTCTGGAATTGAAGGCGGATCCCACGAAGCACGCGCGCGGCGTCGTGATCGAGTCGCGGGTGGAGCAGGGGCGCGGCATCGTCGCGACCGTGCTCGTCCAGAAGGGAACGCTGCGCGTCGGAGACGCCTTCGTCGCCGGCTCGCAATCGGGCAAGGTCCGCGCGATGAACAACGAGCGCGGCGGCCGCGTGGCGACCGCGGGTCCCTCGACGCCGGTCGAGATCCTGGGCTGGAGCGGCGCGCCCCAGGCGGGCGACAACTTCGCGGCCATGATCGACGAGCGCGAGGCGCGCGAGCTCGCGTCGAAGCGCGGCCAGCTCCAGCGCGAGCAGGAGTTCCGCCTCCACAAGCACGTCACGCTCACGGATCTCTATTCGCAGATCAAGGCGGGCATGGGCGAGCTTCTCGTCGTGCTCAAGGCGGACGTGGATGGCTCGGTCGAGGCGCTGGAGGACTCGCTGACGAAGCTCAGCACCGAGGAGGTCAAGCTCCGCGTCATCCACCGCGGCGTGGGCCAGATCAGCGAATCGGACGTGCTGCTCGCGGCCGCTTCGAACGCCGTCATCATCGGCTTCCACGTGAAGCCGGATGCGAAGGCGCAGGAGCTGGGGGCCAAGGAGAAGGTGGACGTCCGCCTCTACGAGATCATCTACGAGGCGGTGGCGGACGTGAAGGACGCCATGTCGGGGCTCCTGAAGCCCGAGATCCGCGAGACGGTGCTGGGCTCGGCCGAGGTACGCCAGGTCTTCACCTCCACCAAGTCCGGCACGATCGCCGGCTGCAAGGTCGTCTCCGGAACCATCCAGCGGAGCGCGCGCGCGCGGCTGATGCGGGACGGGTCCGCGGCCTGGGACGGCAGGATCGAGTCGCTGCGGCGCTTCAAGGATGACGTACGCGAGGTGGCGTCCCCGCTGGAGTGCGGCATCGGACTCGAGGGGCGCGACGACGTGAAGGTGAACGACGTCATCGAAGCCTACGTCCTCGAGGAGTTCGCGCGCCGGTTGTCGTGAGATGGTGGTCGGTCTGCTCCACATGGAGCTCCACCTCCCCGGCTCTCATTCCCTCAAAGAAAAGCGGTCCGTCGTGAACCACGTGAAAGAGCGGCTGCGCACGCGATTCAACGCCTCGGTGGCGGAGGTGGACCACCAGGAGCTCTGGCAGCGGGCCGCGCTGGGCGTCGCGGTGGTGAGCGGGGACGCCGGGGGCCTGGACCAGGTGCTCCGCGACATCCTCGCCGTGGTCGAGCGGGAGGACCGCCTCCACGTGCTCGACTACCAGATCCGGATCGACTGAGCCGCCCCTCCCCATGCCCTCACGTCCCCAGAGCCCGCGCACCCGGCGTGTCGCCGACCGCATCCAGGTCGAGCTGGCCGAGATCCTGAACGCACGCACGGAGGATCCGCGTCTCCGCACGCTCACGGTCACCGCGGCGGAAGTGAACCGCGACCTCTCGGTTGCGAAGGTGTGGGTGGCGTGTGGAAGCCTGAAGCGAGAGGAGGAGCCGGAAGTCCTGACGGCGCTCGGGCGCGCCGCGCCCTATTTCCGGAGCCTCCTGGCGCCCCGCCTGAAGCTCCGGATCGTTCCCCAGCTCGAGTTCCAGGTGGACCACTCCATCGAGCAGGGCGCCCGGATCGAGCAGCTCCTGCGCGAGATGAAGGAGCCGCGGGATGAGTGACGCCGCCTTCGAGGGCTTCGAGCCCTTCGTTCACGCGGGGAACGAGTTTCTCATCACGTCGCACGTCGATCCCGACGGAGACGCGGTGGGTTCCTCTCTAGGGCTCAAGCACGCGCTGCAAGAGATGGGAAAGACCGCGGAGGTGGTGCTGGAGTCCCCGCTTCCGGAGACGCTCGCCTTCCTGCCCGGTGCTTCGACCATCCGCCGGCCCGGAGAGGTGACGAAGCAGTACGCGTCCGCCTTTCTCGTCGACAGCTCTTCCGCCGATCGCGCGGGCCAGGTCCTCGCCCGCTGTCTGGCACCGAACGCCCAGGTCGCGGTCATCGATCACCACTGGGGGAACGACGGCTTTGGCCACGTGCGGCTGGTGAATCCCGAAGCCTCGGCGACCGCCGAGCTGATCTACGATCTGATCGAGCTCCTTCGCGTTCCCATCTCGCCCGAGATCGCGGAATGCCTCTACACCGGCATCCTCTCCGACACGGGCGGCTTTCGCTTCGCGAACACCTCCTCGCGCACGCTTCGCGTCGCCGCGAGGCTGGTGGAGCACGGCGCGCGCGCCGCGCGGGTCGCCGAAGCGCTCTACGCGACCAAGACCGCGCCCAGCCTCCGCATCCTGGGACTGGCCCTGGCCTCGCTCCAGACGCGAAGCGGCGGCCGGATCGGGGCGATGTCGATCTCCCTCGACATGTTCGAGAAGGCGGGCGCCAAGCCGGAGGACGCCGACGGCATCGTGCAGTACGCGAAGGCGCTCGCCGGCGCGCGTGTCGGGATCCTCTTGCAAGAGACGGCCAAGGACGAGATCCGGGCCTCCCTCCGAAGCGACGGGAGCGTGGACGTGAACCAGGTGGCCTCCGAGTTCGGAGGAGGAGGACACCGGAACGCTGCCGGCCTTCGCGTCCAGGGCGCCCTCGCAACGGTGCGCGAGGACCTCATCCGGGCGCTGGAGCGGGCGATGAACGGCGCATCCCCTCCACGTTCATGAATGCCGGACCTCCTCCACCTCCTCGATAAGCCCGAGGGCTGGACCTCGCACGACGTGGTCGCCCGGATGCGCCGCGTGCTGGGCGAACGCCGGGTCGGCCACGCCGGGACGCTCGATCCATTCGCGACGGGCCTCCTTCTCGTGGCCGAGGGACGCGCGACCGCGCTCCTTCATTCCTTGAGCCTCCTTCCCAAGCGCTACCTGGCCTGCGCGCGCCTGGGGATCGCGACCGACACCCAGGATCGGACCGGAGCTCCCATCCGCACCTCGGGCCGGATCCCCGCCCGCCTGGAGATCGAGTCGGAGGTGGAGCGGCTGGGCGGCCTCACGATGCAGCGGCCCCCGCTCTATTCGGCGGTGAAGGTGGGGGGCGAGCGCCTCTACAAGGCGGCGCGCCGGGGCGTGACGCTCGAGGCCGGGGAGCGGCCCATTCGCGTGTACGAGATCCGGGCGGACCTCAGCTGCCTTCCGGACGTCACGCTCGATCTCACCGTGAGCCGCGGCACCTACGTGCGCACGCTCGCGCACGATCTCGGGGAGAGCCTGGGTTGCGGCGCGCATCTCACCTCGCTTCGCCGGACGGATTCGGGACCCTTCTCGGTGGAGCAGGCGCTCCAGCCTCCGCATTCACGGGAGACAGACGCCCAGGATTACCGCGCGAGCGCGGTGCGGCCGGCGGACGCGGTTCCGCATCTTCCGCGCGCCGTGCTCACGGAGGAGGAAGCGGCGGGCGTGCGCCACGGGCGCGCGCCGCGATTCGGCCCCGAGCGCCAGGTGCCCGGGCCGCTTCGCGTTCCCATTCCTCCGGGCGAGATCGCCTGGCCCACCGTCCTTCTTTCTCCCGAGGGGGAGCTCCTAGCGCTGGCGGAGGTTCTGCCCGCCGTGGTTCGGCTCCTGCGCGTGTTCCCATGACGCTCACCCCGCGTCCGATCGCGATGACCATCGGCGTCTTCGACGGGCTCCATCGCGGCCATCAGCGCGTGATCGCCGCCACGGTGGAAGCCGCGCGGGAGATCGAGGGCGGCGCCGTCGTGACGACCTTCGATCCGCATCCCGACGCGATCGTGCGCGGCGCCCCGCCGCGGCCGTGGATCACGCCTCCGGACGAGCGCGAGGAGCTGCTCCATTCACTCGGTGTGGATCGGGTGCACGTCGTGCGCTTCGACAAGGACGTGCAGGCGCTCACGCCCGAGGGATTCCTGGACCGCGTTCTCGGAGTGGGAGCCCCGCTCCGGACGCTGGTCATCGGGCCCGACTTCCGGATGGGGCGGGACCGCATGGGGGATCGCGCGTATCTGGAAGCGCTCGGACGAGAGCGCGGATTCGGCGTGCGCGAGGTGCCTTTCCTCCACGAACCGCACGGCGGGAAGCTCTCGAGCACGGTGCTGCGGAAGCTTCTCGAGGAGGGGAGGGTGGAGGAGGCGTCCTCCATGCTGGGGCGGCCCTACGCGCTCGGAGGCCGCGTCGGATCCGGCGCGGGGCGAGGCAAGGAGCTGGGCTACCCGACCGCGAATGTCGAGGTGCGCCCGGAGAAGCTCCTTCCCGCTCCCGGCATCTACGTTTCCGACAACCGCGTTCTCGGCCGCGCCGCGCACGGGCTCACGTACGTGGGAAGCGCCGGCACGTTTGGTCCGGGGCCGGTGCGGGTCGAGGTGCATCTTCTGGACCACCCGGCGCCGGAACCCCTGGGAGGAAAGTGGCTTGTCACGAGCCTCCTCCAAAGAATCCGGGAAGACCGGGTCTTCGGGACTCCGGAGGAGCTGGTTTCGGCCATGGATCGGGATCGCGCAAGGGCCGTCGAGTACTGGAGATCCCGGGAGAAGGCGCGTGAGTAGCAAGATCGTGGCCCCGTTCAGAATCCCGGTTGCAAGCTTCGCGGGCTCTGGTGTACAGTCCGTGCCGTCCAGAGAGAGAGGGAAAGTCATGGAGGTGGCCACCTGTGCCGTTGACGCCTGAAAGGAAGCGCGAAGTTATCGACCACTTTCGCACCCACGAGACAGACTCGGGGTCCGCGGAGGT
>DASQAV010000011.1:0-4960 GCA_035635575.1 Candidatus Dormiibacterota bacterium | reverse complement strand
CAGTGCGGGTGGCTCAAGGACAAGTTCGGGCTCTCCTGGCAGGTCGTTCCTACGAAGCTGGGGCAGCTGGTGAGCGATCCCGACAAGGCAAAGGCGAATCGTGTCATGAGCGCGATGATGAAGATGACGAAGATCGAGGTTCGTGAGCTGGAGGAGGCGGCAGCGGGGAAGTAGGGTCTGGACGACGCAGCGGGCTGGAGAGCCATGCTCCTCGGAGCATGGCTTTTCGCTTTCGCACCTGCTAGCGTCTTCGGCTTATGCCCTACGTGCGAGGCGAGGCGATCCTCTACCGGCTCTTCGACGTCGGCTACGAGATCCATCTCGACAAAGCCTTCGATCTGCTCGGCTCCAGCGCGCCCGAGCGCCCCAAGCCGGTGCGGGGCGAGGCTCGCGCCATCCAGATCAAGAACCCGCCCGTCTCGGTGCAGCTGGGTCTCGAGTCGGTGACCGTCGGCGAACGCGTGCAAGGGATCGAGGTCTCGGCGCGCGTGTACGACTTCGGCGTCGTCTCCCTGCGCGCGCGCCTGCCGGCCCCCGATCACCTTCCCTGGGATGACTTCGTTTCGTTCGGTATCGCCGCGGGGGCCAGCGGTGCCTGGGCACTGTTCGACCCCTGCCGGAACCGTCTCCTCGACAGAATCCGTCCCGCGATCGACCGGCCCGAGGTGTCGGCGGTCAGCGAGGAGTACATCGTGTACCGTTTGTATCGGGTCGAGGACGAATCGGGAAAACCGGTCCGGCCGGACTCGCTGCCCGACGACGATATCGCGCGCCTCCTGGTGGGAGAGGCGAAGCCTCTCGCGGAGGGCGCCCGCCGAGAAGTGACTTCGAACCGATTCTCGTATTTCGAGGACGATCTGGCGGTTCTCTCGTGGAGTGCGGCGCTCGTGGTGGAGCCCGTTCCCGAGGACGCCGACGTTCAGTACGTTCTCGAGTTCGCGAACGCGCAATTATTGGAATTACGCTACTACGACGCCCTGCTCGACAAGGAGCTGCCCCGAACCTACGACGAGATCGCGGCGGCGCGCGGCAGGTTCCATCTCATCGGCAGGAGGTTCAGCCGCCTCTTGACCGTTTTGCAGACCCGGGTGGCCGACGCCACCGAAGCGGTGGAGCGCGTCGAGAATTCTCTCAAGGTGACCGACGACGTTTTCCTGGCGCGCATCTACGGGGCGGCGCTGGACATCTTCCGCGTGGGCGTCTGGCGGCGGGGGATCGACCGCAAGGTGGCCATCGTGCGGGACGCCTACACGATGCTGAACGGGGAGTCGCAGGCGAGGAGGGGCGAGGTGATGGAACTGATCGTCATCGCGCTCATCGCCCTCGAGATCCTGCTCGCGCTATTCATCCACTGACGTAGGTCCCTGGGTCGCCGCTCACCCTGAGAGTGTTTGGCCTACAACCACACCCCCGTACCTCTCCGGGCGCGCCTGTACGCCACGGGCGGCAGATATCGCAAAAAACGGGCCCTGGTGGAAATGCCACCAGGGCCCTCTTCGCGCTCGCACCAAGGTGTCAGGCTATCAGGTGCTTTAGCGATCTCCGCGCGGGCGCGGTGAATCCAGTAGCAGGTGCCGATCCTTCTGGCTGCCGCCCGGGATGAACCGGGGATCGAAGCGGCCTGGGGAAGGTTTTAGGTCGAACCCGGACGTTGGCCGAGAAGTCAGCCATCCCGCTACCTATTCAGGAAGATCGTTGCGATCGGCGTCCCGTGCCATCGGGAAATCTCCGCAGTACCGCTACATAGTATTACCTACGGATTACTACTGAGAGTGGCCTATGGATGCTGCTAATCCCCGCTGATGCCGTCGCGAACCTAGGGTCGCGGTGTGCAAAAAAAATCGGGCGAGCGGCCCGCGCCGCCCGCCCGCACCCTCGACGGATGCTAACTAGTAGCTCGAATAGGCGTTGAGGTTCGCCTTCACCATTCCGGTCGCCTGGGTGTACTGCCAGCCACCCGCGTTATCGATACCGGCCGATACCTTGACCGCGTTCGAGTTGAGCACCGGCTCCTTCGGGACGCTGCCGTCCGCGAAGATCGTTCCATTGAGAACCGGGAATGCGGGGGCGCCGTTCAGCGAGCTGCGCGCGTACTGTATGGAGAGCGCGGAGCGAACCGAGCCCACCTGGCCCTTCAGCGTGGCCGTGCGGGCCTGCTCGCGCATGTCCTCGTACTTGGGGATAGCGACCGAGGCGAGGATGCCCAGGATCACGATGACGATCACCAGCTCGATCAGGGTGAAGCCACTCTCACTTCTCGGGACCGTCCTCATGACCTGCCTCCGGTGCTGCTGCCTGCGCCTCTTTGCGCCTTCTTGAAGGAGCCGATGGGCGGCTCCAGGGAGATTCTCGATTTCACCAATTCGCATGGCTCGTGCCGCATCGGGCAGCACTCGCGCCCGTTGGAATGATTGCAGTTCCGGGCGCCCCCAGCCCGAAGCATGCAAATTGATGGGTGTTTGCCCCTCCCTTCTGGCTTAATCCAGCCAATGTCCATGGTAATCAGGCCCGTAACGCTGGATGGGAAGCGCGTCCGGATGGAGCCCCTTTCCTGGGAGCCTCATTTCGACGGGCTCATGGCGATCGGGCTGGATCCGGAGCTTTGGCGGTGGACGCTCAACGTCATCGAGAACCGGGCGGACCTCCGGGCCTACCTGGAGGAGGCGCTCCGGATGCAGGCCGAGGGGAGCGCGCTTCCGTTCGCGACCATCGACAAGGCGTCGGGACGGGTCGTCGGGTGCACCCGGTTCGGGAATATCGAGCCCAAGCACCTCCGGGTGGAGATCGGGTGGACCTGGGTGGGGAAGGATTTCCAGCGGAGCTACGTGAATACCGAAGCGAAATACCTCATGCTGCGCCACGCCTTCGAGACTTGGGGATGCCGCCGCGTCGAGCTGAAGACCAATGTGCTGAACAAGAAATCGCGGGAGGCCATGCTACGGATCGGCGCCAAGGAGGAAGGAATCCTTCGCAAGCACGCGATCAGCGACCGTGGGGTCTCGCGCGACACGATCTACTACAGCATCATCGACGACGAATGGCCCGGGGTGAAGGCGAAGCTCGAGGGAATGATCGCGCGGGAATGGGCTAGTTCGCCCGGGGATGCTCCTGCTCGTAGCGGTGTCCGCCCTTGAAGATTCCGAGGAGCATGCAGGCGGTCGCGACTCCCTGCAGGACCACGCCCGTTATCTGGATGGCGGCGTTCGGGACGTGGAGAACGCGGGGAAGCAGCCACCGCCCCAGGATTGCGACGACCAGGAGTGCGAGGCCAACCCAGACTAGCGGGTGGCGGCGATACCGGGGATACCGAGAGCCCATACTCCATTTGTCGTCGCGGGGCGGCTCGAACGTTACCCCTTCTTCGCGACCCTGTCGGGGCTAGACGGCGGGACGCCGGCGGCTTCTCCAGATCCCGACGAGCATGCAGCCGATCGCGAGCCCATAAAGAAGCCCCGTCGTGAGATCGGCCGTATCCTGCGAGATATGGGCCGCGCGGTGGAGCAGCAACTTGGCTAGGCTGCCGAGGATGAAGAACACGAGGCCGAGAGTGGTCAGCGGGTTCAAGCGTTTCTGGGGAGTCATCTTCCGGTCTCCGTCGTTAGCGGCGTATGTGTGGGTCCGCGGCGACCTTCAACAGTAGCGATCCTCATCGGAAGCGTCAAACGCAACCCTAACCGCGGCTCCCCCTGGTCCCCGATCTCCTTTTCCGGCACCAGTTGACGCCCCCCTGACCCAGGCGTAGCCTTGACCCCGCGCGCAGCCGGTGTGGCCGCGAACTTCCCATGACAAATCCATCGATTCCAAAGCGCTACGAGGTCCGCTCGCTCCTTGGCGAGGGCGGGTCGGGCCGCGTGTTCCGGGTCCAGGATTCGATCCGCGACCGCGAGCTGGCCCTGAAGCTGGTCACCGCCGCCGAGTCCGCCTTCCTTCGCCGCGAGTTCGACACCCTTCGCCAGATCCGCCACGAGAACCTGATCCAGGTCTTCGACTGGGGCGCTCTCCCCTCGGGCGAGGCCTACTACACGATGGAGCTGATCGAGGGCGGCGACTGGTCGCGGAGGATGGGGAAGCCGCAGCCCGCCGATGACGTGCGACACATCCTCACGGGGTTGTTGCGCGGGCTGGCGCACCTCCACTGCCATGGCGAGATCCACGGCGACTTGAAACCGGGAAACATCCTGCTCGGCGCGGGCGGAGTGGTGAAGATCACCGACGCCGGAATGGGCGGGAGCGGTGGGCGCGCGGAAGGGATGTCCGGGACGCCGGGATATGCGGCTCCCGAGGTGTGGGAAGGCTCGCCGACCGATATCCGCAGCGACTTGTACTCCGTCGGCGTGATGGCCTACGAGGCGCTTACGGGTAAGCACCCCTTCGCGGGTCGCACGGTGCGCGATGTCGTCTCCGGTCAGCTCGAGGGATGGGTCTCTTCCCCCGGGGTGCACGGCGTGCGAGTGCCCGTCGATCTCGAGCGGGTCATGATGCGGGCCCTCGAGCGCAAGCCCGGTCTGCGTCAGGGGAGCTCGGATGAATTCATGGAGGGAATGGGAGTAGAGGATCGAATTGGCGAGATCCTCGGAGGGAAGCTCGTCGGACGCGAGAAGGAGATGGCTCGCATCGAAGAGATCCTCCTGTCCACCGAGCCAGGAACGCCGACATTGCTCTATGTCACGGGGGAGCCTGGGGTCGGAAGGACCGCCTTCCTCGAAGAACTGGGGCAAAGAGCCATACGAGAAGGGGCACGGCTGTCCCGACTCAACTCACTATTCGAAACCTCGCCCGAAGTTCAGATCGGTGAATTTCTGCATATAGATGACCCTGATTTGAATCTGGCAAACATCACCGAAAGCCTTTGGAAGCAATCCGCGGAGCGCCCCGTGGTCTTCTGGACGAGCCCCGCGATCGAAGAGGAGGCCCCTGGAGAGAGCCTGCGTCCCTTGGCTCGCTTCCTCTGGGCACTCTC
>DASQAV010000010.1:0-3329 GCA_035635575.1 Candidatus Dormiibacterota bacterium | reverse complement strand
GTGACGTAGTAGTCGTCGTCCCAGTTGGTGAAGCCGTTGTCCAGGCTCGGCTGATAGATGAAATAGGTGAGCAGGAGAATCGCGCCGAGCCAGAGAAGCCATTTCTCTCGGGCGGGAGCTGGAGCTCGGGCGGGCGCGGGGATACGCGTGGCCGCAGGGGTACGCGCGGGCTGCGGCGTCTTCGGGTCGGGCTTCCTGGATCGTGGTTTCGGCATGGGTTCCGGGACGGCTTTGGCCCGGAGTCGCTCAGTGTAGAGGAACTCGGCGGCCGTTCAATAGCTCCATGTAGGCCGAATCCACATAGGCACCCAGGCGCTTCGCGGCCTGCGCATCCAGGAGCGCCCGCTCGCGCTCCTCGAGCCTCCACCACATCCGGCTTCGGGTCAGGTGATACCCGGCGAGGCGCTGCCGATCCTCGGGCGCCGCGGTGCGGATCGCCTCGTCGCAGGCGGCGATCGCGTCTCGCGCACGGCCGAGCTGCGCGAGCGCG
Organism: Candidatus Dormiibacterota bacterium; assembly: GCA_035635575.1. Classification (GTDB taxonomy): domain Bacteria; phylum Eisenbacteria; class RBG-16-71-46; order SZUA-252; family SZUA-252; genus WS-7. The sequence goes on along the minus strand of DASQAV010000010.1, from coordinate 2,839 downwards.
AGGCCAATCGATCCCATCTGGATGTAGTTCGTGGGATTCCTGGGATCCAGCTCGATCGCGCGCCTCCGGTCCGCGATCGATTTCTCGAACTCACCCAGCTGGAAGTAGACCATCGCGCGGTTCGTGTACGCGTCGCGATACCCGGGCTTCAGCTGGATGGCCCGCGAAAAATCCTCCACGGCTCCGGGGAGATCATTCAGGTGGATCCGGACCGCGCCTCGGTTGCCCCACGCCTCCGCGTAGTCGGGTTTGAGCTCAATGGCTCGCTCGAAGCATACGTAGGCGGAATCGTTGCGGTTGGTCTCGGCGTACACGGCGCCCTTGTTGCCCCAGGCACGTGCCACCTTGGGGTTCAAGGACAGTGCGTGATCCAGATCCGCCAGGGCCTGTGGGTAGCGGCCCTCCGTGAGATAGTAGTGCCCGCGGTTGTTGTAGGCGTCGAAGACCTGATCCGGATACTTCTCGATGGTGTCGTCCCAGAGGGTACCCGAGTTCTGCCACACGTCGCATCGCTTCCAGGTCTGGGCCAGCGAAACCCCGGCGAGGGCGATGAGCACCGCCGCGAGGGCCGCGCGGACGGGCATGCCGCCCAGCTTGGGGCCGGGTTCATCCAACCACCATGCCAGCGCGAAAAAGAGTCCGACATAGGGCAGATAGGTGTAGCGATCCGCATAGACCGCCTGGCCGACGCTCACGAACTGGAGCACCAGCACGATGTTGATGAAGAAGAACGCCAGCCCGAAGAGCACCGCGCGGCTGCGGCGGAAGAGGTAGACGACCGCCGGCAGGAGAATCAGGAGCGCAACGAGCGCGAGGTAGTACTTCGGACCCAGCACGGCGCCCGCTTCCGTGGGGTAGGGGTAGATCGCCGACAGGCGCAACGGAAGGAAGAGCTTCACGAAGTACATCGCCGTCCCGTACGAGGCGAACAGGATCTTCTGGAGGAGGGTCCATCGGTAAGGCTCGGCGACGGCGCCTGCCGAGCTCTGGGCGTAGAGCGTGAGCACACCTCCTACGATCGAGACGAGGAGGAATGGGATTTTCTCGAGCAGGAGGCGGGGTTGGTACGGCCTCCCCTTGAAATAATCGATGGCCAGGAGCGTCAGTGGGAACACGACCGCGGCCGGCTTCGATGCCACGGAGAGTACGAACGCCAGCCACGCCGCAACCAGCCAGCCAAGCCTTCGCTTCCCGAGATAGCGCAGGTATGCCAACAGTCCCAACAGGTAGAAGAAGGCGTACAGCACATCCTTCCGCTCGGCGATCCATGCGACCGATTCGACATGCATGGGGTGGATCCCGAAAAAGAGCGCCGTCACGACCGTGGTCCAGAATCTCCCCCCGGAGAGCCTTCGAACGAACAGGAACACGAGCGCCGTGTTCGCCAGGTGGAGGAGGAGATTCAGCCAGTGGTAGGAAACGGCGTGCGTGCCGGAGATGGCGTAGTTGAGAGCGAGCGAAGCCATCGTGAGCGGGTGATAGTTTCCAGACAAGGGCGTAATGACGAGAGCCTTCAGGGTAGGGTGCGCCACGATCGCGTTCGACGTGACGTAGTGGTTGTCGTCCCAGTTGGTGAACCCGTTGTCGAGGCTGGGCTGATAGATGAGACAGGTGAGCAGAAGAATCGCGCCGAGCCAGAGAAGCCATTTCCCTCGGGCGGGAGCTGGAGGTCGGGTGGGCGCGGTGGCGCGCGCGGGCTGCTTGGGGTCGGGTTTCCTGGGTCGTGGTTTCGGCATGGGGTCCGGGCGGCTTTGGCCCGGAGCCGGTCAGTCTAGAGGAACTCTGCGGCCGTTCAATAGCTCCATGAGAGCCCGCCGGTGAAGCGCAGGTTCGTCACGCCGTAGCTCGATTCCGTTTCCACACCGGCGTCGAGCACGGTGCGCGCGGTCTGCTGGCGGCGGATTCCCAGTCCGAAGCCGGTCATGTTGTCGAGTCCGCGGTACGGGCCCTGCTCGCTATGCCAGCCGGCGAGGAGCAGGTTGCGGCCCCCATGGGAGAGTGCAAGCGGCAGAGAGGCGCCGAGATCGAAGATGAGGAGCGAGGATCGCCCTCCAAACGGCCTCTCCCCGATGAACCGGTCGGTCAGGTTGAAATGAAACGAGAGGGGGGAAATCGACTTCGTGACGAGCGCCTTGATCTCGGTGTCTACCCCCTCGGAGCGCGTGCCCGTCGGCAGCTCCAGGGTGTATTTCAGGGCCAGGGCGGGGAGGCTCATCGTCTCCTGCCTGAAATTGTAGAGGGCGCTGATGCGCAGATCGGAGGACTCGATCGACTTGGAACCGGGCACGGAGTCTGAGACGGCTCGTGTGGACCAGCCCGTGCCCAAGGAGAACTGGGTGTTGAGCGCTGCTCCATAGAGGACATCGATCGGAAGGAAAACGTGATCCTTGTTGAGGGTGGGGAGACGCCCTCGATCGCCCAGGTGCTGAAAGCCGATTCCAGACTCGATCGACCACTCGCCCTGGGGGATGGGATACGGATCCTCGAAGCGAAGCGGATGGCCCTCGTCCAGGTTTCCGTGCTCGATCCCCATGGCCGGAATCGAGCTGCCACACACCGCGGCGCACGCGAGGGCCAGCCCCCAGAGGAGCCCCCTCACTCCTTCCTCGCTTTCAGCACGTCATCCGCCGACGGCGGACGCGGCCCCAGCGGCTCATCGGCATCGATTCCGCCGGAGCCGTGCATGACCATCTCCCCATGCATCTCCTTCGCGTGCCCGCCCTGCGCGTCCAGCCCGCGCTCGCCGGGGGAAAACTCGTATTCCGCGTACGGGCCGGTCCGCTGGTGATTTCGCGCGAGGTAGAACCGCCGAACTTTCAGGATCGCGTTCCGCTGCTTC
>DASQAV010000009.1:0-8264 GCA_035635575.1 Candidatus Dormiibacterota bacterium | reverse complement strand
ACCGTCGGAGGATCCTCGATCTAGCATGCCGAGACAGCTCGCAAACGATCTCGCCGACAAGATCCGGGTCCAGGCCGAGCGCTCCGGCGCCCAGGAGGCCGAGACCTATCTCGAGACGAACACCACGACCGAGGTGCGCATCCGCCAGGGGCAGATCGAGCTCCTGAGCCAGTCGGCCGTGCAGGGTCTGGGGCTTCGCGTGTTCCGGGATCGACGGATGGGATTCCTCTACACCACGGACCTGCGCGACACGGTGCTGACCGAGCTCGTCAACCGGACGCTGAACCTCACCAACATGGCCACGCCCAGAGAGGAGAACAAGCTGTCGGAGTACCTCTCCTCCTCGCAATCCGATCTCGAGATCTACGACCCCGTGGTGGCCCAGCAGCGTCCGGAGGATCTCGTCCGCCTCGCGCGCTCCGCGGAGGAGAGCGCCTTCGCGCAGGACAAGCGGATCCAGACGACGCGGGACGTCCGCTGCGGCACCGCGGTGTACGAGGTGTTCTTCTCGAACACCTACATCGCGCGGCAGACCTATCGCGCCACGTCCGTGTGGCTCTCGGCGACTCCCATCGCGACCCAGGGAGCGCAGCGGCGCGAAGGCAGCTATATCGACCGGAAACGATTCCTGAGCGATCTCGCGAGGCCCGAGCAGATCGGACAGCGGGCGGTGGAGCGTGCGCTCGCGCGTCTGGGGGCGGCGCCCGTTCCCTCGGCGCGCGTGCCCGTCGTCTTCTCGGCGGAGGCCGCGGGCGTCTTCCTCCAGGGATTGTTCCCGGCGCTGAGCGCGCTGAACGTGATCGAGCAGCGCTCCTTCCTCGCGGGGAAGCTCGGGCAAGTGGTCGCGAGCCCCAACGTCACGATCGTCGACGACGGCACGATGCGGCGCGGGCTGGGCACCCGGTACTTCGACGGCGAGGGGGTGCAGACCCATCGCACCGTGCTCGTGGACCGCGGCGTGCTGCGTCAGTACCTCCACTCCGCCGCCACGGCGCGGCGCTTGAACGCCACGCCGACCGGAAACGGAATCCGCTCCTACGACTCGCTTCCCACGATCGGCCCCACGAATTTCTACATCGACGCCGTTTCCAAGACGCGTCCCCTGATCGAGGACGTGGTGCAGGGCCTCTACGTGACGGGGCTCTCGGGCTTCGGCGTGGACACCGTCTCGGGCGAATACTCCCAGCAGGTCGACGGCCGGTGGATCGACAAGGGCGTGCTCGGGAAGCCGGTCGAGGGAGTGACGGTCGCGGGGAGGCTGGACGAGATGCTATTGGGAATCGATGCGGTGGGGAGGGATCTCGACTTCCGGAACAACGTCGTGTCCCCGACCATCCGCTTCAAGGAGCTGACGGTGGGAGGCGGCGCGTAGGCTACGCCGGCGTCTCCGAAGCTTTGGGCTGCGTGTCGCCTTCTTCCTTCGGCGCGGCGTACAGCTCACCCACCGTGAACTTCTTCGGCGCCTTCACGTAGATGTAGGCCGTGTTCGCCGCCGCCGCTCCCTCGCTGCAGGCCGTGATCAGGAGCTTGTACTTCCCCGGATAGGTCGCGATGTCCCCGCAGCTCAAGACACCCTTGATGTTCGTGTTCATGATGTTGTCGACCTTGATCTGGTTCCCCTCGAGGTCCAGCCCCCACGAGCGGATGATCTTCGTGTCCATCAGGAAGCCGATGTTGATCGAGACCAGGTCGATCGGGAGCTCCTGGGTCTCCTCGGTCTTCTTGTTTTTCACGAGCACGCTCTGGACCTTGCCGTCCCCACGGATCTCCATCGTCTCGGTCTCGAGCATGGGCCGGATCCTGGATTCCTTGATCTCCTCCACGTAGGTGTCCATGCCCTGCCACTTGTCGAGCATGTGGATCAGGGTCACGTCCGCCACGTCCTTCACGGAGAGCGCCGATTCCAGCGCGGAGTCTCCGCCCCCGATGATGAGGATCCGCTTTCCCTTGCTCTCCTCCACGTCGGGCATGCCGTAGAAGAGGCCCTTGCCCTTGAGCTCCACCTCGCCCGGCTTGTTGATCTTCCGGGGCTCGAAGGCGCCTCCGCCCGTCGCGACGATCACGCTCCGCGCATCGTATTCCCCCTTGGTGGAGGTGACGCGGATCAGGTTCTGCTCCTCGTCGCGCTGGATCATCGTCACGTGCTCGCGCTCATGGATCTCGGCGCCCATGTGATTCGCCTGATCGACGAAGTTCTTTCCCAGGTCCTCGCCCATGACGTAGGTGTAGGAGGGGTAGTCGTGGACCGGTTTCTTGGGGTACAGGGAGGCGAGCTGCCCGCCGGCCACCGCGGTATCGAGAAGGAGCGTCGACATGCGGCGCATGCGGGTGAAGAGCGCCGCGGAAAGGCCCGCCGGGCCAGCGCCGATGATGAGGGTGTCCCAGATCACGATCGCTTCAGTCTCTCCCGTTCACACGCGTTTCCGAGGGCACGGGAGCATACCACAGGGGGGAGGCTTCCTCGCAGGCGAGGGGGCGTGCTAGCCTTCGCGCGTGACGCTCCTGCTTCAAGAGCCCGATCTCGAAGGGACGATCGCCATTCTCGGAGGGATCTACAGCAACCACCTGGCGCTTCGCGCCGCGGTAGAGGACGCGCGCGCCCGCGGCGCCAGGCGCCTCTTCTGCCTCGGCGACCTCGGCGGCTTCGGTCCGAATCCGGGAAAGGTCCTTCCGCTTCTCGACGAATTCGAGGTGACCACCGTGGCGGGGAACTACGACGTGGCCCTCGCGGAGAAGCTTCCCGACTGCGGATGCGGCTACACACATCCTTCCGACAACTTCTTCGCGCAGCTTTCCTACGACTACACCCATCGCCGCACGACCGACCGGGAGCGTGCGCGTCTCCGGGCGCTTCCGGGATCGATCCGCTTCACCCGCGGGGGGCGGCGGTTTCTCCTCTGCCATGGCTCGCCGCGGCGGATCAACGAGTTCCTCTGGGAGTCGGCGTGCTCGGACGCGTTCCTGACGAGGCTCCTGAGCGAGGCGGAGGCGGACACGGTTCTCTGCGCCCACACCGGAATCCACTGGGCGCGACGGCTACCGGACCGCGGGCTTCTGGTGAACGCGGGCGCCGTGGGCAGGCCCGCCAACGACGGCTCGCCCCGGATCTGGTACGCCCTCTTCGAGGCGGGCCGGGAGGAGCCGCGGTTCATCGACGTTGGCTACGACCAGGAATCCCTGGCCCGTGAGATGGAGGAGGAATCGCTTCCGCGCGAGTTCGTCGAGACCATCCGGACCGGCTGGTGGACGACCTGCCTCGAGATCCTGCCCGCGAAGGAGCGCGCGAGGGGTAGGTATTGAGGGGAGCGATCGGCGAGTACGTCCGCGCCGTCCGGGGCTCCGGCCGGAACGCTCGCTTCTACTTATATGGGCTCTTCCTCTGCGGCCTCGGCCAATCGATCTTCTCCCTCCTCTTCAACCTCTACCTCCGCGAGCTGGGGGTGAGCGACGCCGGGATCGGGCAGATCCTCTCGAAGATCTCCCTGGGGGCCGCGGTGGCCGCCCTTCCGGTCGCGTTCCTGTTTCGCCGGGTCTCCTCGCGCGCGATCCTCGTCGCCGCGGGCGCCCTCACTGCCTCCACGTATCTCTTGCTCGGAAGCCTCGTGGCTCCGGAGCTCCTGCTCCTCGCGGCGTTCGTATCGGGCATGGTCGTGACGACCTTCCGGCTCTCGATCGCGCCGGTGGTGATGCGCGAAGTCAGCCCGCCCCTGCGCCCCTACATCTTCAGCGCCGCGTTCACGTCGCTCTTCCTGGCCTCCATCGTCGGCTCGGTGCTGGGCGGCGCGATGCCGCACCTCTTCAGCTCGATGAGCGACTCCGCAAGGCTCACGCTCCGCTGGTCGCTCTGGGTGGCCTGCGCGATCACGCTCCTCGCCGCGATTCCCTTCTACCGCATGGGCGGATGGAGCCCGTCGCCCGAGGAGGAGCGGACGCCCTCCTTGTGGGAGCAAATCCGAGAATTGACCGAGGTGGACTGGGGGCTTCAGTTCAAGCTCGCGCTCCCGGCCACCCTGATCGGGCTGGGAGCGGGGCTCATCATTCCGTTCCTGAACCTCTACTTCCGCGACCGCTTCGGCCTCTCGGCGGGCGCGATCGGCGTTCTCTACGCCTTCATGCAGGCATCGATGGTTCTGGGGAATCTCTTCGGGCCCTCGGTCTCACGCCGGGTCGGTCTGGTGCGCGGCGTCGTCCTGACGCAGCTTCTTTCGGTCCCCTTCATGGTCCTCCTCGCGCTCTCGGCATCCTTTCCCGTCGTGGTCGTGGCGTTTCTCTTCCGTGCAGCCCTCATGAACATGAATCAGCCGCTCACGACCCACTTCGCGATGGAAGTGGTGCCCGAGCGCGAGCACGCCATCACCAACAGCCTGCTCTCCCTCACCTGGTTCGTGGCCTGGAGCGTGAGCGCCGACATCGGAGGTGCCCTGATCGAGCGGCGCGGGTACGCGGAGCCCCTGCTCCTCGCGGCCCTCCTCTACGTAGTCGCCTCCATCCTGTATGGTGCGTTCTTCCATCGAGTTCCAGAGGGCAAAGTGCCCCGGTCCGAGGTGGAGCTCCCCGACGCCTGACCCCGTTCCCCCCTTACTCAAGTAATTTCACGCAGGTGCCGATACCTCTATTCATCTGCGTCGAATCATCTGCACTTAGGGAGGACTGCGTGGCGTCTCGTCGCTACGCCGTCCAGGGGATGGGCGGAAGGAATCGCATCGTTCAAGTAAGGGGGAACCAATGAATCGGACTCGGTTTGCCACAATGCTGTTCACGTTTGCTCTGGTCACGGCGTTCGCCGCGGCTGCCTCGGCAACGCCGAGTGTGGGAACGCTGGAGATCTCGGGCGGTTATGCGAAGTCCTCGACCGAAATCGCTCCGGGCATCTCGACCGATTCACCCAAGGGTGGGCTGACGTTCGGTGCCGGCTACTTCCGTGGCATCGCTCCGAAGACGTCGTGGGGTATGGAAGTCTCCTACGACAACCTGGGCCATCTGGACTATGTCAGCGGTTCGAACAACCACACGGCCTCGATCCACATGCTGCGCGTGTCGCCCGAGCTCCGGATGAATTTCGGTGCGCCGGTCGGCCCGAGCTTCTGTGCTCAGGTCGGTGGCGGTTATTACAGCGTGTCCGTCAAGGATGAGGACACGACGGCTTCGACGAACGCGACCGCCAGCGATGGCAAGTTCGGCTTCAACGTTGGCGCGGGTGTGGGATTCCCGGTGGGCCCGAAGACGAAGCTGAACCTCATGGGCACCTACCACTCGGTTTCCACCCCGGGGACCAGCACCAACTACATGAACGTCCGCGCTGGTTTGGGCATCAGCCTGTAATCAGCCGTAGGATAAGAAGCAAGACGGGGGGTGCCGAAAGGCGCCCCCCGTTTCTCTTTCCTCGCAGCGGCGGTAGGGGCAGCGGGAAGCCGTGTTTCCCGTGGGAAATTTTTCGGTAGGATTTCCGAGGGAAACACGGCTTCCCGTTATCCCTTCCCCCCTGGGTTCGTCATCCCCTCCGGGGAAAACACCTTCTTGATCTGCTCCTCGGTGAGGAGCTTCTTCTCGCGGACCAGCTCCACCACCGTCTTTCCGGTCTTCACGGATTCCTTCGCGATCTCCGCGGCCGCCAGGTAGCCGATATAGGGGTTCAACGCCGTGGCGAGCGCCATGGAGCGCTCGAAATACCGCCGGCAGACCTCCTCGTTGGCCGTGATCCCGTCGATGCACTTCTCGCGCAAGGCGCGGAGCGCGGGCGCCAGGAGGGCGAGCGCCTTCGTCAGGTCGTGGGCGATCACCGGCATCATGACGTTCAGCTCCAGCTGGCCTGCCTGGGAGGCGAAGGCCACGGTCGTGTCGTAGCCGATCACCTGGTAGCAGACCATGTTCGTCATCTCGAGCATGACCGGGTTCACCTTGCCGGGCATGATCGAGGAGCCCGGCTGCACCGCCGGGAGCAGGATCTCGTAGAGGCCGGTCGTCGGGCCGCTGGCGAGGAGCCTCAGGTCGTTGGCGATGCGATTGAGGTCGAGCACGAATCCGCGGAGGTCCGAGGAGACGCGGACAAAGGGGGCCATGCTCTGCATCGCCTCGAAGAGGTTCTTCGCGGGGACGAAGGGGATCCCCGTCAGCTGCGCCAGATGCTTCACCGCCCGCGTCCGGTATTCCGGGTGCGCGTTGATTCCTGTGCCCACCGCGTTTCCGCCCAGTCCCAGCGCCAGGAGCCCCTCGCGGCTCCGCGCCAGCGAATCCACCCATCCCTGGACCGAGACCTCGTAGCCCGAGAACTCCTGCCCCAGCGTGATGGGCACGGCGTCTTGAAGATGCGTCCGCCCGGACTTGAGCACGTGCGAGAACGCCTGCGCGCGTCCGCCCAGGGAGCGCGCCAGGGCCTTCATCTCCTCCAGCACGGGGCCGATCAGGACGTGGCTCGCCATGCGCATCGCGGTCGGGATCACGTCGTTCGTGGACTGCGCCATGTTCACGTGATCGTTGGGGCTCACGAGCGTCGGGTCGCCGCGCTTGCCGCCCAGGAGCTCGCAGGCGCGGTTCGCGATCACCTCGTTCACGTTCATGTGGAACGAGGTCCCCGCGCCCGCCTGGTACGCGTCCACGACGAAGTCCTTGTCGTGCTTGCCCGCCAGGACCTCCTCGGCGGCCTTCACGATGGCCTCGCCCTTCTTCCCGTCCAGGGCGCCCACGTCCCGATTGGCGCGGGCGGCGGCGATCTTGATGCGCGCCATGGCACGCACCATCTCGATGTGAAGACGCTCTCCCGAGATCGGAAAGTTCAGGATGGCCCGCGCGGTCTGCACACCGTAGTAGGCGTCGGCCGGGACCTCGAGGGTCCCCAGGGAATCGCGCTCGATCCGGGTCTTGGGCTGCGAGGTCACGTCAGGCACGGGGCCTCCTCCACGACGGGCCGGTCCCACACCCCGGCGAAGGCGTCCCGGATCCGCGCCAGCACCTCGGCGCGCGGAGGCGCCTCGCCCAGGAGCACCCGCATCGACGTGACGCCCAGGTGCCGGATGCCGCAGGGGTGGATCCAGTCGAAGTGTCCCAGATCCGGATCCACGTTGAGCGCGAATCCGTGGAAGGTGATCCAGCGCCGGACCGCGACCCCGATCGCGGCGACCTTGCGGTCACCCACCCACACGCCCGTGTACTCCGGATGCCGGGTAGCCCGGATCCCGTAGGACGAGAGCGCGCGGATCAGGACCTCCTCGAGGTCTCTCAGGTAGCGATGGAGATCGCGCCCGTGGGGAAGCGATGCCAGCGACACGATGGGATAGGCCACGATCTGGCCGGGGCCGTGATAGGTGATGTCGCCCCCGCGCTCCACCGGGACCACTTCGACGCCCCTCGCGCGCAGGACCCCTTCCGAGGCGCGGAGACTCTCCGTGCGCCCGGCCCTTCCTACCGTGAGCACCGGCTCGTGCTCGGCGAAATAGATGACGTCGCCCGTCCGGTTCATGGCGCGCGAGGAGACGGCGCGGTGCTGGAGCTCGAGCGCCTCCCTGTAGGAGATTCGTCCCAGATCCTGCGCCGCGATCGGCGGGTTCATGGATGCCTCAGATGGAATCGAGCAGCCAGCTCTCGGGGTCTTCCAGGAGCTCCTTCACGCGGTGGAGGAACTGGACCGCGGGGGTGCCGTCCACCAGCCGGTGATCGAAGCTCACGACGAGCGTCATCATGTTGCGGATCATGATGCGATGGTCGCGCACGACCGGACGCTCCTGGATCAGGTGGACGCCCAGAACCCCTACTTCGGGAAAGTTGATGATCGGCGTGGAGGCGGTCGCTCCGAACATGCCGGCGTTCGTGATGGTGAAGGTACCGCCCTGGATGTCGTTCAGCTGAAGCTTGTCCTGGCGGGCGCGGTTGCCCAGATCCTCGATATCGTGCCCGAGCTGGAGCAGCGTCTTGCGGTCGGCGTCGTGCACGACCGGCACGATCAGCCCCTGGTCCCGGTGCACGGCGACGCCGATGTTGTAGTACTTCTTGTAGTGGATCTCGCCCTGCTCGGTCATGGAGGCGTTCAGGACCGGGAACTCTTTCAACGCCCGGACCACCGCTTTCAGGATGAAGGGCATGTAGGTCAGGTTCACGCCGTAGGTCGATTTCACCCGCTCCTTCATCCTGGAGCGAAGCTCCACCAGCCTCGTCATGTCCACTTCGTCCCAGGTCGAGCAGTGCGCCGCCATGTGCCGCGAGCGGAGCATGTTCTCGGCGATCTTCTTCCGGACGTTCGTGGCCTGGACGACCTCTTCCTCGCGCGTCCC
>DASQAV010000008.1:0-63072 GCA_035635575.1 Candidatus Dormiibacterota bacterium | reverse complement strand
GAAACGAAGCCCGCCGCCCAGCTGGACGGTGATGGGGCGTTCCGAAGCAAAGGCCGGGCGGGGCAAGGTTAGAAGCGCCAGGGGCACGACCAGCATCCAAAGGACTCGGAGATGAATACCCGGAAGGTGTCGCAGTCGAAGGAGTTGCACGCGGTGCCTCCAGTCGGTCGGCGCTCCGGAAGAGGCTCGAGCGGGCTTGTGAGGGGGAGGGGTTCCGTGTACCATCACAATCTTGTGCCCGCCTGTAACGACTTGCAAGCACATAAGCTCGACCTCATGAGTCGGGGAGTTTCATGACGCGGCGTGAGCGGATCCAGAAAACCTTACAGGGTGAGCGCACCGACCGGCCGCCCATGTCCTTCTGGCGGCACTTCTACGACCGGGAGGGCTCGGCCGCGGAGCTGGCGGAGGCAATGCTCGAATTCCAGAAGAAGTACGACTGGGATTTCATGAAGGTGAACCCGCGCGCCTCCTATCACGTGGAGGACTGGGGCGTGAAGACCGAGAGGCCGGGCAAGGGCCCGCTCGACAAGCCCAAGGTGGTCCGATCGCCGGTCCGCGAGCCCCAGGACTGGGAGCTCATCACGCCGCTGGATCCTACCAAGGGAACGCTCGGCGAGATGCTCGACGCCGAGGAGCGAATCGCGGCCAAGATCCAGGGGGAGACCGACTGGGTCATGACCGTGTTCAATCCCGTTTCGATCGCGGCGGATCTCATCAATGACGACGCCCGCTTCGTGGAGCATCTGCGCCGCCACGGCGAGCGCGTCCACGGAGCCCTTCGCGCGATCACGCAGACCTTCACGGCGTTCGTCCGCGAGACGATGCAGCGCGGCGCCGCGGGGATCTTCTTCGCGACGACCGACTACGGGAACACGACCCGGATCGACAAGGCGCTGCTCGAGGAATTCGGCCGCCCCTACGACCTTCGCGTGCTCGAAGAGGCGAAGCGGGGCGCCATGAACGTGATCCACGTCTGCGGCCCGCACGCCTTCGTGCGCGAGCATCTCGACTATCCGGTCCAGGTTGTCTCCTGGGCGAACCATGAGCCCGGGAATCCCTCAATCCCAGATGTCCGGAAGCACACGCAGAAAACGCTCCTGAGCGGCATCGATCACGAGCGGACGATGGTCGCGGGTACGCCGGAGGCAGTGCAGGCCGAGGCGCGCGCCGCCATCGAGGAATCCGGAGGGACACGGTTCATCCTGGGCCCCGGGTGCGCGGTGCCTTCCGCGGCGCCCGAGCGCCAGTACGCCGCGGCGCGGGAGGCCGTGCTCGCATGCGCCTGACCGTCTTCAAATCCAAGATCCACCGCGCGACCGTCACCGAGGCCGACCTGAACTACGAGGGCTCGATCACGATCGACGCGGATCTGATGGATGCCGCGGACATCCTGCCGCACGAGCAGGTGCAGATCCTGAACGTGAACAACGGCGAGCGCTTCGACACGTACGCCATCCGGGGTCCCCGCGCCTCGGGGGTGGTCTGTCTCAACGGCCCTGCGGCGCGCCTGGCCCACGTCGGCGACACGGTGATCATCCTCACCTACGCCGTGATGGAGCGCGAGGAGCTGTTGCGGCACGCGCCCACCGTCGTGTTCGTGGACGAGAAGAACCGCATTCGACGCACCGAGGAGACGCCGGGGCTCAAGGGACGGTCTCGCCAGAGCGAACGATGAAGCCTTCCCGGTACACCGTGTGGTTCCTTGCTGCATGCGCCGCGGCGCTTCTCATGCTGACCGGGGCCAAGCCCCTTCTTCCCGCAAAGGGCAAACCTGTCGTCGACATCGTCACCGTGGACGGCGCGATCCAGCCCATCTCGGCGCAGGTGATCACGCAGGCCATCGGCCGCGCGGAGCGCGAGAAGCGCGAGGCGCTGGTGATCCTGCTCGACACTCCGGGCGGGCTCGACACCGCCATGCGCGAGATCGTGAAAAGGATCCTCGTCTCGGAGATTCCCGTCGTCGTATACGTCGCGCCCGCTGGAAGCCGCGCCGCCTCGGCGGGCACCTTCATCGCCTACGCGGCGCACATCTCCGCCATGGCGCCGGGCACCGCGATCGGCGCCGCGACGCCCGTGAGCCTCGGCGGAGGCGGCATGGACTCGACGATGGCCCACAAGGTGCAGAACGACGCCGTGAGCTACATCCGCTCCCTCGCCGCGCAGCGCGGCCGGAACGCGGACTGGGCGGAGAAGGCCGTGCGCCAGGGAGGATCGCTTCCCGAGGACGAGGCGGTGAAGATGCACGTCGTGGACCTTCTGGCGCGCGACATGGACGATCTCCTGAAGAAGATCGACGGCAGGAAGGTGACGATCGCGGGCCTGGCGCGCACGCTCCACACCAAGGACGCCGAGCGCCACGCCACCGGCGCGAGCTGGCGGCAGAAGTTCCTCGGCCGGATCATCGATCCGAACGTCGCGTACATCCTCTTCATCCTCGGCTTCTACGGGCTCCTGTTCGAGCTCTCGAATCCCGGCGCCATCCTTCCCGGGATCGTGGGCGGCATCTGCATTCTGCTCGCCTTCCTGGCGTTCCAGGCCTTGCCCATCAACCTCACGGGCCTGTTCCTGATTCTCTTCGCGATGCTGCTCTTCCTGGTGGACATCAAGGTTCAGAGCCATGGACTGCTCACCGTGGGGGGAATCGTGGCCCTCGTGTTGGGCTCGCTCGTTCTGACGAGCGGTGACGGAGGTACGATGCGCATCTCGCTCTCGGTGATCCTGACCGTCGCCGTGGTGACGGTGCTATTCTTCGCGTTCGTGGTCGGCGCGGGATACAAGGCACTTCGGCGAAAGCCCATCACCGGGCGCGAAGGCCTTCTCGGGGAGCGCGGCGTGGCGGTGACGGATCTCGGAACGCGAGAGGGAAAAGTGTTCGTGCACGGGGCATACTGGGCGGCGGAAGCGGACGAGCGAATCGAAAAGGGCGCGCCCGTGGCGGTCGACCGCGTCGACGGCTTGCGGCTGCACGTCCGGAAAGCATAGGGGGGTGGGGCGATGATCTCGATTTCCGCTGCGGTCGTACTCTTCCTGATCTTCCTGATTCTCAGCAGCGCCATCAAGGTATTGCGTGAGTATGAACGCGGCGTGGTGTTCCGGCTCGGCCGCGCCATCGGCGCCAAGGGACCCGGCATCATCTTCCTCATCCCCATCGTGGACAAGATGGTCCGGATCCAGCTCCGCACGGTGGCAATGGACGTGCCGTCCCAGGACGTGATCACGAAGGACAACGTGACCGTGAAGGTGAACGCCGTGATCTACTTCCGCGTGCTCGACGCGAACCGCGCGGTCCTCGAGGTGGAGAACTACCTCTACGCCACGTCCCAGATCGCCCAGACCACGCTGCGGAGCACCCTCGGGGAGTCGGATCTGGACGAGCTCCTCTCCAAGCGCGAGAAGATCAACCTGGAGCTTCAGGCGGTGATCGACCGGCACACGGAGCCCTGGGGGATCAAGGTGAGCACGGTGGAAGTGAAGAACGTAGACCTGCCGCAAGAGATGCAGCGCGCTATCGCGCGCCAGGCGGAAGCCGAGCGGGAGCGCCGCGCCAAGGTCATCAATGCCGAAGGAGAGCTCCAGGCATCGCAGAAGCTCTCCGAGGCGGCCGCGGTCATCGCCACGCAGCCGCTCGCCATGCAGCTCCGCTACCTCCAGACGCTCGCCGAGATAGCGACGGAGAACAACTCGACGACGATCTTCCCGGTTCCCATCGACCTGTTCGAGCCGCTCATCCGGGCGCGCCTCGAGGCGGGGAAGAAGAATTAGCCCGGGGGATCGATGACCGGCGAGCGATACGACGTCGCCATTCTCGGCGGAGGGCCCGGCGGCTACGTGGCCGCGATCCGCGCGGGACAGCTGGGTCTCAAGACCGTGGTCATCGAGAAGGACCGGGTGGGCGGAACCTGTCTTCATCGCGGCTGCATCCCCACGAAGGCGCTCCTCGAGACGGCGGAGGTGCTGCTGCTCGCGCGCCGCGCCGGCGAGTTTGGTGTGCGCCTTTCCGAGGCCTCGCTGGATCTGAAGGCCGCGATGGACCGGAAGGACCGCGTCGTGAAGAAGAACCTCATGGGCACGGAGTCGCTCCTCAAGAAGAACAAGGTGGTCACGATCAAGGGAGAGGGCCGGCTCAAGGCCAAGGATCGGATCGAGGTGACCGACGCCGGCGGTGCGAAGAGCGAGGTCTCGGCGAACGCGGTCGTGATCGCGACCGGCTCCCGGGTGGGCGCGCTCCCCATGGCGCCCGTGGACGGAAAGATCATCCTCTCGAGCGACGACATCCTGAACCTCGACCGCATTCCGGAATCGCTTCTCGTCATCGGCGCCGGGGCCGTGGGGGTGGAGTTCGCTTCCATCTACCACTCGTTTGGGTCGAAGGTGATCCTGGTCGAGAGGGAGCCGCGTCTGGTTCCGATCGAGGATCAGGAGATCTCGGACGCGCTCTTGCGCTCCTTCACGCGCCAGGGCATGGAGGTCTTCGTGGGCGCCTCGATCAAGAGCGTGCGCGCCGAAGGGGACCAGGCCTGGACCGAGGTCGAAATCCAGGGGAAGGTGGAGCGCTATCACACCGAGCGCGTCCTCATGGCCGCGGGAAGGAAGCCCAACACCGAGAACATCGGCCTGGAGTCCCTGGGAATCCAGGTGGAGCGCGGGTTCGTCCGAGTGAACGAGATGATGGAGACGAACGTGCCCGGCATCTACGCCATCGGGGACATCGTGCCCGGCCCCGCGCTGGCGCACGTGGCCTCGCACGAGGGCGTGGTTGCCGTGGAGAAGATCGCCGGGAAGCATCCGCATCCCGTCAACTACCAGGCGATCCCCAGCTGCACCTATTGCCATCCGCAGATCGCGAGCATGGGAATGACCGAGGCGCAGGCCCGCGCGTCGGGACGCGCGGTGAAGACGGGCAAGTTCCCCTTCATCGCCAACGCCAAGGCGGGCATCCTGGGAGAAGGGGACGGATTCGTGAAGGCCGTCTCCGACGCCTCGAGCGGCGAGCTCCTGGGCGTGCACATCATCGGCGTCCAGGCCACCGAGCAGATCGCGGAATCGGTGGTCGCGCGCCACTTCGAGGCGACCGCGCTCGAGCTGGCGGACGTGGTGCACGCGCATCCGACCCTGGCCGAAGCCACGATGGAAGCGATGCTGGCGACCGATGGACGAGCGATCCACTTCTGAGGGGGCGCAGGCGCCTCTTGGGGGAGTGCCGATCTCCCTCTCGCTTCCTTCCGACCGGAGGATCCACGCCGGGGAGAAGCGGAAGCCGCTGCGCGCCTATCAGCGCCTGAGCGAAGCGCCGGCGCCGCCACGGCGCCCCGACTGGCTCAAGGCCCGGATTCCCTCGGGCAAGGCCTACCTCGAGACGAAGGCGATCCTACGCACGCTGGATCTCCACACCGTGTGCGAGAGCGCCAACTGCCCCAACATCGGAGACTGCTTCTCGCGCCACACCGCCACCTTCCTCATCCTGGGCAATGTGTGCACGCGGTCCTGTCCCTTTTGCGACATCCGGAACGGGAAGCCCCTTCCGGTCGACCTCGAGGAGCCCATGCGCGTGGCGCAGGCGGCGCGCAAGCTGGGCCTTCGATACGTGGTGGTGACCTCCGTGAACCGCGACGAGCTCCCGGACGGGGGCGCGTTCCAGTTCGCCGGCGTGATCCGGTCCATCCGCTCCGAGATCCCCACCGCGCGCGTCGAGGTGCTCATTCCGGACTTCCTGGGGAACCGCGAGGCGCTGGAATGCGTCCTGGCGGCGCGGCCCGACGTACTAAACCACAACATGGAGACGGTGAAGCGCCTCTATCCCCGCGTGCGCCCCGCGGGGCGGTACGCGCGCTCGCTGACGCTGCTGCGCCGCGTCACCGAGATCGCTCCCGGCATTCCGGCGAAGTCGGGAATCATGCTGGGGGTGGGGGAGACGGTGGAGGAGGTGGAGGAGCTCCTGGGCGACCTGAGGGACCACGGCTGCTCCATGGTGACGCTGGGACAGTACCTGCCCCCCTCGGGATCCCATCTGCCGCTCGAGCGGTACGCGCCGCCCGAGGAATTCGCGCACTATCGTGAGTACGGCCTGAAGCTGGGATTCCGGCAGGTGGCGTCGGGGCCCTTGGTGCGGAGCTCCTACCACGCCGAGGAGCAGGCGGGCGAGCCGCTGCACGCCGCTCCCTAGAGCAGGGTCCCCGAAAGAATCAGTCTCGCGGTCGTGAAGTAGATGATGAGCCCCGTCACGTCGACGAGCGTCGCGACGAAGGGCGCGGAGGAGCTGGCGGGATCGAATCCCAGCCGGCGAAGGAGGAACGGCAGCATCGAGCCCACGACCGTTCCCCAGAGCACCACACCCACCAGACTCGCCGCCACCGTGAGCGCCACCAGGAGGTAGTGCCGGCCGTAGGTATGGAAGAGGGCTTGCCAGAGAAGAATGCGTCCCATCCCGATGACGGCGAGGATGCCCCCGAGCCCCAGCCCGGAGATGACCTCGCGCCGGACCACCCGCCACCAGTCGCGCAGCCGCACTTCACCCAGCGCCATCGCCCGGATCACGAGCGTGGTGGCCTGGCTTCCGGAATTCCCCCCGCTGGAGATGACCAGCGGCACGAAGAGCGCGAGCACCACGGCGCGTGCGATCTCCGCCTCGAAGTAGCCCATCGCGGTCGCGGTCAGGGTCTCGCCGATGAAGAGCGCGGCCAGCCAGCCGCCGCGCTTCTTGATCATGTCCACGATGCTGATCCGGAGATAGGGCGCGTCCATCGGCGCGGTACCTCCGATCTTCTGGATGTCCTCCGTGGCCTCCTCGCGGACGACGTCGACGATGTCGTCCAGGGTCACGATCCCCTTCATGTGCCCGTTCCCGTCGACGACCGGGAACGCCATGAGGCGGTACGTGGCGAAGAGACGGCTCACGTCTTCCTGGTCCATCTTCTCCGGGACCTTGATGAGATCGGTCTGCATGACCTCGGACACACGCTGATCGGGCTTCGCCGCGAGAAGCTTGCGGAAGGACACGACGCCGCGGAGTCTCTGTTCCGGATCCAGCACGTAGGCGTAGTGCATGGCGCCCGCCCGGTCCGGGGCCTGCCGGCGGAGGTACGTGATCGCCTCGTCGGCGGTCATCTCGGGGCGGACCCGGACGAATCGCGGATTCATCAGACCTCCCGCGTCGTCCTCGGCGTAGGCCAGGAGGCCGTTCACTTCCTTGCGCGTGGTGTCGTCCAGCAGGGAGAGGAGCTCCTCACGATCTTCGTGCGGGATCACCTGGACCAGGTCCGCGCAATCGTCGGGTGCGAGAAGACGCATCCAGGAGCGGCGCTCCGGTTGGGGCAGCGCGCGCAGGAGCTCGGCCTGGTCGGGCGCGCTCAGGCTGAGAAAGAGATCTTCCGCTTCCGGCCGGGACAGCGCCCGGAAACTCTCCAGGCGATCTTCCGGGACGAGAAGGTGCCACGCCTCCAGGAGATCTTCCGGGGAAAGCCGCTCGGCGACATTGGATTCGAGATCGGGTGGCATGGAACCCCCCCTCGTACGTTCGGATCGCTGCCTCGCGGGCAGCGTGAGGGGTCATCGTAGTGGATCGGTTCCCCCGCCATCAACCTTCCCCTGGAGAAAAGCGGGCGTTCGGCTGTATTTGGGATGGACAGGTCCTGAGCTCCTGAATAAACTCGTGAATCCCGTGAAACACCCTCTTCCTTTTCGCGCGCGAATCCCGGTCCTTCCGCTCTTCCTGGGACTTCTCTGGGTATTGCCCGTGACCGCGGCTCCCGCTCCGGCCCCTCCCGTCGCGATCCAGCGGGCCGACACCGTCACCATCGCGGTCGTGGACGGGATCCCCATCCAGAAGCTCCAGTGGGACCGGCTGGCGGACCCGTACTTCCGAGAGGTCGAGGCGCGCGCGGGCCGCGCGCTCACGGGAGATGAGAAGACGCTCCTCCGGAAGAATGTCTTCGAAGAGCTCGTGCGCGAGCGGCTCTGGGTCGCGGACGCGAAGCGCCGCGGATTCACCGCGACCGAGGCGGAGCTGGACGCGCGCCTCCAGAAGAACGACTACTTCAAGACGGCGGGGAAGGTGGATCCGGAGAAGTTCCGGCAGTTCAAGTATTCCCCCGAGTCCAATTACCGCGTGATCGCGGAGCAGGTGAGAAACGCCGTGCTCCTGGACAAGTACGTGGCGTGGATGCGGACGCGCTACGCGATTCCCGAGTCCGAGCTCCGAAAGGAATTTCAGAGCCGAACGGCCCAAGCGTCCATCCGCTATCTCTGGCTCACTACGGATCTCGCGCCGCTGGAGCGCGAGGCGACCGCGGAGGAGATCCGCGCCTACTACGACCGTCACGCCGAGGAGTTCCAGTCTCCCGAAGAGGCGCGGCTCACGTACCTCCGCGTTCCCATCGAGCCGGCTGGCCGGGCATCGGACTCGCTCCGGGCCGCGGTGGAGGCGCAGACGCAGCTGGCCGCGAGGGCGCTGCTTGCGGCGCTCAGGGCGGGCCGATCCGCGGAGACGGTGGCCAAGGAATACGGCGGAGTACACGATACGGGGATCTTCCGGGTGGGGGATCCGGTGCGGGGGCTGGGACGCTCCGACGCCCTGGTCGAGGCGCTGAAGAACGCCCGTCCGAAGCAGTGGCTCCCGGATCCGCTCAAGTTCGGAACCTTCTACATCATCGCCCGCCTCGAGGAGCATCGGGAGCCCAAGGCGCGCCCCTTCCGCGAGGTGGTGGGTCAGGTCAAGCGCCACGCGGATACGGAAGTCCGGTCGGCGGAGACCGACTCGCTCGCTCGAATCGATTTCGCGGCCCGTCCCGAGCGTTACCGCGTTCCGCTCCTGCGCGCCGTGGTTCTGGCGCGCGCCACCGATTCCTTCACCGATTCCCGTCCCGTATCCGACCGCGACCTGTCGCGCGCTCTCGAGCGCATCCGCAAGAGCTCCGGCATGCCGGACACGGCTCACGTCTGGGCGGACTCCATGCTGAAATCATTACCGGATTTGGTGCGGAAGGAGCGCCAGCTGGACCTGGCGTTCCGCACCCTGGGGGATGCCGCGTTCCGCCTCCGGCGCGGAGAGGCTGCGGAAGAGGTGGCGCGGCGCTTCGACGCCACGCTCGATCCCGTCTCCATCTACCGGGGACAGCCTCCGGAGCGGGCCCTCCTGCTCGAGGGCTCCCTTCTCGACTCGCTCTACACGATGTCGCCCGGCAGCGTGGTCGGACCGCGCGTGCTCCGGGACTCGGTCTTCGTGGCGCGCGTGGTGGAGCGGAACGACCGCTACCAGCCGCCCTACGAAGCGGTGCGCCCGCAGGCCCGCTCCGAGATCGAGCTGAAACGCCGGGCGGAAACCGAGCGCGCCGCGCGGAGCTGGTTCGAATCGCACCGTGACCGGTATCAGACGCCCCGGCGCTGGGCCTTCGATTACGTTCTCTTCGCGAAGATGAAGGCGGACTCGGCGCCGGTTCCGGAGGACTCGATCCGTGCGTACTACGAGACCCACAAGATCGAATTCACGGTGCCGGCGCGCGCTCGCGTTCACCACGTCCTCATCGGATTCCGTCCCGGCGAGAGCGCGGGAGCCCGGAGCGCGGCCCGGGCCCAAGCCCTCGAGGTGCTCCGCCGCGCCAAGGCCGGGGAGGATTTCGAGTCGCTGGCGAAGGAGAATTCGACCGATCGCACCTCTGCCGCGAAGGGCGGGGATCTGGGCGAGATCACGCGCGGGCAGGTCGTGAAGGAATTCGGGGATGCAGCCTTCGCGCTCCAGGACGGAGAGCTGAGCCCCGTGGTGGAGACGCAGTTCGGGTTCCACGTGATCCGCATGGACCATCAGGAGCCGCAGCGGCTCCGGACGCTGGACGATTCGCGCGCCGAGATCCGCGGCGTCCTGGGGGAGAGCCTCGTGGATACGCTCGCTTCCGAGGCGGCCGGGTCGTTCGCGCGCCGGGCCGAGGCGCCGGGGGCCCGCTTCGAGGAGCTGGCCAAGGAGCACGGCGGAATGATCGCGTCGCCCCCGGTGGCGCAAGGAGAGCCCTCGCCCGGCGTCGGGCCCGTCCCGGAGGTGGAGGAGCGTATCGGCTCGCTCGCTCCGGGAGGCGTGTCGCGCCCCATCCAGGTCGAGCGGGGATACCTCGTGGCCCGGCTCACGCGCGCGGTCCCGCCCCGTGAGGCCGAGTTCGGCGCGGTGAAGGACCAGGCCATCCAGGACATGGAGCTGGTGCAGCGCCGGGCGCTCGTGGATTCCATCGGCGCCGCGCTGCGGCGCGATCTCGAGCGGGGAAAGGACCTCGAGACGCTCGCGATTCCGCTCGGGGGACTTCGCCTCTCGCGGTCCTTCCCGCGCACGGGTCCGGTCCCGGAGCTGGCGCGCGATTCGGTGCTCGCGCGCGATTCGTCGTTCTACGCGGAGATCTTCTCCGGGCGCCCGGGTCACGTGCTCCGTCCGCGGGCGGGAGCCATGGGCACGCTCTACGCGGTCGTGGATTCCGTCTCAGCACTCGGCCCCAAGGAGTATGCGGAGCACAAGAATGAGCTCCGCGAGGAGCTCTTCGAGAGACAGACCGCGGCATGGACGGACCGGCTCCGCTCCCGCGCGACCATCCGCGTGTACCGGAACGATCTCAGGCTCTAGTTTTCCCCTTGCCTGGGCGACGGTTCCTCCCTAGCATCGGCTCACCTCGCTTCAACACACCCGCGACACCGCTCCCGGAGGAGTGCTTGGGATGCGGCGGAAGAAACGAACCACGATCGACGACATGGTGGAAGATGAGCGCCCGCGCGAGCGGTTGCTCCAGTCCGGACCCGGCGTCCTCACGGATGCGGATCTGGTGGCGGTACTGTTCGGAACGGGCGGTCCGGGGGAGGGTGTTCTGGAGCTGGGGACGCGGGTCACGTCGGCCATCCCCCTGCGTCAGCTTCATCGGGTTCCGGTGGAGGAGCTCCTGCTCGTGAAAGGTCTGGGGCAGGCGCGCGCGGCGCAGCTCCTCGCGGCGGCGGAGCTGGGGCGGCGGCTCTGGCCGGATGGAGACGCGGCGGCGCTTGTGCGCGGACCCGAGACGGTGTTCGATCTCACCCGGGACATACGCGGCGCCAACCGGGAGCATTTCGTCGGGTTCTATTTGAATTCACGAAATCAGGTGCTCCGCCGCGAGATCATCTCCATCGGCAGCCTGAACGCGAGCATCGTCCATCCGCGCGAGGTGTACCAGCCCGCCATCGCGGTCTCGGCCGCGAGCCTGATCCTGGCCCATAATCATCCGTCCGGGGACCCGACGCCGAGCGAGGAGGATCTCGCGATCACGCGCCGCCTCGTGGAAGCCGGGAGAATTCTCGGCATCGATATTCTCGACCACGTCGTGGTCGCGAAGGACGCATACGCGAGCTTCAAGGAGCGAAAACTTCTCCATGCCTAGAACGCTTCCCGCCACGACGCTACTCCTCCTCGCCTGGGCTCTGTCCGGCTGTGCCGGCGGACACGAGGCGCGCCCGGCGCGTCCCGAGGACTCCGCCTCGATCCCGGTGCTTCTTGCCGCTGGAGATTCCTCGAGCGCGCGAGGCGCCACGGCGGAGGCGCGCGCGTTCTACGCGCGCGCCGCGGCGGCCGCGAAGCGGGCGGGCGTGCGCGATCTGGAGTTCCGGGCCGAGATGGGCGCGGGGCAGGCCTCGCTGCAGCTGGGGGAAGCGGAGACGGCGCGGCGCTCCCTGGCGCGCGCCGTGGAGCTCATGCCTCAGAGCGCCTCGGCGCACGTGGCGCTGGGGCGGCTTCACATTGCCACCCACCGCTACCTCGATGCCAAGACCGAGCTCCTCCGCGCCGCGGCGCTCGACACGTTGAGTGCCGAGCCCTACTTCGAGCTGGGCCGCGCCTATGCGCAGGCGGGGGACGTGAAGCTGGCCGTGGACGCGTTCACGAAAGCGCTCGCTCGCGATCCGAGCCACGCACCCACGCAGGCCGCCCTGACTTCCGCGCTGGAGTCCCGCTACGTTGCCGCGGGATTGCCCGTGGGGTACGTGGCGCTCCGCATGCATTCCACGCTCTCACGCGGAGAGCTCGGCGTGCTGCTCGCCGCCGAGCTGGGCGCCGATCCGGAACGGCCCAGCTGGCGCGCGGAGACGGCCCGTCCCTCCGATTCGGAGGAGGCGCGCGGTGCCTGGGGAGAGCGATGGATCCGCTCGGCGATGGCGCGCGGATGGATCACTCCCTTTGCCGACCGCTCCTATCATCTCGGAGATCCGGTCACGCGCGGGGCGCTCGCGCTCCTCCTCATGGAGATCGAGGGCACGCCGCAGGCCGCGGGGAATTCGGGATCTCCGGGCGCGGGAATCGCGGCCGCCCCGAGCGCCCCGAACCAGGGACTCGATCCATTTCCCGATCTGGGACGCAGGCATTATCTCGCCCGCGCGGCGCGCGAGGCTACAGCCCTGGGTCTTCCGCTTCGGGAGGGGGGTCGCTTCGATCCGTGGGCGTCCGCGACCGGTGCCGAAACCCTCAAAGCGGTGAAAGGATTGGCCCGGAAGCTGGGCGCCCAGCCTGTGATCTCAGAGGAACTTAGGTAGTCTCTCGTGGTAAAATAGAAGTGTGACCCGCTTCCGTGCCTCTGCCTCCGCCGTGCTTTGCTTTGCCTCCCTCGGCGCGGCTCTGGCAGGTGGATCGGTCTCCCTCGCGGCGGCGCCATCCCCTTATTCCGTAAGAGTCTATCCTCGCCTCGCCAGTCGATCGCTCCCGCTTCCCGGTCCCGGAAACGTGACCCCGCGTGCAAAGCCGGGACGGCAGGATTGGGTGTTCCGGAGCCAGCAAAGAAATCAGAGCGGCGACACGGTCTGGGTGTACCGCGACAGCCTCGAGACCCGCTCCAGCCCCTCGAACGAAGGGGGCTATGCCCACCAGGACGCCTCCTTCCAGCCCGCCGCCTGGCACATCGCCACCACCTACGGCTGCCAGGGGAACGCCTTCTGGTGCGGGCGAATCGACTCGACCTGGGTCCTGGACGCGAATCGATACGGCTACGACAACGGCTGGAACCAGACCCTCGAGAACTTCGTGAGCCTCACCGGCGCGGCGAGCCCGGTGAAGATCTCCTTCAAGCATCAGCTCAGCGTCGAGGCGAACTTCGATTTCGCGTACCTCGAGATCTTCGATCCCGTCGACGGCTGGATTGGGGTCCATCAATGGACGGGCGCGGTGCACGGACCCGCGGGCGCGCCGTGTGATACCGCCACGGTGCAGATCCCCGATTCGATCATCGCCAAGGTCAACCCGGTGCATTTCCGGTTCGTATTCCGGAGCGACGTCCAGGGGTCCTCCTCGGACGGACTCGTCCCGAACGCCGACGGCTGGTCGATCGACAACGTGACTGTGAAAGCGGGCACGACGGACCTGCGCTTCTTCGACGATTTCGAGTTCGGGCAAGGGACGTGGACCGTATCCACCTTCCCGGCGGCCGGCGATTTCTGGCGCATCCGCGCCAACGCTCCCGGAGAGCAGGTCTGCACGTCCAACACCTCGAAGGTCTGGGACGTGACCAATCCATCGACGGGATCCCTGACGACGCGCATGGATGACAAGCTGATCAGCCCTTCGGTTTTCGTGAATCGGGCGGATCAGGTGTTCGCCGCCTGGGATGTCTATCGAAACCTCCCGCAGTTCGCCTGCTTCTACTACGCCGTCAGGCTTCGCACCCGGAACGCGGGCGGGGCCTGGTCGACCTGGAGCCCGGCCACGAGCCAGCTCTACGCCGGCAGCGAGAAGGAATGGCTGCGCCAGTCCATCCCACTTACCGCCGCCGCGGGCAAGGATTCCGTGCAGTTCATGATCGAGGTCGCGGACTACTCGCAGCTCTACTGCGACGGTGTCTCCACACCCTCGGGGACGTCGGTCTATTTCGACAACCTCGCGGTCGGCGTCGTCGGGCTCGCGCCCCCTTCGATCGTGGCTTCGGAAGAGGACCTCTTCCAGGACACCTTCAAGACGACGGCGTTCCATTCCAACGACAATTTCAACACCCCCCGCGGGGACAGCGTCTCGGTGCGCCTTTCCGCGTCCCGCGGGCTCAAGGCAGCCCAGTTCTTCTACAGTCTGGACGGCGGCGCTTTCCTGAGCCTGCCCCTGACGCCCTACGGCGCCGCCATTCCCAGCGCGTACTCGGCGGACGTTCCCGCGGGCGCCTACGCGCGGGGCACGACGCTTCGCTACTATTTCGCGGTGACCGATTCGCTCGACGCGACGGCCACGCTTCCGCTGGATGCGCTTTCCGCCTCGCACTACCTCAACGCCACGGTGCTGCCCGCGATCCAGAGCGCGTCGGGCACGTGCGCGGGCAACACGGCGAACGTGCTCTACGTGAACGCGTACGCGGGCGTGGATCCCAGCCCTTCGATGGACCAGACGCTCTCAGCACTCGGCCTGCGCTACGACCGTTACGACATGAACGCTCCCACCAGCGCCATGGGGAACGCGATCGGGGGCGGGCCGCCCAATGATCCGATCCGGTACTGGCCCGGCGTGCCCGTGGGCTCGCTCGGCGTGTATTCCGCGATCATCTGGGACGTGGGAACGCGCTCTTCCCTGACCCTCTCCGCCGAGGACCAGCAGCTCTTGAAGACGTGGGCCAAGCTTCCGGGAGGGAACCGGGGGCTCGTGCTCGCGGGGGACAATCTCGCCTACGACCTGGCGGCGAACGGGCAGGACATCGGCACGTTCCTCACGTGCACGCTGGGTACGAGCTACATTCGCGACGTGTGGGAGAACATTCCACAAGACTCGCTCAGCCCGTTGACGGTGGGTGCGGCCGGGACGCGCATCGCCTCCGAGCCCTTCCTGCTGAACGGACAGTGTCCTGTACTGAACCGCTTCGACGCGCTGGCGGGCTCCACCTGCGCCGGCGGGAAGGCGCGCGCCTGGATCACCTATCCCAACGGGTTCACGGGCGCCGTGGAGTTCCGCGATTCGGTCGGGGTGGTCGCGGATTCCTCGCGCTCCGTCCTGCTCGGGTTCGGCCTGGCCTCGATCCAGAGCGCCACGCGCCTGAATCTCCTCCTCTACCGGACGCTCGTCGAGGAGCTCGAGGTTCCAGGATGCTATATCGCCACCGGCGTGGACGTCTCGTCGGGACCGAGAGCGCCGCGCGCCCAGCTCTTCGACGCCGCGCCGAATCCCTTCAATCCCCACACCGCGATCCGGTTCACGCTCTCGCACCCCACGCGCGTCCGTCTCCTCGTGTTCAACGTGTCCGGAGCACCGGTGCGGAGCCTCGCGGATCGGATGATGCCCGCCGGGGAATATCGCGTGACCTGGGACGGTACCAATGATCACGGGCGGGAGCTCGCGAGCGGCGCCTACTTCTACCGCCTCGAAGCCGACGGCGACGTCCAGGCGAAGAAGCTCATCCTCTTGCGCTAGCAGCTCGTTCGGACTACCATCCGATACGAATCGCAGACATCCTTCGGGGCGGGGTGAAAGTCCCCACCGGCGGTAACAGCCCGCGAGCCAAAGGGGTATCCCCCCGCGGCAGATCCGGTGAAATTCCGGAGCCGACAGTCAAAGTCTGGATGGGAGAAGGATGGCCACAGTGGACGGATGCGACCGGCCTTGGGCCGGGTGCGCCCCGCGGGTGTCTGCCTGCGGGGCATTTTTCATGAGCATGCGGATCACGACAGCGGCGAAAGAACCTTCCCGGCGGGCACCCGACCGTCATCGTTCCGGGACCGAGGACAAAGCCATGACGGCGGCGATCCGTCTCGCGCGCCGCGGGGTGGGCACCACGCATCCCAACCCGCGCGTGGGCGCGGTCGTGCTGCGCGGCGGCGCCATCGTGGGCCGTGGCTTCCACGCGCGCGCGGGCGAGGCGCACGCCGAGGTGCGGGCTCTGGAGGAAGCCGGGGATCGCGCCCGCGGCCAGACGCTCGTCTCGACGCTCGAGCCCTGTGCCCATCAGGGGCGCACGCCTGCCTGCGTCGCCGCGATCGTCGGGGCCGGGATTCGCCGCGTGATCCTCGGCATGCGCGATCCGAATCCGCTCGTGGACGGGCGTGGTGTTGCGGCGCTGCGCGCCGCCGGGATCGAGGTGGTCGAGGACGTGCGCCGCGAGGAATGCCTGGAGCTGAACGCGGCATATCTCAAGTTCCTGGCCACCGGGCTCCCGTGGGTGATGCTCAAATCGATGATCTCGCTCGACGGCCGCATGGCGAGCGACGCCGGAGAATCGCGCGGCCTGGGCGGGGAAGAGGAGCAGAGGCTCTGCCATAGGCTCCGGGCGGAGCACGACGCCATCCTGGTCGGAATCGGCACGGTGCTGGGGGACGACCCGGAGCTGACGGTGCGGCTCTGGAAGGGACGGAATCCGCTCCGCGTCGTGCTCGACTCGCGGCTTCGCATCCCGGCCGGCTCGCGGCTCGTCCGCTCGGCGCATGAGGCACCGCTCCTGATCGCGACCGTCTCCCAGGAGCGCCCGGCGATCCAGGCGCTGGAGGCGCTCGGCGTCCGGGTCTCTGCCTTCGCTCCGGACGAAACGGGGCGGGTACCGCTCCAGGCGCTCTTCCGGAAGCTGGCCGGGGAGGGAAGGCTCTCCCTCCTCGTGGAAGGAGGGCCGACCGTGCATACGGCGATCCTTCGCGAAGGGCTCGCGGACCGCGTCGCGGTGGGAATCGCGCCCCGGATCCTGGGAGGTGCCAGCGCCCCGGCATGGACGCGCGATCTCGGCCGCGCCCATCTGGACGAGGCGATCGAGGTGGAGTCGCTCGTGACGCGGCGCGTGGGCCGGGACCTCTGGATCGAGGGCCAGGTCCGGAAGGAGCGCGATGTTTAGCGGCATCGTCGAGCGGGTGGGACGCGTCGAAGCCATCGGACCTCTCGCGCCGGATGCAACACCGGCGGGCCCGGGAGCGGTCCGGCTCAGCATCCGCGCCGGGTTTGACGCTCCTCCGCCCGCGGGGGCCTCCGTTTCCGTGAACGGAGTCTGCCTCACGGTGGAGCGGGCGCAGGAGGGCGTCCTCCACGCGACCGCGGTGCCGGAGACGCTGCGCCACACCACGCTCGGGAAGCTCGTCCCCGGCGGAAGGGTGAATCTGGAACGGGCGCTCCGGCTGGGGGATGAGCTGGGCGGCCACTGGGTCTCGGGGCACGTGGATTCCGTCGCGAGGATCGCGTCGGTTCGCCGGTCGGGAAGCGACGTGCTCGTCTCGGTCGAGATCCCGGAATCGCTTGCACCCTATGTCGCGGTGAAGGGATCGATCGCCCTGGACGGCATCAGCCTGACGGTGGCCGCGTGCGAGGGCACGCGGGCCGTGGTCGCGCTCGTGCCGTACACACTCGAGCACACGATCGCATCGGAATACGAGGAGGGAACCGACGTGAATCTGGAAGTGGATCTCCTGGCCCGGTATCTCGAGCGCCTGGCACTGGCGCGCGGAATCCTCGCGGCGCCGTCCGGGCTCGAGGCACGGAGCGGCCGCGCATGAAGAGTCCCGAAGCGTTCTCGAGCATCGAGGAAGCGCTCCAGGCGATCCGCGCCGGGAAGATGGTGGTCGTCGTGGACGACGAGGACCGCGAGAACGAAGGAGACTTCGTGATGGCGGCGGAGAAGGCCTCGGCCGACGACGTGAACTTCATGGCCCGGGAAGCGCGTGGTCTGATCTGCGTGTCGATGCCGGGAAGCCGGCTGGAAGCGCTGGGGCTCTCGCTCATGGCTCCGGTCAACACGGCGCGATTCGCGACGCCGTTCACGGTCTCGGTGGATCTCCTTCGCGGCACGACGTCGGGTTCCTCGGCCCATGACCGGGCGCTCACGATCCGGGCGCTCGCGGATCCCAGGACGAAGCCCGAGGACCTGGCGCGTCCGGGGCACGTGTTCCCGCTGCGCGCCGCGGACGAGGGCGTGCTGAAGCGCCCCGGCCACACCGAAGCGGCGCTGGATCTCGTGCGGCTCGCGGGGCTCAAGCCCGCGGGGCTCCTCTGCGAGATCCTGTCCCCGGACGGAACGATGGCGAGGGGACGCGACCTGACGCGGCTCGCCCGGCGGCACGAGCTCGTGCTCGTCACGATCCGGGATCTGATCCGCTACCGATACCTTCACGAGCGGCTCATCCGACGCGTGGCGTCCTCGCGCCTCCCGACCCGTTTCGGGAGCTTCCGCGTGATGGTGTACGAGAGCCAGGTGGACGGGTACCACCACGTCGCCCTCGTGAAGGGAACGGCGGGGAAGGGCCCGCGCCTCGTGCGCGTGCACTCCCAGTGCCTGACCGGCGACGTCTTCGGATCCCAGCGCTGCGACTGCGGGGAGCAGCTGGAGGCTTCGCTCGAGCGCATCGACCGCGAGGGCGCGGGAGCGTTCCTGTATCTTCGCCAGGAAGGGCGCGGCATCGGCCTCGCGAACAAGCTCCGCGCCTACGAGCTGCAAGACCTGGGGCTCGACACGGTCGAGGCCAATCTCCAATTGGGTTTCGCGCCCGATCTTCGCGACTACGGCGTGGCGGCGCAGATCCTCCGCGATCTCCGGTACTCCAAGGTCCGGCTACTGACCAACAACCCGCGCAAGATCCAGGCGCTCCGCGAATACGGGATCGACGTCGTGGCGCGCGAGCCGCTGGAGATCACTCCCAACGTCTCGAACGCGCGCTATCTCGCGACCAAGCGCGACCGTCTGGGGCATCTCCTGAAGCATCCGCTCGCCGTCCGGACGCACGCGGCGCGTGGGAACGGGAAGCGGGGCTACCGGCCATGAGCCGCGCCCGATCCGCTCCCGCCCGATCCGCTTCCTCGGCGGGGGGCGGCGCTCCTCGCGTGCTCGAGGGGACGCTCGAGGGCGCGGGGCTTAGGATCGCGGTCCTTCTCTCTCGCTTCAACGAGCGCGTGGGAGCGCGGCTCCTCGAGGGCGCCCTCGGGGCTCTCGAGCGCCGCGGGGTGCGCGCGCGGGACGTCCTGGTCGTGAAGGTACCGGGCGCCTTCGAGCTCCCGGCCGTCGCGAAGCGCCTCGCGGCCTCCCGGAAGCACGACGCCATCGTCTGCCTGGGCGCGGTCGTGCGGGGGGAGACGCCCCACTTCGACTACGTGGCGGGGGAGGCCTCCCGTGGAATCGCCCGGACTTCCTACGAGAGCGGCGTCCCGGTGCTCTTCGGTGTGCTCACCACGGACACGGAGGAGCAGGCGCTGGAGCGGGCGGGCGGAGCGCACGGCAACAAGGGTGAGGAGGCGGCCGAGGGCGCGATCGAGATGGCGCGACTCTGCCGCGCGCTGGGACGGAGGCCGCGTTGACGCGGCGGCGCCAGGCCCGCGAGCTGGCGTTTCGCGCGGCGTACCAATCGGACGTGACCGGCGATCCCGTCGAGCGCTGTTACGAGGAAATTCTGGAAGATCTGGAGGAGGCGGCCGATTCCGAGACCCGGGACTTCGCGGGCTCGCTCGTCTCCACCCTGGCGCTCCATCAGCCGGAGATCGACGCCGTTGTTTCGCGCATCGCCAAGAACTGGTCGCTCTCGCGCATGGCCGCCACCGATCGCTCGGTGATCCGCCTCGCCGCGGCGGAGCTTCTCTACCACGCCGAGGTGCCGGTACGGGTTGCGCTTGACGAGGCGATCGAAATCGCCAAGAAATACGGCATGGAAACCTCCGGCGCCTTCGTGAACGGCATCCTGGACCGGCTCGCCCACGACGTGCGGCCACCGGGATGAAGACGGCGCTCCTTTCCGACGTACACGCCAACCTCGAAGCGCTGGAGGCGGTCCTGAAAGCCGTGGACGAACGCGGCGCGGACCGGATCCTGTGCCTCGGGGACGCGGTCGGCTACGGCGGCAGCCCGAACGAGTGCCTGAACCTCATCCGGAAGCGCTCCCAGCTGGTGCTCCTGGGCAATCACGATTCCGCCGCGAGCGGCGGACCGGAGATCTCGCGCTTCAACCCGAACGCGAAGGCCGCCGCGCTCTGGACCGCGAAAGTCCTTACGACCCAGAACCGCGACTACCTGCGCGCTCTCACCCTGTCGCAGCGCCGCGAGCCGTATCTCTTCGTCCACGCCTCCCCGGCCGCGCCCCGCGACTGGGAGTACATCTTCGACCGCTTCGACGCGGAGCCCCAGTTCCAGTTCTTCACCGAGGCCGCCTGCTTCATCGGGCACACGCACCAGCCCGCGATCTTCGAGCGCACCGCGGCCGGGTGTGAGTCGCTGCCGCCCACCACCCTTCGCTTCGATCCGCTCTATCGCTACATCGTGAACGTCGGGAGCGTCGGCCAGCCGCGTGACCGCGACCCGCGCGCATGCTTCGTCCTTCTCGAGGAGCCCGTGGGCACGATCGAGTTCGTGCGCGTGCCGTACGACATCGAAGCGGCGCAGGAGAAGATCCGCGCCGCGAGCCTCCCGCCCGTCCTGGCCGCGCGACTCGCCTCCGGGGAATAGTCCGTGCGTCAATCCACCGAAGCCCACTGGTCGCGCTTCTGGCGCGAGCGCGCGGAGATCGAGGACGTCTATCCCACCGAGGGACGCGTGGTGGAGGAGATCCTGGCCGCGACCCCGGTCGCGGGGAAGCGCGTGCTCGAGGTGGGGGCGGGCTCCGGACGCGACAGCGTCACGCTGGCGCAGGCCGGGGCGGTCGCGGTGGTGCTGGACTATTCCCTGGCCTCGTTGCACGTATCCCGCGCCGTCGCCGAGCGCGCGGGACAGCGCGTTCACCTGGTTCGCGCGGACGCGCTCCGGATGCCCTTCCGGGACGGCGCCTTCCACGTGGTGTTCCATCAAGGCCTCCTCGAGCATTTCCGCGATCCGCTCCCGCTCCTGCGCGAGAACGTCCGCGCGCTGGAGCCGGAGGGAGTCCTGCTCGTGGACGTGCCGCAGCGCTTCCATCTCTACACGGTGCTCAAGCATCTCCTCATCGCGATGGGGAAGTGGTTCGCGGGGTGGGAGACCGAGTTCACGATCGGCGAGCTGGAGGGGCTCATGCGGAGGGCCGGGGTGACCGTGACGCGGCGGTACGGAAACTGGATGGTCCCCGGGCTCCTCTACCGCTCGCTCCGGGTGGTGCTCCTTCGATCGCGTGTCGCGCGGCTGCCCCTCTTCCCGCCGCCCCTTCCCTTGCTCTCCCGCCTCATGGCCACGGCCCGCGCCCGGCTCCGCAAGAGCCGGATCGCCTTCTACACCTACTTCGTGATCGGCGCGCTCGGCCGAAAAGAGCGGGCGGATTCCTCGCCCTCCGGTGTATCTATCGGGTGAATCTCCTCGCCTTCAATTGGAGGGACCCCCGGCACCCGGAGGCCGGGGGCGCCGAGCTCCATCTCTCGGAGATCCTGACCCGCGCCGTGCGGGACGGCGACCAGGTGACCTGGCTCGCGGAAGCGTTCCCGGGATCGAAGGCCGAGGAAACGGTTCAGGGCATGCGCGTCCTGCGCGCGGGATCGTGGTACAATGCGCATCTTGCCCTCGCCCAGCTGTATCGACGAAAGCTTCGGGGAGAGCGATTTGATCTTGTCCTGGAAGACATCAACAAGGTTCCCTTCTTCACGCCCTGGTACGTCCGCGCCCCTGTGCTCGCCGTGGTGCCGCATCTCTTCGGCTCCACCGTGTTCCAGGAGGCCTCGCCCGTCCTGGGCGCCCTGGTACGGGCCCACGAGAGCTTGATTCCCCTCGTGTACCGCGGCGTTCCGTTCCTCGCCATCTCCGAGAGCACGCGAGACGATCTCGTGCAGCGCGGAATTTCGCGCGAGCGGATCGATGTCGTGCGCTGCGGCCTGGATCACGACGCCTACGCCGTCACGGTCCCGCCCGAGGCTCGACATTCGCCCATCGTGGTCTTCGTGGGACGCCTCCGGAAGTACAAGGGCGCGCAGCATCTGATCCGCGCCTTTCCCCTCGTGTTGATCCGCGTCCCGGAGGCGAGGCTCCGGATCGTGGGCGACGGTCCCTACCGCGACGTCTTGAAATCGCTGGCGCGCTCGCTGGGGATCGAGAGCCGGGTCGAGTTCCTGGGTGCCCTGAGCCACCGGGACAAGGTGGCGGCCCTGAACCAGGCGCTGGTCGCCACGGCGCCCTCTCCCAAGGAGGGCTGGGGCCTCACCGTCATCGAGGCGAACGCCTGCGGCACGCCCGTCGTGGCGAGCCGGAGCCCGGGTCTCGTCGAATCCGTCCGGGACCAGGAAACCGGCATCCTGGTGCCGCACGGCGACGCGCAGGCACTCGCGGGCGCCATCGTGTCGCTCCTCACCGACCGTCCCCGGAGGCTTCGCATGGCGGAGGCGGCGATCCGGTGGGCGCGCGGCTTCACGTGGGAGCGCTGCTACGCGGAGAGCCGGATCGTGATCGAGCGCGCGGCGAGAGCGGCGGGAGCGGCATGAAGGGCGAGACGGGCTCGGGCACGCTCCGGAAGCTCAAAGTGCCCCTCATCGCGCTCAAGATCCTCCTCAGCGTGCTCCTCTTCGCGTACGTCATCGCGAAGGTCTCGCCGCGCAACGTATGGAGTACGATGCGCGCGGCCGATCCGGGTCTCCTCGCCCTGGCCGCGGCGCTCTTTCTCGTGTCGAGCCTCATCGGGAGCTGGCTCTGGGCGCGGCTGCTCCGCGCGCAGGGGGTGGCGATTCCCTATCCCAAGGCGGCGTCGTATTACTTCGTCGGGCTCTTCTTCAACAATTTCCTGCCTTCGAACATCGGAGGGGACATCGCCCGCATCAGCGACGCCTCCAAGCACGCGGACCGCGTGAGCTCCGTCTTCTCGGCGACGCTCATGGACCGGCTGATCGGCGTGGTGGCCATCGGATTCCTGGCCGTCATCGCCTCGATCACGGCCCTGGACCGGGTGCACCTCCACGCCCTGTACGTGGCCACGCTCGTGGTGTTCCTCATGGCGCTGGCGCTCTTCGTGAGCATCTTCCATCGCGGCGTGCTCCAGGCCTTCGAGCGCCCCTTTCGCATGATCGGGGCCCGGAAGGTGGAGCGCGCGATCGCGCGGCTCATGGACGACCTCCACGGATTCCGGAATCAGGGAGGCGCGCTCGCGGCGGCCTACGTCGCGTCCACCCTCGTGCAGATCAGCCGCATCTACGTCCACTATCTCGTCGGGCTGGCGCTGGGCGTGCGCGTCTCGCTCTCGTACTACTTCCTCTTCGTCCCGATCCTGGCGGCGCTCATCTCGCTTCCCATTTCCCTGAACGGGATCGGCGTGCGTGAAGGGGCGGCGGTGGTGCTCTTCCGGATGGCGGGTATGACGCGGGAGCAGGCCTTCAGCATTCCGTTCCTCACCTACATCATCTCGGTCCTGATCAGCCTCCTGGGCGGGCTCATCTTCATCTCCCGCACGCCGCGGCGCGCGATCGGGAAGCGCATCGAGCAGCGGAAGCAGAAGCGCATCGGCGAGCGAGAGGCCTCGCCGGGGGAAGGCCGGGGATGAGCGCGGAGCGGGTAGACGTGAGCGCGCTGGGCAGGAACGCGGACCGCTGGCACCTGATCGCCGCGGCGTTCGCCTTCCTCGTCCCGCTTCTGGCCTACCTCCGGACGCTGACGCCGACGGTCCCGTTCTGGGATTCCGGCGAGTTCATCGCCACGTCCTACATCCTGGGGCTGCCGCATCCGCCCGGGAATCCCGTGTACACGATGCTGGGGCGGATGATGAGCCTCATCCCGATCGGGGGCGTGGCGTGGAAGGTGAATTTCATGAGCGCGCTGGCCTCGGCGCTCACGGCGCTCTTCACGTTCCTCATCACCGTGCGCTCTCTCCGCCGGTGGTTCGGGGACCAGGCATCGCAGCCCTCGCGTCAGCTCGCCTGCGAGGTCGGCGGATTGATCGCGGCGTTCTTCGTCGCATTCTCGAACTCCTTCTGGGACAGCGCCATCGAGGCCGAGGTCTACTCCCTGTCCTCCTTCCTGGTCGCGTTCACCATCTGGCTGTCGTTCAACTGGTGGGAGCATCTGGGGGAGACCGGGAACGACCGGCTCCTGGTCCTGATCGTCTATCTCCTCTCCATCTCCGCGGCCGTGCATCTCGGAACGATTCTCGTAGCCCCCGGCCTTCTCGTGCTCTTCGCGATCGCCCGCCCGAACTATTTCAAGACGGGGAAATTCTGGGCATCGGCGGCGCTCCTGGGAGGGTTCGTCCTCTTCCTGTGGGTGAACGAGTTCTCTGCCGACGTGGACGTGCCCCTCCCGCTCATCCTCACGGTGTTCGCGATTCTGGTCGGGATCTACACCCTGAACCGCAAGAAGCTCGTGAAGAACAACCTCTTCACCTGGTGGATGATCGCGCTCCTGGTGGGATTCACCGTCCAGCTCTTCCTCCTCGTGCGCAGCCAGCAGCATCCCAACGTGAACGAGGGAGCGCCGGAGACCTTCCATACCTGGAAGGACTATCTCCTGCGCAAGCAGTACGGACCCTCCAGCCCCTTCGAGCGCCGCGCGGACGTCTGGTACCAGATCAGCCACATGTACTTCCGCTACGTCGGACAGCAGTACACGCTGACGAGCGGATTCGGCCCCTTCGGCCCGGATTCCTTCTGGGTCCTCGCGATCAATTCCATCCCGTTCCTCCTTCTGGCTCTGGGCGCGTGGTGGAACTGGAAGCGGGACAAGAAGACGTTCTGGTTCTTCCTGACGCAGAACGTGGTGATGGGCCCCGCGCTCATCTTCTACCTCAACTTCACCGATCACGAGGTGCGCGAGCGCGATTATTTCTTCACGAACTCCTATCACTTCCTGGCCATCTGGATGGGGATGGGCGCCGCGGGCATTCTGGACTGGATCGCGCGGGCGCTCGAGCCGGCCCGATCCGGCCTGGCCGCCACGTTCGCAGGGGAGCGCAAGGGGCTCTGGATCGCGGCCCTGGCGCTGATCGGGATCTCGCTCCTCCCGCTCAAGAACGGGTGGTACGAGCACGACCGGTCGGGCTTCTACATCGCGCACGACTACGCGTACAACATGCTCACGCCGCTCGCGCCGAACGCGATCGTGATCACGAACGGGGACAACGACACGTTCCCGCTCTGGTACATCCAGGAGGTGGAGAAGGTACGGAAGGACGTGCGGGTCGTGAACCTGAGCCTTCTCAACACGCCCTGGTACATCAAGCAGCTGCGCGACCAGGAGCCGCGCGTTCCGTTCTCCTTCACCGACTCCCAGCTCGATGCCATCCAGCCATACCAGGACGAGAAGACGGGAAAGATCGTCTGGGTGAAGGATCAGGCCGTCGCGGACATGGTGAAGGTCAACGGGTGGAAGCGGCCGATCTACATGGCGGTCACCGTTCCCGAGCAGCTGGGATTCGACAAGAACCAGGTCCTGGAAGGCCTGGTGTTCCGGATCAGCCCGACTCCGGTGGGGGACCACGTCGTGGACGTGAACAAGACCCTCTACAACCTCTACCACGTGTTCCGCTACGGCGGGCTCCTGAACAAGAACCGCGACTACGACCGGACCGTGTACAAGGACGACAACGCCTACAAGCTGGTGCAGAACTACAGCGCGGCCCACGTCCAGGTCGCCTACCAGCTCCAGCAGGAGGGGCAGACCAAGGACGCGCTCAACGTGCTGCGGGACGCTGTCAAGATGACGCCCGATTTCCCCGGGCTCCTCGAGTACCTCGGCAAGTCCTATCAGGACATGGGAGACACTCTGAATGCCGAGCGCGTCTTCACGGATGCGCAGCAGCGCTTCCCGAATTCCGCGGAGTTCTATTACCACCTCGGCGTCATCCACTGGCAGCGCGGCCACAAGACCCGGAATCCGGTCCTGATCGAGAAGGGGCTGGACGAGCTCCGGCGCGCCTGCGCCATCGACCAGCGCTACTTCGACTGGTTCGGCGCGCTCTTCAGCGCGCTCTGGCTCGAGGGACGCAAGCAGGAGGGCGTGGACGTGCTGCGTACCTGGGCGCGGGCCCATCCCGAAGACCCGCAGGGCGCAGCGTGGCTCAAGGCGTACGAGGACTCGCTCCGGATCTCGGCGGAGCCGCCGCCGGGCCAGACGCCGCGGGCAGGCCAGGCGCCGCGGGCGGGCCAGGGGACGCGCGCGGCCGGCGGAGCGCGCTGAGCGGCCGTGCGCGCGCTCGTCACGGGCGTCGCCGGCTTCCTGGGATCGACGCTCGCGGAGGCGCTCCGGGGAGCGGGATTCGAGGTCACCGGGGTGGACGCGTTCACGCCCAACTACGACGCCTCGGTGAAGCGCGCGAATCTCGAACGCCTGAGGCAGGATCCGGGGTTCCGCTTCCTGGAATCGGACCTGCGCCACGCCGACCTGAATCCGCTCCTCGACGGCGTGACGCACGTGGCCCATCTGGCCGCGCTGCCGGGCGTGCGGTCGAGCTGGGGGGATTCCTTCCGCGAGTACGCGGAGCACAACGTCCTCGCCACGCAGCGGCTCCTGGACGCGTGCCGGGACCGGTCGCTGGAGCGGGTCACGGTGGCGTCCAGCTCCTCGGTCTACGGCAGTGCCTCGCGCACTCCCACGCCGGAGGATGAGCCGAGGAGGCCCATCTCGCCCTACGGCGTGACGAAGCTCGCGACCGAAGCGCTGGTCCATGCGTACCGGCGGGAGCACGGAATCCCGGCGGTGGCGCTCCGGTACTTCACCGTCTACGGACCGCGGCAGCGCCCCGACATGGGCTTCCACCGCTTCTTCGAGGCGGGACGGCGGGGCACGCCGGTGACGGTGTACGGGGACGGGAGGCAGACGCGCGACTTCACCTTCGTGGAGGACGCGATCCGGGCCACGGTGTCGAGCCTGACCCTTCCCGTGCCGGAATTCGCATACAATGTCGGCGGCGGGCATCGGGTGGAGCTCCGGGAAGTGCTCGACGAGATCGAGCGGCTCGTGGGGAAGAAGCTCGAGCGGCGCCACGTCGAGCCGCAGCACGGAGACCCTCGCGACACGTCGGCCGACACGAAGCTCGCGCGCCGCGATCTCGGGTTTCTGCCGCGCACCTCAATCGAACGGGGGCTCTTCCTCCAATGGGAATGGCAGCGGAAGACGTGATGGAGGGCCCGCCGCTCCACGCGAGGCCCGGCCAGGTGGATCTCACCGTGCTCGTTCCGGTCTACAACGAGGGCGAGAATCTGAAGCCGCTCCTCGAGAAGCTCACGGTGGATCTCGAGGCCCTCGGGAAGAGCTACGAGATCCTGATCGTGGACGACGGATCCAGCGACGACACGGTGGCGCGCCTTCACGAGCTGCACCGCCGCATCCCGAATCTCCGGGCCATCGTCTTTCGCAGGAACTACGGCAAGTCGGCCGCGCTCTCGGTGGGCTTCGGCGCGGCGCGCGGACGCGTCCTCGTCACCATG
This sequence comes from Candidatus Dormiibacterota bacterium, assembly GCA_035635575.1. GTDB lineage: Bacteria > Eisenbacteria > RBG-16-71-46 > SZUA-252 > SZUA-252 > WS-7. The sequence continues at coordinate 35,864 of DASQAV010000008.1, read as the reverse complement.
GACGGCGATTTACAGGATGACTCCTCGGAGATCGGATCCCTCATCGGAAAGCTCGACGAAGGCTACGACCTGGTCTCGGGCTGGAAGCAGAAGCGCCAGGATCCGATCACGAAGACGGTGCCCTCGAAGCTCTTCAACGCGGTGACCTCCTCGATGACCGGTGTCCGGCTCCACGACATGAACTGCGGTTTGAAAGCCTATCGGGCGGAGGTCGTCCGGACCCTGAGCCTGCGTGGCGAGCTGCACCGGTTCATCCCCGTGCTCGCGCACTGGAACGGATTCCGCGTGGGAGAGATGCGGACCGTGCACCATCCGCGGCTCCACGGGAAGACGAAGTTCGGCGCGGGCCGGTTCCTGAACGGCTTCCTGGATCTTCTCGCCGTCATGTTCCTCACGAGGATCTCGAGACGGCCGCTCCACCTCTTCGGACGGATCGGCGTCTTCTTCACGCTGGTCGGCGCGGCCATCACGGTCGGCTTCTCCTGGCGCTGGGTGATGGGGGAAGGACTGCGGCTCCGCCCGGCGCTCCTCTTCGGGGCCGTGCTCGTGATCTTGGGGATTCAGTTCATCTCGATGGGATTCCTGGGCGAGCTCATCGCGAGCACGCGCAGCCACGAGCCGGACTACGCGATCAGGGAGCGGCTCTAGTCTTCCTCCAGGGAGTGCGGAACCGTTGAAGGCCGCGATTCTGGGACCGACGTACCCTCACCGGGGCGGGATCGCGCACTACACGACGCTTCTCGCGCAGGCTCTGTCGAAGCGGCACGAGCTTTCGATCCTCTCCTTCCGACGGCTCTATCCCGGCCTCCTCTTTCCCGGCACGACCCAGTTCGACACGAGCCGGGACGCGATCGAGCCGCCGGTCGCTCCCGAGCCCATCCTGGACAGCGTGAATCCCTTCTCCTGGTTTCGCACCGGGGCGCGGCTCCGGGCGCTCCGGCCCGACTTCCTCGTGGTCCCGTGGTGGCATCCCTTCTTCGGGCCGTCCCTCGGGACCGCGGCACGCGCCGCGCGCGCGAAGGGCGCCTCCTCCGCGAGCGGGGGCGGGAAGCCCGTCCGGATCTACCTTTGCCACAACGTCGCGCCGCACGAAAGCACGCCGCTCGACCGCGCCCTCACCGCCTACGGCCTGGGAGGCGCGGACGCCTTCCTGGTCCACGCGCGCTCGGAGGCGGAGAAGCTCGAACGCCTGGCCCGGGGCCGTCCCGTGCGCATCCATCCGCATCCCACGTACGCGGTCTTCAGCGAGAAGACGGTGAGCCGTGAGGAAGCGCGCCGCGTCCTGGGACTCGAAGGGCGCGTGCTCCTCTTCTTCGGCTACGTCCGTCCCTACAAGGGGCTCGGGGACCTCCTGACGGCGCTCCGGCTGGCGCGGCCGGACGCGTGGGATCATCTCGTCGTGGTGGGGGAGTTCTACGAGCCGGAAGCCCGGTACCGCCCGCTCCTCGACGACCCGGCCCTCCGCGGCCGCGTCCGCGTCGTGAACCGCTACGTCCCCAACGAGGAGGTCGCGCGCTATTTCGCCGCAGCCGACGTGGTGGCGCTGCCCTATCGCGAGGCGACCGGCTCCGGCATCGCGCAGATCGCCTTCGGCGCGGGGGTGCCCGTGATCGCCACGAGGACCGGCGGGCTGGAGGAGGTGGTCGAGGAGGGCGTCTCGGGGCTTCTCGTGCCGCCGCGCGATCCCCAGGCGCTCGCGCGCGCGATCGAGCGATTCTTCGACGAGAATCTCGGCGCCCGGCTTCGGGAGGGGGTCGCGCGGACTCGGGGGCGCTTCTCGTGGGATGGGTTGGCGGAGGCGCTCGAGTCGCTCGCCCGGGACTGCCTGTGAGTGCCGCGCGCGCCGTGAAGCCGACCTGGGCGCTGATCCTCGCGATGAATCAGCTCCCGCTGACGAGGCAATGTCTCACGTCGGTCCTGGCGCTCGAGCCCGCCCCGGACCGCGCCCTCCTCGTGGACAACGGCTCGACGGACGGAACGGCGGAGGCGGTCCGCGCGGAGTTTCCCGCGGCCGACGTGCTCCGGCTCGAGAGGAACCTCTATTTCGCCGGCGGCGTGAACGAGGGGCTGAAGCGGGCGCTCGACCAGGGGGCGCGCTCCGTGCTGGTCCTGAACAACGACGTCGTCCTGGAGCGCACCGCACTCCTGAAGCTCCGGGCCGTCCTGGAGGCGGATCCGCGGCTCGCCGCGGTCTCCCCGAAGATCTTCTACTACGACCGGCCGGACGTGATCTGGTTCGCGGGCGGAGAAGTGGGCCGGCGCACGGGGCTCATCCGCCACCGTGGCGTGAACGTGAAGGACGAGAAGCTCCACGACGGTCCGCGCGAGGTGGAATACGTCTCCTTCGCCGCGGCGCTCCTCTCGAGCGAGGCGATCGAAACGGCGGGGCCGCTGGATTCGAGCTACGTCATGTACGTCGAGGACGTGGACTGGGCCGCCAAGGCGCGCGCTTCGGGCTTCCGGCTCGGCTACGAGCCCTCGGCCAAGGTCTGGCACCACGTGTCCGCGACGAGCGGAGGCGGATTGACGCCGCTCAAGGCCTACTATCGCCTGCGCAGCGGTGCTCTCTACCTGTCGCGTTACGGCACCCGGTGGCAGCGGCCGCTCGCCTGGCTGGCCTACCTCGCGTGGACGAGCTGGCTCCTCGTCCGCTCGCTCGTGCGCGGAGACGCGAAGAGCGCGGGCGCCCTTTTCTTGGGCTTTTTCGATTTCACGCGGATCCTGCTCGGGTCTCCGCCGCCCGTCCGTACGCCCGAATCATTCGCTCCGTCATCGCCTCGACGCTGAAGCTCCGGGAGCGCTCCATGCCGCGCCGCGCGAGCGGCCAGAGCGATGCCGGATCCTTCGCGGCCTCGGCGAGCAGGGAGGCGAGCGCCGGCGCGTCGCCGGAAGGGAAGAGCGCCGCCGCGTCTCCTACCACCTCGCGGATCGCGGGGATGTCGCTCGTCACGCACGGCGTTCCCACCGCCATCGCGAGAAGCGGCGGAATTCCGAATCCCTCGTGGCGCGAGGGGTACACGAAGAGCGTGGCGCCTCCCAGAAGCCCCGAAAGCTCGGAATCCGGAACGTATCCCGGAAGGCTCACGCGAATCCCTCGATCGGCCGCGGACCGGGCGAGATCGGTCGCGAGACGATTCACGGACCCGGCGAGCACGAGAGCGGGCGCGCCCTTTCCCTCCGGAAACGCGATCGCCATGGCCTCCACGAGAACCTCGACGCCTTTCCTCGGGTCGAATCCTCCGAGGTAGAGCCAATAGCGCTCCCCGAACCGCGCGCGCGCCGAGGCGATGGCGTCCCTGGACGCGGGTCCCAGCCACCGCGGAACGGCGCAGGGGACCACCTCGATCTTCGCCGAGACCTCCGGCATTCGCGCCACGATGTCGCCGCGGCTCGCCTCGCTCAGGGTCACGATCGCCGCGGCGCTCCTCGCGGACGCGCGAACCTGGCGCCGATAGAGCCATCGGTGCAGGAACGAGGGCTGGGGCCATGGCACGAGCGCGGGCGCCTTCCAGGGGATCAGATCATGGAGCGAGAGGAGTGCGGGGAAAGGGAGCCCGGGAGGGACGCCGTGATTCCAGGTCGCGTGATAGAGATCGGGCTGGGGGTGGATCGCGCGCAAGATCCCCGGAAGCTCGCGCGTCTCCCAGCGAATGCGCCCGACGGATCCCCGGCCGGCGCGCACCTCGATCGATTCCACGACCGCGGGGGAGCCGACGGGGCGGTCGCTCACGCCGATGAACTCGAAGCCGTGCCCGGGGAGCTCTTCCAGGATCTGGGACAGGATGAGTCCGATCCCGGTCGAGGGTCCCCGGCTGAGGGGTCTCAGATCAATCGCGACTCGGGTCGGCCGGGGCACGCGGGCGCACGCTACGGGAGGTGCATCGAAAGGTCAATCAGTCCGCGCATGTGGTGTCTTGACGGTCGATTGCGGCTGCCCGTACTCTGAGCTCGTGCTTGCTACGGCGTCTCACGTGCGTCCCGGCTGGGACGTCGTCTGGCTCAGTGATATTCCCTGGGACAGTCTCTGGCAACGGCCGCAGCAGCTCGCCACGAGATTTCCGTCCGACGTTCGGATTCTCTTCGTGGAGCCCTGGACCTTGGGCCACCCTCCCGCCTTCCGCCCGACGCCCGTCTCCGGAAGGATCTCCCGTGTTTCCTTTCCCTTCCTCCCGCTGCACGCGCGCTCGCCCGGCCTCAGGCGGCTCTTCTATCGCGTGGGTGACTGGCCGCCCGCCGCTCTGGCTCTCTTCTCGCTCCAGCGGGCCTGGGCGCAAATGCTCGCCGGATTCGGGAGGCCCGGGCGAAGGAGGCTCGCGCTGGTCCAGAACTTCCTCGCGCGTCCCTTTCTTCCGGCGCTCCGCGCGGACCGGACGGTGTACGACATGATCGACGCGCCGCTCCATTTCGCGCCCGTCCCGCCGCGCCTCGTGCGCCACTGGGAAGGGCTCCTCCGCGAGGCCGATCGGGTCAGCGTCACCTCCGAGCCCCTGGCACGTCTCGCGCGCGCCGGCGGCGCTCAGGACCCCACGCTCATTGGAAACGGCGTGGAGGTCGCGCGGTTCGCCCGGGCCGCTCCCGCCGGCGATCTCCCGGGCAATCCAGAGTCACCGATTCTGGGATACGTGGGCTCGCTGCACTCCTGGTTCGACCTGCCGCTGGTCCTGAATCTCGCGCGCGCGCTGCCGCGGGCGCGGGTCCTCCTCGTCGGTCCCGCTCCCCCCGCGACACGCGAGGAGCTGGAGCGCGCGCAGGCCCAGACCCCCAACCTGTTCTGGATCGGCCCGAGGCCCTACGAGGAGATCCCCTCCATCGTGCGGGCGTTTCGGGTGGGCCTGATTCCGTTCCGGCGCACACCGCTCACGGAGGCGGTGAATCCGGTGAAGCTCTACGAGTACGCCGCGGCCGGCGTGCCCTGTGTCACCACCCGCTTCACCGAAGAGGTTCGTGCGTGGGGTGACGCGGCCAGGGTCGCGGACTCCGAGCAGGACTTCATCGCCGCCTCCTCGGCGCTGATCGCATCCGCCGCCGATCCCGCCCCGCTCCTCGCCTTCGCGCGGCGTCACGACTGGGACGAGATCGCCGGCCGCTTCGTCGCGTTCTGCACAGGGGACGCCGCGTGACCAAGCATTCCAAGGAGTCGCGCGGCGGCGCGCGGGGGTCGCGGGGCCCGAGGGAGGAGCGATCCCCGGAGCGCGCGGGGAAGCCGCGCCAGAGCGAGACCCCGGAGCTCTTCTCGCGCTGGGCCTGGGCGATCGTCGCGGCCGTGGTGCTCGTCTTCTTCTATCCGATCGCGTTCGGGAAGGTGTTTCTCACGCCCGATTCCGTGGCGCCCGCGGGATTCGCGCGCGTCGCGCTGGATGCCCTGCAAAAAAGGCACGTCTACGCTCTCTGGAATCCGTACCACTTCCTGGGGATGCCCAGTTTTGGAAGCCTCACCTTCGTTCCGTACGTCTATCCCCTGGACGTCGTCTTTGGATTCCTGAACAAGACGCTCCATTTCCCGGACCTCACGTGGCTCCTCGCGCACTACCTCCTGCTCGCGCTCTCGATGTTCGCGCTCCTGCGCGCGCTGGGCGCCGCACCCGAAGGAGCGACCCTCGGCGCCGTGGCCCTTGCCCTCACGCCGAACCTCGTCGCGGTGGGGGTGTTCGGCCACGGCAGCCAGATCATGACCGCGGCGTACCTGCCACTCCTGGTCCTTCTCCTGGACCGGTTCGCGCGCCGGGGATCGCTTCTCGCCCTGGCCGCGTTCGCGCTGGCCGCCGCGCTCCAGCTCCTGCGCGGGCACGTGCAGATCGTCTTCTACTCGTGGCTCGCGCTTCTGGGATACGCCATCTATCTCGCGGTCGCGGGCTACCGCGAAGGGCGCAGGACCGAAGGCGCTCGCGCGGTGCTGGGCCTCGGCGTGGGGCTTCTGCTCGGCTTCGGGATGAGCGCCTTCCTCTACCTCCCGACCCACGAGTATTCCAAACTCTCGATCCGCGGCGCGGGAGAGGGCGGAGGAGCGGGACTCGAGTACGCAACTTCCTGGTCCTTCCATCCGCGCGAAATCTTGACCTTCGTGATCCCGAGCATGTTCGGCTTCGGCGGGCGCACGTACTGGGGAAGCATGCCGTTCACGGACTATCCGAACTACATGGGGATCCTGACCCTCGCGCTCGCGGTCTACGGCGCGATGCGCTGGCGGAGCAGCGTCCGGTGGTATCTCCTGGGACTCGCGGGCGTCGCGCTCCTCATGTCGTTCGGAAAGCACTTCCAGCTCCTCTACTCGCTCCTCTACTTCCATCTCCCGTTCTTCAACAAGTTCCGCGTTCCCGTGATGGTGCTGGTTCTGGTCCAGTTCGCCACCGCAGCCCTCGCCGCCTTCGGGCTCACGAAAGCGCTCGAGCGTCCCGCGGCCACGAAGGAGAAGGGGCGGGATCCGGGCGCCCCATGGATCCGGGCCGCCTGGATCTCGGCCGGCGCGGGTGTGGCGGTGGTCGCGATCCTCCACGCGTTCTCGGGAGGCCTCGTGAGCGGCGCCGCGCGCGTCCGCCCTCACTTCACCCCCGACCTCGCCCGCCAGGCTCTGGACATGGCCTCGCTCGACGCCATCAAGTCCGGCCTTCTGCTCGGGCTGGGGCTCCTCTTCATCGGCATGGCGCGGCGCGGGAAGATGACCCGCGCGGCCGCCGCGATCGCGGTGCTCCTGGTCGTGGCCGTGGATCTCTGGACGGTCGATCGGAAGATCATCGATCCACAATTAGGATCACCGGAAGACTACGCGGGGTATTTCATGGAAACGCCCGAGGTGACCTTCCTAAAGTCCGATTCCACGCTCTTCCGGGTCTTCCCCCTGGATCCGCACGACAGCAGGCTGGCCGCCTACGGGGTGGCCTCCGTGCTCGGCTATCATCCGGCCAAGCCGAAGCTCTACCAGGCACTGGCGGACACGGCCGGAATCATGAGCAGCCTGGATATGCTTCGGTTCCTCAACGTCAAATACGTGCTCCTGGACGGCAAGCTTCCGCCCACCACGCCCGGCGTCACCCTGCGCCACGAGGGGGACATCAACGTGTACGAGATCGTGGGGGTTCTGCCGCGCGCGTACGTGGTGCACCGGCTGAAGCCCGTTCGCGACGACGCGGTCGCCATGGCGACGATCCGCACGAACGGGTTCAACCCGGCGAAGGAGGCGCTCTGGACCGGGGACTCGTTGCCGGTGATGAGCGAGCCCGCGGAGCGCGATTCGGTCCGGGTCCTACGCTACGACTTCAACGAGGCGGAATTCCTGGTCCTGACCCAGACGCCGGGGCTCTTCGTGCTCGCGGATCAGTACGACCCGGACTGGGAGGCCACCGTCGACGGGAAGCCCGCGACGATCCATCGCGTGAACTACCTGATGCGCGGCGTGCTGGTCGGGCCCGGAGCGCACCGCATTCATTTCCGCTACGAGCCGCGCTCCCTGCGCGAGGGAATCCGGATCTCCGGAGCGTCGCTCCTCGTGACCGTGCTGATCGCGGGCGCCGGCCTCTTCCAGAGACGCCGCCGCCGGGGCGCCTCCGGACGCGCGGAGCCCGTGACCGAGGCGCCGTCATGAAGGCGCTCGTGATCATCCCGACCTACAAGGAGCGGGAGAACCTCACCGAGCTCCTGCGGCAGATCTTTGCCCAGAACCTGCCGCTCGAGGTCCTGATCGTCGACGACAACTCTCCCGACGGGACGGGAGCCGTCGCGGATCAGCTGGCGGCCGCCGATCCCCGCGTCCACGTCATGCACCGTCCGGGCAAGATGGGTCTGGGCTCGGCGTACGTTGCGGGATTCAAATACGCGCTCGAGCGCGGCTACGACGCGGTCTTCGAGATGGACGCCGATTTCTCACACAATCCGGATTCGCTCCCGCAATTCCTGCGCGAGCTGGAGAACGCCGACCTGGTGGTGGGATCGCGCTACCTGCACGGTGTCACCGTCGTGAACTGGCCGCTCAAACGGCTCATTCTCTCGTACGGCGCCAACGTCTACAGCCGGGTCATCACCGGCATCCCGATCAAGGATCTGACGGGCGGATTCAAATGCTTCCGCCGCCAGGTGCTGGAAGCGATCGATCTCAACCGCGTGAAGTCGGACGGCTACGGCTTCCAGATCGAGATCAACTTCAAGGCCTGGCGGAAGGGATTCCGGATCAAGGAAATCCCGATCCTGTTTGTCGACCGTCGCGCGGGCGAATCGAAGATGAACCAGAAGATCGTGTGGGAAGCCGCGTGGATGGTGTGGAGGCTGCGCATCCTCGACCTGCTCGGCGCCCTCTAGGCGGAGCTTCCATGTCCCTGTCGCTCGTCGTCGTCCACTACCACACCCGTCCGGCACTCACGCGTCTGCTCCAGTCGCTTCGCGAGAGCCGCCCCTCGCCCGTGCGCGAGCTCCTGGTCGTGAACAATTCGGGGGAGCCGATCGAGGACCTCCTACAGCACGATTTGCCGTGGCCGGCCCGCGTGCTCCAGCCGGGGCGGAACCTGGGGTATGCGCGCGGGGTGAATGAGGGTATCCGGGCGGCACGGGAGGACCGGGTTCTCATCCTGAACCCGGATATCCTGGTCCGGCCCGGCTCCATCGAGGCGCTCGAGCGCTGCGCGGACGAGCATCCCCGGGCGGGCATCCTGGCTCCCAAGCTCCTGAACGCGGACGGAACGCTTCAGCTTTCCGCCCGCCGCTTCTACAATTGGAAGACCCTCCTTTTGCGGCGGGCGCCGCTCGGGCCCTATGCCGCCATGAGCCGCGCCCTCCGGAACCATCTCATGACCGATTGGGACCACGCCGACACGCGCACGGTGGACTGGGTCCTGGGGGCGGCGATGCTCGCCCGGAAGCGCGCGGTGCGCGACGTGGGGTTGATGGATGAGCGCTACTTCCTGTATTTCGAGGACGTGGACTGGTGCCAGCGGATGTGGCGCCACGGGTACGAGGTGCTCTATTGCGCCGAGGCCACGATGGTCCACGAGTACGCCCGTGGGAGCGCGCAGCTCAGCGCGCGCTCGATCCGTGCCCACGCGGCCGGCCTTCTCCGCTTCGCGGAGAAGTGGAGCGCCGTTCTCTACGCCGTGAGCCGATTCCGCGGACGCATTCTCTCCCTCGCCGCTCTCGTCACCGACGTCCTGGCCGCGGTGCTGGCCTTCCTCGCGGCCTACGGGATCCGCGCTTCCCTGGACGGGCTCTTCGAGAAGCCGGTCTTTCCGCTCCCGAGCTACGGCGGGCTTCTTTTCTTCACGATCGCGGTGACGGTGGCGGCCATGGCGGCGAACGGCCTCTACCGGAGAACCACGTTCGTGGACTCGATCGAGCGGGCGTTCTCCATCGGCCAGGCCACCCTGCAGGCGGTGCTCTTCCTCATGGCCGCGACCTTCCTCTTCCAGACGCCGCGCTACTCGCGCGTGCTGGTGCTCCTGCTCGCGCCGATTCTCTACGCGTTCCTCCTCGGCACGCGCTCGGCCGTGGGAAGGCTGGGGGAAGGAGCGCGCCGCCAGGGCTTCGCGTTCCGCCGCGTCCTGGTCGTGGGCCAGGGCGGCGAGGCGGAGCGCGTGCGCGGAGCGCTGGAGCGCGCGCGGGCAGAGGGGTTCGAGCCGCTGCTCACCCGGGCCCCCGCCGATCCAGAAGAGTCTCCGGAAACGGCGGCGGCGCGCCTGCGCGCGCTCGTGGAGAGCGAGCGGATCCAGATCGTGTGCGTCGCGCCGGAGCCCTCCGAGGTGCCGTACCTCCTCGCGGCGGCCGCCATGCTCCGCGATTCCGGCGCGGCGCTCTACTGGGCGGGCTCCGTCGCCCAGCTCGCCGCCGAGGAGCATCTGAGCACCCTCGGCACGGTGCGCGCCGTTCTCCTCCACGCCCCGAGCCGCGGGCTCTCGGTGCGCGCGCGCAAGCGCGCGAGCGATCTCTTGCTCTCCATCTTCGTCGCGCCCTTCCGCTGGGGCGCCCTGCGCTCCTACCTCCGGAGCCACGGCGCGGCGTACGGACCCGCGGAGGCCTGGGGACGCGTCTGGTCGGGGAGCCTGAGCTGGGTCGGGCGCAGCGCCTACGAGACGGAGCGATGGGCGGACGTTCCGGGCTGGGCCCGGCTCGCGCTCGAGTCCCTGCGTCCCGGCGTCGTGACGCCGCCGAACGGCAGCACGGGCGATCCGATGGCGAGGGTGGCGGCGGATCTGGCGTATCTCCGGCGCTTCTCGCTGGCCGAGGACCTGCGCGTCTTCCTGCGCGCGACCGGCAGGAGCGTTCCGTGATCCGCGCGTCGATGAAAGTCCTCTGCTTCCTCGCGCTCCCGCTCGCCTGGACGGGCGCGGCGGACGCCCAGACCACCCTCTTCGTGAAGAATTACGTGAACTCGAATGAGATCCAGTCGGTCACGACGTGGAGAGGACTCGTTACGATGGGAACGTTGGGAGGGGTCGTCACCATCGACCCTACCTCCGGCGCCATCGCCAAGATCCTGCGCTCCCCGGGCGGGCTTCCCTCCAATCGCGTGCTTTCGGTGGAGGTCTCCCCGTCGGGGATGCTCTGGGCGGGAACCGCGGACGAGGGAATCGCGAGGCTCCGTCCGGATGGAACCTTCCGGCGCCCCCTCAGCTCCTTCGACGGGCTTCCGTCCGATCGCGTGCAGGCCCTCTACACGCGAGGCGACTCGGTGTGGGTCGGCACCAGCGGAGGCGCGGCCCTCTTCACGGAGAATCCCGGCACCGGCCAGATCGGCCTGACGCGCGCCTTCACGAACGCGACCACCTCCGGCGCCCTCGCCGGCGACGACGTGCGTGCGTTCCTCCAAGTCCAGGACACGCTCTGGGTGGCGACGACGACCGGGCTCTCCAGCTTCGCGGGTGGTGTCTGGCAGAACCGCACGCCGGCGCTTTCCCTCTCCACGACTTCGCTCGTCCTGCACGCGGATACCTTGTGGGCCGCGACGTCGCTCGGGCCGTACCGGTACGAGAGCGGCGTGTTCCAGCCCGTGAACTCCGGGCATACGTTTCCGAGCCAGGTTCTGGTGGAGAGTACCTTGGGATTCTTCTCGGGGTCGGCCGGGGTTGGAGTCTATCGATATGCGGCGGGCGACTGGCAGTCCGTGGGGGCCGGACTTCCGACCCTGGGCGTGAGCGCGCTCCAGGACGGTCCGGACGGGGCGCTCTGGGCCGGAACCTCGGGCGGCGCGGCCCGTCTTCCTTCCGGGAGCTCGGTCTGGAAGCCCCATCTGAGCGACGGACCTCTGGTGAACGGAACCCAGAGAGCGGTCACCGACTCACGAGGAGTCTGGTTCACCACCGGGAACGATTTCCCCGCGGGCACCGCGCGCGGTGTGGTGCTTCATTTCGATGGAGCTTCGTGGAGCGCGCTCACGGGCCGCACGACCGGATTCGCCTTCCAGGAGGCCGACGCCTTCGGAATCTTCTCGGATTCGAGCGAGCGGATCTGGATCGGGCACTGCTGCGCGGACGGGACGCCGCGGCCCCGGATCGACCGGTACGATCCGGCGACCGGCATCTGGGATCTGCCTCCCGCCAACAATATCTTCGCCTTCGCACAATCCCCCTCGGGGCTCATTTATGCCGGAGGCGTGCAGCTCGAGAACGGCGTCTATGTCTTCGATGCCCAGAGCGGAGCGCGCCTCGACTCCCTCACGCCGGCGAATTCCGGAATCCGCAGCAACAATCTGAGGGGGGTGCGGTTCGATTCCGCGGGGAAGGGATGGTTCGGGAGCGTGAACGGCCTGGATACCTGGGACGGCCGCGGCACGCTCACGCACGCGGACGACCTCTGGGTGCACTACGCGGCCCAGCCGGACAACCAGGTGTCCTCGATCGCCGTGATCGATCCGCTCACGGCGTGGGTCGGGACGGCGCTGGGCGCGGGCCGCATCCAGAGCGGAGTGTTCGGGCGCCTCCTGACCGTCGCTCCTTCCTCTGGCGGGCCCGGACTCCCGAGTGCCCAGGTGAACGATCTCGCCCTCGACACGAATGGGAATCTCTGGATCGGGACCTCCTCCGGGCTCGCGCGCGCGGATGCTTCCGGCGGCGGACGGATCGAGGTGTTCACGACGGAGCAGGGGCTGGTCGACGACGATATCCGGGCGCTCGCCTGGGACGCGGCGCGCGGTGCTTTGTGGGTGGGCACCGCGCACGGGATCTCGCGCGTGGTCCCGAGCGGAGCGGGAACGCCGGGGATCACCGACCAGGCGTTCGTGTTCCCCAATCCCTCGCGAGCCCAGGGAACGCTCCGCATCGGTGGAATCCAAAACGCGCTCACGGGCGAGGTGTTCGACCTCGCGGGGAATCTCGTGCACCGGTTCCGGTGCGATCCCGCCCAGAACGAGATCTGGGATCTGCGCGCGGCGAGCGGCGAGCCCGCTCCCTCCGGGGTCTATCTGATCGTCCTCCACGACAAGACCCGCTCCAAGACGCTTCGCGCGGCCGTGGTGCGGTGAAGGTCCAGTCCCGGGTCCAGGTCCTCGCGCCGCCGGATCGCGCCGCGTGGGACGCGCTCGTGGCGAGCGCCCTCGAAGCGACCGTCTTCCACACCTCCGCGTGGGCGGAGCTCTGGCTCCAGGAGTGGCGCGGCGCCCGCTGGGTCGCGTTCGTGATCCAGGACGACGCGGGCTATGCGGCGGGGATCCCGGCGATCGTGAGAAATCGCGGCATCGGGCGCACGGTGTTCTCGATGCCGTACGGGACGTATGGGGGTCCCATTCTCCGGCAAGGTCTCTCCGATCCCGTGTCCGCCCGCGCCGAGCTCCTGGAAGCGTTCGCGCGGCGCGCCGGAAGCCGGTGGACGCTGCGCTCCGAGATGACCTGGTATCAGGGATCGGTCCCCGAGATCCCCGAGGCACTCCGGCCATCGGAGAGCTTCACACACGTCCTTCCCCTCTCCCTGGACTTCGAGGCGCTGGCGCGCGGCTTCCATCCTTCGGCCCGCCGCCTCGTGCGGCAGGCCGAAGAGAGCGGCCTCACGATCCGCGCGGCCTCGGGGGAGGAGGACGTGCGGGCCTTCTACGATCTGGCGTTGCGCACCGTGCGCCGGAGAGGGGGAAATCCCAAGCCCTACTCGCTCTACGGGAGAATCCACCGGGAGCTGGTGCCGAAGGGGCTCGCGCGATACCACCTCGTGCACCACGGGGACCGCCCGATCGCCGGGAGCCTGCATCTCTTCCACGAGGGGGTGGCGATGAACTGGCTTCCCGTCTCGCTCGAGTCGAGCTGGCATCTGAGACCGAACAACTTCCTCATCGCGCGCACGCTCGAGACGCTCTGCGGGGCCGGCTACGTGGAATACAACTTCGGCGCGTCGCCGCACGACGCGGCGGGCCTGATCCGGTTCAAGGAGAGCTGGGGCGCCGTCCCGAGACCTCTCGCCGTCGCGGGGCGAAGGAGCTCGGTCCACCGGAAGCTTCGGGGCTGAAGCGCTCCGTGCGCATCCTCCTCCTCGCGCACGGCCCGTCGATCCACACGCGCCGCTGGGCCGCGGCCTATCGCTCGCGTGGGCACGACGTGCTGCTGCTCACCGCGCACGAGGCCAAGGACGCGGGCGTGCCGACGCGCGTGGTGGGGCGTCCCTGGCCCGTGAAGGCGCTGCGCTACCTGAGCGCGGTGCAGGACGTCCGCCGCGGGCTCCTGGAATTCCGCCCCGACGTGACCATCGCGCATTTCCTTCCCAACTACGGCCTCCTCGCCGTGCTCGCGGGAGCGCGCCCGTGGCTCCTTTCGTGCTGGGGCTCGGATCTCCTCGTGAACGCGAGGCGCACTCCGTTTCATCGCGCGCGCGCGCGGTTCGTGCTGCGCAAAGCTCCCATGATCCACGTGGACGCTGCGAATCTCTCGGAGGCGGCGGTGGAGCTGGGGGCGGATCCCCGGAGCGTCTGGACGCGCGCCTGGGGCGTGGACACCGCCGCGTTTCATCCCGACGGCGTGGCGGCGGCGCGCGCCGGCCAGGGTCCGCTCCGGATCCTCTGGACGCGGCAGCTCGAGGCCGTGTACGACCCCGAGACCTTCGTGCGCGCGCTCGGACTTCTGAAACGCCGCGCGTTTCCGTTCCGCGCCACGATGGCGGGGAGCGGGCCGCTTCGCCCGAGTGTCGAGACGTGGATCCGCGAGGAGGGCATCGCGGGGGACGTCTCGCTGGAAGGATTCGTGGGCGAGGACCGGCTCCGCGAGCTCTACCGGAGCGCCGACCGCTACGTCTCCATCTCCCGCTCCGACTCGACCTCGCAATCGCTCCTCGAAGCCATGTCGTCGGGCCTCCTTCCCATCGTGACCGACATCGCCGGAAATCGAGAATGGGTGACCCACCGCCGCGAGGGCTACCTCGTGCCGGTGGGGGACGCGGAGGCGCTCGCGTGCGCGATCCAGGAGAGCGCCACCGATCCGGAATCGGGCGCGATGCGCGCGCGGGCGCGCGCCCGCGTCCTGGATCGCGGCTCCTTCGCGGACACGCTGGCGGAGCTCGACGCGCGCCTCCAGGCACTCGCGTCGGGGAGGAGCGCCTGAAGCGGGTCCTGGTCCTCGCCTACTTCTTCCCGCCGCTCGGAGGAGGCGGATGCCAGCGCACGCTCAAGCTCGTGCGCTATCTCGAGCCCTGCGGCTGGCGATCCACCGTCGTCACGACGCGCGATCAGGACTACTGGATCCTCGACCCCACGCTGCTCGAGGAGATTCCGCGCAGCGCGGAGGTGCTGCGCGTGGGTGGGATGACCGCGGGGAAGATTCTCCTCGCGCTCGCCCGGGCGGGATTCCCGGTCCAGGAGGCGCAGGGAGCCCGGCGCGCGGGCGCCTTCAAGGCGCTGCGCTCGCTCCAGCGCTGGATGTTCCTTCCCGACGCGTACCGCGGCTGGTCCCAGGCCGCACTTCGCGCCGGTGACGCGCGCCTTCGGGAGGGCGGGATCGACGCCCTGTGGACCACCTCCTCCCCCGAGAGCGCGCACCTCGCGGGGCTTGCGCTCCGGAAGAAGCATCACGTTCCCTGGGTGGCGGACTTTCGCGATCCATGGGTGGGGCGCGTCACGTACCGGTCTCCGACCCCCTGGCACGAGGCCCGGCACCGGGCGATGGAGGGGCGCGTCATCCACGCCGCCGACCGCGTGACGCTCGTGAGCGAGGCGCTGGTGGCGATGTATCGCAAGCGCTATCCCGAGGTGGATCCCTCGCGGTTCGTGTACCTGCCCAACGGATTCGATTCCGACGACTGGCGCCGCGCGTTGTGGGGGGAGGATCGCAGCTCGGGCGCGCGCGGGCCCGATCGTTCGCCGGAACGCGCCTTCGTGCTCCTCCATGCGGGGCAGCTGGCGCACCGCCCCACCGTGCACACGCTCCTCGATGCCGCGCGGCGCGCGGTGGAGCGGGATCCGGCAGCAGCCCGCGATCTCAGGCTCCGGTTTCTGGGCGGAAACGAGGAGATCGGCACGCAGGAGGAGGCAGGCTACGGGCTGGGCCCCGTGCTCGAGATCCAGCCCTCGCGACCCCACATCGAATCGCTCGCCGAGATGAGCCGCGCTTCGGCCCTCCTTCTCCTCGGGCACGGGGGAGCCGCGGACGCGCTCCTCTACACGGGGAAGATCTACGAATACCTGAGCAGCGGACGTCCCGTGATCGCGATCCTGGACGAGGGGCCTGCCGCCGATCTCATCCGCAGCACCGCGGCGGGAATCGTCTTCCGTCCGGGCGACACGGACGCGGTCGCCGCGGCTCTCGAAAATCAGCTTGAGGCCTGGCGAGCCGGGAAGGATCAGGCGGTCCCGATTCCCCCGGACCGGCTCGCCTCGTGGGAGCGCAGGAACCTGGCTTCCCAGGCAGCGGGAATCCTGGAAGAAATCGCCTCCGCGACTGCTCGAAAGTAGCTCCTCTCCCCACCCCGTCAGGCACCCCGCAACCCGAAGCGCTTCAACGTAATAAATTTTCTCGCATCTCATGAAAACGCCTTGACACCCACTTGGTGGGGCGTTAGGGTCCCGCGGTGGTGATTTGTGGGGAATCGTGGGGAAAGCGGTGAAGGCCCGTTTCTCCCGAGAACATCCTCTGAAGTAACCCAGGGACCAAACGGAACGACCGAATGGCGACTTTTCGGGGAAGCTATCAGCACTCCATCGACCACAAGGGTCGCGTCAGCATTCCGGCGCGCTTTCGCAAGTCGCTATCGGGGAGGGCCTCCGCCACGTTCGTCATCGTCCGCGGTCTCGAGACGTGCGTCGCGATCTATCCCCAGGACGAGTGGAAGAGGATGGAGGAGCGGTTGCGCTCCCGCTCCTTCTACGACGAGACCAACCGCCGGTTCCTCCGGACCATGACGATGGATTCCGACGACGCCACGCTCGACGCGCAGGGACGCGTCGCCATCCCGCCGCGGCTTCTTGCGCACGCGCGGCTCACGAAGGAAGCCATGGTGAACGGCGTCATCGATCATCTCGAGATCTGGGATCCGGCGCAGTTCGAGGAATATCTGAAATCCTCGAGCCGGAGCTATGAGGACATGGCGGGAGAGCTTCTCCTGTGATCGCCCCCCTCGCCATCGCGCGGCGCTCCGTCACGGCCGATCCGCCCGCCTTCCAGTGGGACGCGGGCCGGGGAAGGGGACGACCCCACGAGCTGCGCCTCTTCGGCAACCTGGGCGAGCGCGAGCTCCAGCACGTGATCGCGGCGGTCCAGGAGCGCGGGCGCTGTCCTCAAGACTTCGTGTGTCTGGACTTCGAGCAGGTCACGCACATGGACTACAAGGCGCTCCCCGCGTTCGTCCGCGCGCTCACGCGCCAGGCGAGCACGGGCTCCGACGTCTGTCTGGTCGGCATGAGCGCGTACGTCCGCTCCCTCTTCGGCGTGGCGGGGCAGGGCCCCGCGATGCGCCGCATGGAATACAAGCCGGTGGAGGAGACCGAATCGTCGCGTCGTCCGCTGCTGGGGATCGCGCGCATCGCGCCGCATCACCCGGTGCCTCGCCGCGACCCCTTGCGTTAAGGCCGATTCGAGGAATGGAAATGCCGGGTCACGTCCCGGTTCTCAAGGAGGAGGCCGTCCAGTTGCTCCTGACAGATCCGAACGGGACCTATGTGGATGCGACGTTGGGAGGCGGTGGTCACGCCGCCGCCATTCTCGACTCGCTGGGGGTGGATGGGAGGTTGGTAGGTCTGGATGCTGACCCGGCTGCTGTTCAAGGAGCGCGCGCCGCAGTCCCCGTGCCGGAACCCCGGTTCGTGGCGCGGCGCGCGCGTTTTTCCGGAATGAGGGAGGCGCTCCAGGGCCTCGGCGTGGGCCCGGTGCACGGGATCCTGGCGGATCTCGGGCTCTCGTCGCTCCAGCTGGACGATCCCGTGCGCGGCTTTTCCTTCTCCGCTCCGGGACCGCTCGACATGCGGCTCGACCCGGCACTTCCGGAGACCGCGGAGTCTCTGCTCCGGAGCATCGACGACCGGGAGCTGACGCGGATCCTCCGCGAGCTGGGGGAGCTGCCGCGGCCGCGCCCCGCCGTGCGGGCGATCCGTGCCGCGCTCTCCTCGGGGACGCCGCTCACCGCGACGGCCCTGCGCCAGTCCCTCGAGCCTCTGTTTCGGGGACCCCAGCGCCCCCGCCGTCTCTCCCAGGTATTCCAGGCACTTCGCATTGCGGTAAACGATGAGCTGTCGGAGCTCCAAGCGCTGCTTCACGAGTCCCCATCACTCCTGCGGCCGGGCGGGACGCTTTGTGTCATCGCGTATCACTCGCTCGAAGACCGATTCGTCAAAAATGCGTTCCGCCCGCCGCGCCCCTCCGACCCCAACCAGCCGCTCACTCCGACGCCCTGGATTCCACTCACCAAGAAGCCGGTCCGGCCCTCTGCCGAGGAAGCGCGCCGGAATCCGCGCGCCCGAAGCGCCAAGCTGCGAGCCGCGCGGCGCAAGGAGGAGGACGCGTGAGCCTCGCCCAGAGGCTCCAGGCACCGATCGTCGACGATTCCGAGGAGGCGCGCCCCAAGGGGCCGTACCTCCGTCTCCGGATGCAGCCCAAGCGCCGGGTGAGCGTCCGGGTCATCGCGATGTTGCTGATCGGCGCCTCGCTTCTCTTCACGAAGGTGTGGGAGCGCACCGTGGCGAACTCGCTCTCCATGGAACGCGATCGTCTCGCGCGGGAGGTGAGGTCGGTCGAGAACCGGATTCGCATCACGCGCGATCTGGAAGAGCAGTCCGCGCTCCGTAGCGGGCTCGATCTCACGATCCTGGGCCAGCTGGGCTTCCAGGCTCCCGATCCCGCCCGCGTGGTGGACGTGGAGCTCGCGGTCCCGCGCCCCAAGCGCGGCGGGCTGGGGCTCGGCCAAAAGCTGCTCGGAGCGGCGCGGCGCGCCCTGCCGTCTTCTTTGACCGAGCGGGTGGTGGGGCTGCCCGCGGCACCCGTGGAGGCCGGGGGAACAAGATGAGTCCACTTCATCTCAGGCGGCTGAAGCTCCTCGCCGCGATCGGAATCCTCTTCTACGCCCTGATCCTTGCCCGTCTCGTGTCGATCCAGGTCTTTGGTCACCAGAGGCTCGACCGGGAGGCCCGCGGCCAGCAGACCTCGCGGGTCATCCTCGAGCCGGAGCGCGGGATGATCTACGACCGGCAGCTCCGCCCCCTGGCGAACAACGTGGACCTGAGCCAGATTTCGGTCCGCCCGGCCGAGGTCCGGAACGCCACCGCCGCCAAGCAGTTCATCCGGACCGCGGCGGGCCCGCGCGGCCTGGACCGGCTCCGCCGTGGCCGCCGGAACGCCTATATCCGCATCACCTCGCAGGTCACGCCGGAGCAGGAGATCGCGCTCCGGAAATCCACGCTGCCCGCCGGGGTTCAAGTGGAAGAG
Organism: Candidatus Dormiibacterota bacterium; assembly: GCA_035635575.1. GTDB lineage: Bacteria > Eisenbacteria > RBG-16-71-46 > SZUA-252 > SZUA-252 > WS-7. The sequence goes on along the minus strand of DASQAV010000008.1, from coordinate 17,064 downwards.
GTCCCCTCGCGGGTCTACCCCCTGGACGAGGTGGCGCGCCCCGTGGTGGGGGTCGTGGGCCTGGACGGGGCGGGGCTCGAGGGAATCGAGCGCGCGTTCGATCGGGACCTGCGCGGCGTCAGCGGGTGGGCTACTCTTTTCAGGGACGGGCGCGGGCTGGAGCACCAGCTCCCACAGAGCATGGTGAAGCTTCCCGAGCCCGGGTTGAGTCTCGTGACGACGATCGACCGGGACGCGCAATCGGTCCTGGTCATGGAACTGAAGCGGGCGGTGGCGCGCACCGGCGCGCGCTCCGGCATGGCGGTGTTCGCCGATCCACACACTGGGGACATCTTCGCGATGGCCACGGTGGACGGCCAAAATCCTCCGCCAGGGGCGCCGGGACGCAATCGCGTCATCGCGGACCAGTACGAGCCGGGCTCCACGTTCAAGCTCCTCGTCGGATGCGCCGCCCTGGAAGAGCACGTAATGGTCCCGGAGGACTCCTTTTTCGTGAATCGCGGAGAGCTGAACATGGGCGGATTCACCATGCACGACGCGCACCCGGAGACGCGCTGGTATTCCATGCGCGCCGCGACGGCGCTCTCGAGCAACGTCTGCTACGCCCAGATCGGGACGAAGGTGGGCGCCAGCACCCTGTACCGCTACGCGCGGCTCTTCGGCTTCGGACAGCCGACCCGCATCGCGCTCCCGGGCGAGACCTCGGGACAGATCCGGAATCCCTCGCGGTGGTCGGCGCGCTCGCTCGCCACGATCTCGATCGGGCAGGAGGTGACCGCGACACCGCTCCAGATCCTCATGGCCTACTGCGCCGTGGCCAACGGAGGCATTCTGCTCCGGCCGCGCGTCGCGTCGGCGCTCATGAACGAGAACGGCGAGACCGTGAGGCGTTTCCCCGTCGAGCGCGTCCGCCGCGTCATCTCTCCCGAGACCGCGGACACCTTCCGCTCCTTCCTGCGCGACGCCGTGGTCATGGGCACCGCGAAGGAAGCGGCGCTTCCCTGGTGCGAGGTCGCCGGGAAGACCGGCACGGCGCAGAAGTCGGATGAAGGAGGGCGGGGGTACGGGCAGGGCCGCTACCTCTCCTCCTTCGTCGGGATGGCCCCGGCACGGAATCCGCAGATCGTCGGCATCATCATGCTGGACGAGCCGCGCGGCGCCTACTACGGCGGCACCGTCGCGGCTCCCGTGTTCCGAGACGTCGTCGCGACCTGGGCCACGATGGGAAGAGGACCGGTGCGCGTTCCCGCGCAAACGCTCCTCACCGCGTCCGGAAGGCGCGCCTCCGAGGTGCGCGTTCCCGACGTGAGGATGATGGCGGCGGAGCGCGCCCGCTCGGTTCTCCGCTCCGCGGGCATGGATTGCTCCATGGAGGGGAGCGGCGCGCGCGTGGCGGTTCAGTCTCCGGAGCCGGGCACGAACGCGCGCTCGGGCGAGGTGGTCCGGATCGTCCTCTCGACCGATCCTCCTCCCGACACCGGCTTCCCGGATCTCCACGGGCTCTCGGTGCGCGAGGCGGTGGCCCGGCTGAGCGCGCTCTCCATCCCCGTTTCCTCGGTGCTGGGCAGCGGGCAGGTCGTGGAACAAGACCCTCCACCCGGTGCGAACATCCGCTCCGGCCTCACGTGCGCGCTTCGGTGCGCGCCTCGGAGCTTGTGATCGGGCTCGCCGCGTTGCGCACGGAGGCGCTTCCCGCGATCGTGGGAGCGTCGGAAACCCGGGGAACGCTGCGCGGCGAGTGGGAACAGGTTCGGTACGATTCGCGCGAGGTGAAGCCGCGGGACGTGTTCGTCGCGGTCTCCGGGCTGAAGCAGGACGGGCACGCCTACGTCGCGGGCGCCGCCCAGCGAGGGGCGTCGGCCGCGGTGGTGGAGCGGTTCGTCCCCGAAGCCGATCTCCCGCAGATCCGGGTCCCGGACGCCCGCCGCGCGCTGGCGATCCTCGCCGGCGAGGAGACGGGACACCCTTCCCGCGAGCTCGTGCTGGCGGGGGTGACCGGGACGAACGGCAAGACGACGACCGCGCACCTCATCCGCTCGGTCTTCGAGGACGCGGGAATGAAGGCCGGCTTCATCGGCACGGTGGGTTACGAATTCGGCGGCCGGAACGAGACGGCGCCCCACACCACTCCGGAAGCGCCCGATCTCATGCGGATGCTTCGCGACTGGCGACAAAGGGGCGCCACCGCGGTGGCGATGGAAGTCTCCTCGCACGCGCTGGCACTCGACCGCACGTACGGTCTGGCTTTCGACGTCGGCGTGTTCACGAATCTCACGCAAGACCACCTGGATTTTCACGGCACGCTCGACGCGTACCGTGACGCCAAGGTACGCCTCTTCCGCTCCGATACCCGGGGGGACCGGACCAAGCGATTCACGGGAGCGGTGAACGTGGACGATCCCGTGGGAGGCTGGATCCGGGCGCACTCCGACGGGCGGGTGATGGGATTCGGCCAGAGCCAGGGCGCGGACATCCGGGCGGCCGACATTCGCCTCCGCCCCGACGGGACCTCCTTCCGGGTGCTGGAGGGACGGGACGCCACACCCGTCTCCTTGCGCCTGCGCGGCGCCTTCAACGCCATGAACGCGCTCGCCGCGTTCACGGCGGGCCGGGCGCTCGGGATCCCGCGCGACTCGATCGTGGCCGGGCTGGAGAAGCTCTCCTCGGTTCCGGGGCGTCTCGAGCCCGTGGACGAGGGCCAGCCCTTCCAGGTGCTCGTGGACTACGCCCACACTCCGGACGCGCTGGAGCGCGCGCTCGAAGCCGTGCGCGCCTTCGGACCCAAGCGCGTCCTCTGCGTGTTCGGGTGCGGCGGCGACCGGGACAAGGGCAAGCGCCCGCTCATGGGGAAGGTCGCGGCGCGGCTCGCCGACCAGGTGATCCTGACCTCCGACAATCCGAGAAGCGAGGATCCGGAGTCGATCCTGCGCGACATCGAGGCGGGCATCCCCGGCGCCCCGAACGTGCGCACGGTGCCGGACCGGAAGGAAGCCATCGTGGCGGCGGTGGATGCGTGCGCCCCGAGGGATGCGCTCCTGATCGCGGGCAAGGGCCACGAGACCTATCAGATCATCGGACCCAGGACGCTCGACTTCGACGACCGCGAGGTGGCTCGCCTGGCGCTCCGCGCCCGAGGGTTTCAGCGTTGATCGCCTCGGAGAGCCCCTGGCTCACGCTCGAGGAAATCCTTCGAGTCACGGAGGGAGCCCTGTTGGGGGGAGGATTGCCAGAAAGCCCGAAGCGCACCGCGTTCTCGGGCTGCTCCATCGACACCCGCACGATCGCCGTCGGGGAGCTTTTCGTTCCGCTGCCGGGGACGCGCGCGGACGGGCACGATTTCGTGACGATGGCCCTGGAGGGGAACGCCTCCGGGTCGCTCGTCCAGAAATCCAGGCCCCCGGATCCGGGCTGGGCCAGGAGCAAGAAACCGGTCATCGCCGTCCAGGATCCCCTCCGTGCGCTCCAGGCCCTGGGGAAGCACTGCAGGGCGAAATCCGGAATTCCCGTCACGGCGATCACCGGATCGAACGGCAAGACCACGACAAAGGAGATGATCGCGGCCGTGCTGGGGTCGCGCTACCGCGTGCACAAGAACCGGGGAAATCTGAACAACCACATCGGCGTTCCGCTCACGCTCACCCATCTTCGGCCCGAGCATCAGATGCTGGTTCTGGAGATGGGCATGAGCGCCCGCGGCGAGATCCAGGAGCTGGCACGTCTCTCCTCGCCGAACGTGGGCGTGCTCACGAACGCCGGCGCGGCGCACCTGGCCTCGCTCGGGACGGTGGAGGATGTGGCGCTCGCGAAGAGCGAGCTCGCCTCAGCACTCCCGCGCGACGGATTTCTGGTGCTGAACCGGGACGACGAGCGTCTCTGGAAGCTGAACAAGGACCGCCCGCTCCCCAAGAAGAGCTACTCACTCGAGAAGCCCGACGCCGATCTCGTTCCCCTGGAGGCTACCGTCACGGCCGAAGGGGGTGCGCGCTTCGCGCTCGCCGACGGGACCGAGGTTCGTCTCCGGCTCCTGGGCAGGCACAACGTCCGGAACGCGCTGGCCGCGATTCTGGTGGGGGATCATTTCGGCGTGACCCGCGCGGAATCGCGGGACGCGCTGGGCGCGCTCCGTCCCGAGCGCCATCGTCTGGAGCTCCTGTCCGCGGAAGGAATCTTCGTGCTCGACGACGCCTACAACGCGAATCCCGCCTCCATGCGCGAGGCGCTCCTCCTCCTCGGCTCGATCGAGACGCGCGGGGCGCGCCGGGCGGTGCTCGGAGACATGCTCGAGCTGGGGCCCGATTCGGAGCGATTCCACGAGGAGGTGGGCGGGCAGGTGCCGCGGGAGGCCTGGGTCTACGTCGCGGGGGAATTCTCGCGCGCCACGGAGCGGGGAGCGCGCGGCGCGGGGGTCGAGCCGAAGCGCATCCGGACCTTCACCTCGGTGGCCGAGATGGCCGCCGCGGTCGCGAAGGATGCGCGCGCGGGGGATCTGGTGCTCGTGAAGGGCTCCCGCGGCATGCGGCTCGAGCAGGTGGTCGATCGTCTGGTTCCGGGACGGAAGGACGTGCCCGGCCCGCTCCACGCGGCGGGGAGGAGCTGACCGTTGCTCTACCACCTCCTCTATCCCTTGCACGAGCAGTTCCCGGCGATGAACGTCTTCCGCTACATCACCTTTCGCTCGGCCTACGCCGCGGCGACCGCGCTCCTTCTCGCGTTCGTCCTCGGGCGGCCGGTGATCGAGAGGCTGAAGCGGCTCAAGATCGGGCAACAGGTGAGAGACGACGGCCCGAAGAGCCATCTGCCCAAGGCGGGCACGCCGACCATGGGGGGGATCCTCATCGTGATCGCGATCGCGATCCCGACCCTCCTCTGGGCGAACCTCGAGAACCGGAGCGTGTGGATCGCCCTCCTCGCCACCCTCTTCATGGGGTTCGTGGGCTTCGTGGACGATTACCTCCGCGTCGTGCGGCATCTGCGCAAGGGGCTCCTGGGGCGCTACAAGCTGGCGGGTCAGGTCCTTCTCGGCATGGCGGTCTTCGCGGCGGTGTACTTCTATCCGACCCACGGGGCGCTCGATCCGGCCGAGACCAACGTGCCTTTCTTGAAGCGGACGGTGGTGGATTTCGGCTGGCTCTACCTTCCGTTCGTCACCCTCGTCATCACCGGCGCCAGCAACGCCGTGAATCTCGCGGACGGGCTGGACGGCCTGGCGGCGGGCATGACGACCTTCGCGGCCTTCGCGCTCGGGGCGATGTGCTACGTGACCGGCCACGTGAAGTTCTCGCAGTACCTCCAGATCCCCTACCTCCACGACGCGGGGGAGCTGACGGTGTTCTGTTCGGCGGTCGTGGGGGCGACGCTGGGGTTTCTCTGGTGGAACTGTTACCCCGCCAAGGTCTTCATGGGAGACACGGGCTCTCTCTCGCTCGGAGCCGCGCTGGGCACGGTCGCGGTCCTGATCAAGCGCGAGTTCCTTCTCGCGATCGTCGGCGCGGTGTTCGTGATCGAGGCGCTCTCCGTCATGGCGCAGGTGCTGTCCTTCAAGCTCTGGAGGAAACGAGTTCTCAAGATGGCGCCGCTCCACCATCACTTCGAGCTCAGCGGCTGGCCGGAGCCCACCGTCGTGGTTCGATTCTGGATCGCGGCCGCCCTCTCCGCCCTTCTCGGCTTGAGCACCCTCAAGCTTCAATGACCCGTGCCCAAGCGCCCTGGTTTCAGGGATCGCGGGCGCTGGTCGTGGGGCTGGCGCGGAGCGGGATCGCCGCCTCGAAGCTCTTGCTGCGCCACGGAAGCGACGTGCGCGGGGTGGACCGGAGACGCGCGCAGGAGCTGGAGGGAACGGTCCGGGAGCTCCGCGATCTGGGTGTCGGGATCACCTTCGGCTCGACCGGGCCCAAGGAGCTGGAGGGCCGGAATCTCGTGGTGGTCAGCCCCGGCGTGCCGTTGGATCTCCCGATCTTCCGCGAGGCGGAGCGTCGGGGGATTCCGATCGCGTCCGAGATCGAGCTGGGATACGCGGTCGCCAAGGCTCCCATCGTGGCGGTGACCGGGACGAACGGAAAGAGCACGACGGTGGAGCTCCTGGGAGCGATCGGCAGGGCGGCGGGCCGGAAGACGGAGGTGCTGGGGAACATCGGAGTAGCACTTTCCGAGAAGGCCGAGGAGATCCCCGAGGACGGGCTCCTGGTCGTGGAGATCTCGAGCTTCCAGCTCGAGTCCTGCACAAGGTTCCATCCCAAAGTGGGGGTGCTGCTCAACGTGACGCCCGACCATCTGGATCGCCACGGGAGCATGGAACGCTACGCGGGGCTCAAGGCGAGGCTCTTCGAGTTTCAGAAGGAGGACGAATACCGGGTGCAGCCTCTGGGTGACGCGCGCATCGATCTTCTGCTCCGGCCCATGAAGTCGCGGCCGCTCTGGTTCGGATTCGCGGATCCGACGGGGGACGGTGTCTGGCTGGACGGGAATTCGCTCCGGTTCCGCTTCGAGGGCCGGAGCGGGACCTTGATGCGGCGCGATGAAGCGACGCTTCCCGGGCCGCACAACACGGAGAACATGGCGGCCGCGGCGGCCGCGGCGCTCGCGGTCGGGATTCCCGAGCGGGCGATCGCGAAAGCGCTGCGGGAATTCAAGGGACTCCCGCACCGGCTCGCGGCCGTGGCGGAGATCGACGACGTGCGCTACGTGAACGACTCCAAGGCGACGAACGTGGACGCGCTCCGGCGCGCCCTGGAGTCCTTCACGGAGCCGGTGACGCTCATCGCGGGGGGCCGGGACAAGGACGGCGATTTCGTGTCCATCCGCCCCCTGGTCATGGAGCACGTCCGCCACCTCGTGACCGTGGGGGAGGCCGCCTTCAAGATCGAGCGCTCCTGGCCCGACCTGCCGCACGATCGCGCGGCGACGCTGGAGGAGGCGGTCCAGATCGCGCGCAACCGAGCGACGCCGGGCGGCGTGGTGCTTCTCTCGCCCGGCTGCGCGAGCTACGACATGTTCCGGAACTTCGAGGAGCGCGGCGCGCGGTTCGAGGCCGCCGTGCTCGAGCTGAAGCGCTCCCTCGCGAAGTCGGGCCGCCGATGAGCCTCGTGATCGCGGAACCGCGGAAGCTCGACTGGGGGGTGCTGCTCCCCGTGCTGGGGCTCCTGGCGCTCGGGCTCATCATGGTCTACTCCTCGAGCGCGGTGCTGGGCGCCGACCGGTACCATTCCGAGTTCTTCTTCGTGAAGCGCCAGGCGCTCCGGCTGCTGCTCGGTCTCGCCGTGATGCTCTTTCTCGCGCGGTTCGACTATCACCGGCTGGTCCCGCTCGCGCCGGTGGCTCTCGCGGGGAGCGTGGGGCTTCTCGCTCTGCTCGTCGTGCTCGGCGGAGCCGGCGTGCGCGGCGCCAACCGCTGGCTTTCCTTCGCGGAGTTCACCCTCCAGCCCACCGAGGTCGCGCGCGTGGCCTGCATCATCTACCTGGCCAAGCTCCTCGACCGGAAGGGGGACCGGATCCGTTCCTTCCGGGACGGGCTCCTCCCCGCGATGGCGGTGCTGGGTCTGATCGCGCTCCTGATCTTGAAGCAGCCCAACCTGGGCAGCACCATCGCCCTCCTTGTGACCGGGTTTCTCCTCCTCCATCTCGCGGGGGCGAATCCCAAGCACCTCGGGATGATGGCGGGCGCCGGCGCCCTTCTCGCGCTGGTCGTGGTGCTGCGCCATCCCTACATGATGGATCGGGTGCAGGGCTGGGTCTCGCACTGGTCCACCGGGGCCGATGTGCAGGGGAAGGGATGGCAGCTCCACCAGTCCATCGTGGCGCTCGGCTCGGGAGGCATCTTCGGCGAAGGTCCCGGAAGCGGAATGCAGAAGTTCTTCTTCCTCCCGGACCCGCATACCGATTTCATCTACGCCGTCATCGGCGAGGAGCTGGGACTCGTCGGCACCGTGTCCGTGCTCGTCGCCTATGTCTTTCTGTTCTTGCGCGGCCTGAAGATCGCCGGCCGCGCTCCGGATCGTTTTGGGTTCCTGCTCGCGGCCGGCCTGACCGTGAGCCTGGGTGTGTACGTTGGGATGAACCTCTCGGTCGTGACCGGGATCATTCCGACGACCGGATTGCCGCTCCCCTTCCTGAGCTACGGGGGATCGGCGTTGGTCGTGAACTTGGGGGTGGTCGGTGTCCTACTCAACATCGCAAGCCAGATCAAAACCGGCATTCGAACCGGCCCGGCCGAGCGAAGGGCCGCGCGGAAACGACCGGGTGGCCGCTAGCGCCGGTGCGATCCGCGTGCTGATCGCCGCCGGCGGAACGGGCGGGCATCTCTATCCGGGGATTGCCATCGCCGAGGAATGGATGCGGCTGCATCCGGACTCGAGGGTGCTCTTCGTCGGAACCACCCGCGGGCCGGAGACCCAGGCGGTTCCGCGCGCGGGCTACGAGCTCCGGACGATCGCGGCGCGGGGGCTCCCGCGCCGTCCCGGCCCGGGTTGGATCCTGGCCTTCGTCGGCCTCGCGCGCTCGCTGGTGCAGTCCTTCCGGCTCATCGTGGATTTCAAGCCGCACGTGGTCCTGGGGACCGGCAGCTACGTGAGCGCGCCCGTGGTGCTGGTCGCGAAGATCTTCGGGATTCCGGTGGTCCTCCAGGAGCAGAACTCCATTCCGGGCGCGACGAACCGCTGGCTGAACCTGGTCGCGAGCGAGATGCACATCGGCTTCGTCGAGTCGCGGGGGTACTTCCGGCGCAAGAACAACCTCCGCGTCTCGGGAAATCCCATACGGCGCTCGCTTCTGATGCAAGACAAGGGGAGCGCCTACGAGTCGCTCGGCCTGGACCCCGAGAAGCGCACGCTCTTCGTGTTCGGCGGGAGCCGCGGAGCGGCGAGCATCAACCGGGCGACCGAGGGCGCCCTCGAGCGCCTGAAGAGCTTCTCCAACGTGCAGGTCATCTGGCAGACGGGAGCGGAGGACTTCGAGGCGATCCAGAAGAAGTTCCGGAGCTTTCCCTTGCGGGTGAAGGTGTTCGCCTACCTGGACGCGATCGAGAAGGCCTACGCGGTCGCGGACATCGCGGTCTGCCGCGCCGGGGCGATGACCATCGCCGAGCTCACCGCCTGCGGGGTCGCGGCCATCCTCGTTCCCTATCCGCACGCCACGCGCGATCACCAGACACACAACGCGCGCGGGCTCGTGGACCGGGACGCGGCGCTCGTGATTCCCGACAAGGAGCTCACGCCGGAGGCGCTGGCGGGGAAGATCGAGTCCCTGCTGCGCGACGAGCAGAGGCTACGGCGGATCGGAAGAAATGCCCGGGCGTTCGCCCGAGTCGACGCCGCCCAGCGCATCGCGCGCTCCATGGAGCAGCTGGTCCATGCGACCACGATCCCGCGCGAGAGCTGAGCGTTCATGTACGGCCGGATCAGGAGGATCCATCTGGTTGGAATCGGTGGGAGCGGGATGAGCGGCATCGCTGAGGTGCTGCTGAATCTCGGCTATCAGGTCTCGGGCTCGGACCTGAAGGAGTCGGAGCCGGTCCAGAGGCTCCGCTCGCTCGGGGCGCGCATCTTCGTCGGCCATCGGGCCGAGCAGGTGGAGGGGTCGGACGTGGTGGTGGTGTCGACCGCGATCGCGGAGGCGAATCCGGAGATCCAGGAGGCGCATCGGCGCCTGATTCCCGTCATTCCGCGCGCGGAGATGCTCGCGGAGCTGATGCGGATCAAGTACTCGGTGGCGGTCGCGGGCGCGCACGGGAAGACCACGACCACCTCGATGGTGGGCGCGATCCTCTCCCACGGCGGCCTCGATCCCACGGTGATCGTGGGCGGCCGGGTCAAGGCCGTGGGCGCGCACGCGCGCCTGGGGCAGGGGCCCTTCCTGGTCGCGGAGGCGGACGAGAGCGACGGAAGCTTCCTCTATCTCACGCCGACCATCGCGGTGATCACGAACGTGGATGCCGAGCACATGGACTACTACAAGGACCTGGCCCACGTGCAGGATACGTTCCTCAACTTCGTGAACCGGGTTCCCTTCTACGGCACGGTGGTGCTGCCGCACGACGACCGGAACATCGGTCCGGTTCGGGCCGGGGTGAAGCGGCGGCTGCTCACGTACGGGTTCACGAAGGGGGCGGACTTCGAGGGATCCGAGCTCCACGTGGATTCCCGCGGCGTGCGCTACCGCCTGCGGGCGCTGGGGCGGGACGAGGGAGTGTTCGAGCTCCGCGTGAGCGGGACCCACAACGCCCGGAACGCGCTCGCGGCCACCGTCGCCGGATGGGAGCTGGGCATTCCCATTCCCAAGATCCGCGAAGCGCTGAGCGAGTTCTCGGGCGTGAGCCGGAGGCTCGAGCTTCGCGGCGAGGTGCGCGGCGCGCTCTGGGTGGACGACTACGGGCACCATCCGACCGAGATCGAGGCCGCCATCGCGGCCCTTCGAGATACGTACCAGCGCAGGATCGTCGCGGTCTTCCAGCCGCACCGCTTCTCGCGCACGCAGGCGCTTCAAGACCGCTTCGCGACCTGTTTCACCGGCGTCTCGGAGCTCGTGCTGCTTCCGATCTATCCCGCCGGAGAGCCGCCGATCCCCGGCGTCAAGACGGAGATGCTGGTGGACCGCATCCGCGCGAACGGATCGTCCGTGCGGATGGCCGAGGACTTTGGCCAGGCGGCCAAGATCGCCCGCGAGCTCCTCCACAAGGGGGATCTCCTGGTCACGATCGGGGCAGGGGACGTGTATCGCGTGGGCGAGCTGGCGCGGGGAGGGCCGCGATGAGGGCGGGATGCCGCACCACCACGCGCCTGAAACGGCCCGAACGCCGCCGGAGAAATCGCCGGATTCTGCTCGTGACGCTCCTCTCGCTTCTCCTCCTCGCAGGGCTCTCGAGGCTCTGGCCCTCGGCGGCCCGCGTGCTGGGCAGGATGCCGCTCTTTCAGGCGGGCCGCGTGGAGGTGACCGGCCTTCTCTATCTCTCTCAGGAGGAGGTCCGTCCCTCGATTCCGGTGGAGTACGGCGAGAGCCTCTTCGAGGTCCGTCCCGCGGAGATCGTGCGCTCGCTCGAGCGGAACCCGCGCATCGAGAGCGCCCGGGTGGAGTTCCTGCCCGCCGCGCTCCGGGTCCTGGTTCGCGAGCGGCGGCCGTTCGTGCTCGTGAACGCGGGCAAGCTCCTCGAGGTGGACTCGACCGGAACGGTGCTTCCTCCGCTCGCCCGCGGGCTCATCGCCGACCGTCCGGTCGTCACCGGGCTGGCGGCCATGAGCCATCGCCCGGGCACGCGCGTCCTCAACGCGCGGTTCAGCGACGTGCTCCGGGTCGTCACCCTGCTCGAGTCGCCGGACGTGGGGCTCCTGCCGGAGATCTCCGAGATCGTCGCGAGCGATCCGCGCTGGTTCGTGCTCCGGACCTCCCGGGACCAGATTCCGATCCTGATCGATCCGGAGCGCGTGACGTCTCGCTGCCTCACGGCGCTCAAGGCCACGCTCCACGATCTGCGCGATCACGACCGCCACGTGCTGGTTCTGGATGCAAGGTATCGGGGACAGGTGATCGTCCGGTGCGCTCCGGACAGTCTGGGCGAAGCACCGACATCTCGGGACAAGGTCTGATGGGGGAGGGCGGATGGCCGAACAGAAAATCGTAGCGGGGCTGGACATCGGCACGACGAAGATCACCGCCATCGTCGCCGAGTCCGACGAGGACGGCGACGGGATCCGGATCATCGGCGTGGGGTCCGCGCCCTCGGACGGGCTGAAGCGGGGCGTGGTGGTCAATCTCGAGAAGACGACGCGCTCCATCCAGTACGCGGTGCAGGAGGCGGAGCGCATGTCGGGCCGGACCATTCGCTCCGTCTTCGCCGGGATCGCCGGGGAACACATCCGCGGCATCAACAGCCGCGGCGTCATCGCGGTCTCGCGCAAGGACGCCGAGATCCGGCCACACGACCTGGAGCGCGTGATCGAGGCGGCCAAGGCCGTCGCGATCCCGACCGATCGGGAGATCCTCCACGTGCTTCCGCAAGAGTTCATCGTGGACGACCAGGACGGAATCCGAGATCCCGTGGGGATGTCGGGGGTGCGACTCGAGGCCGAGGTCCACATCATCACCGGCGCCGCCTCGGCGTGCCGCAACGTGATCCGCGCCGCCGAGCGCGCGGGCCTGGAGGTGGAGGAGCTGGTGCTGGAGCCGCTGGCCTCGGCGGACGCGGTCCTGACCCAGGACGAGCGCGACCTGGGCGTGGCGCTCTTCGACATCGGCGGGGGCACGACCGACGTGGCGATCTTCTACGAGGGAAGCGTCCGCCACACCGCCGTGATCGGGCTGGGGGGCGCCAACGTCACCAACGATCTCGCGATCGGGCTCCGCACGCCGGTGGAGCGCGCGGAGCAGCTCAAGCTCCAGAGCGGGTGCGCGCTCGCGTCCATGGTGAGCCCCAAGGAAGTGGTGCAGGTGCCGAGCGTGGGCGGGAGGATGGACCGCGAGGTCTCGCGCCACATGCTCGCCATGATGATCGAGCCCCGGATCGAGGAGATCTTCGAGCTCGGGAAAAAGGAGATCCGCAAGAACCACATCGGCGATCTGCTCGGCGCCGGCGTGGTGCTGACGGGAGGCGCTTCGTCCCTCGAGGGAATGGTCGAGCTGGCCGAGCAGGTCTTCGATCTGCCGGTGCGGCGCGGCGTCCCGATGGGAATCACGGGGCTGACCGAGGCGGTGTGCGATCCGCGGTTTGCCACGGGCGTGGGTCTCGCGATCCACGCCCATATGCTGGGTGCGCGGCCGAGCACGGCCGAGCGGGGGGTGTTCAGTCGTATCTCATTCGGGTTGCGGCGGTGGATCGAGGAGCTGGTCTAACCAGCGGGGAGGAGTCAGACGATGCTCGAGCTGATCGATGACGGGAAGCAGGAGGTGTTGGGGGCCTCGATCAAGGTGATCGGTGTGGGCGGAGCGGGCGGCAACGCGGTGAACCGCATGATCCAGTCCGGGCTCAACGGGGTGGAGTTCATCGCGGCCAACACCGATGCCCAGGTGCTGGATCAGTCGCTCAGCCCCAGAAAGCTGCAGCTGGGCACCACCATCACGAAGGGGCTGGGCTCGGGCGCGAACCCGAACGTGGGACGCGATTCCGCCGAGGAGGATGAAGCCCAGATCTCGGAGATGCTGGAAGGGGCGGACATGGTGTTCGTGACCGCCGGCATGGGCGGAGGCACGGGGACCGGCGCGGCGCCGGTGGTCGCGCGGATCGCCAAGGCACAGGGCGCGCTCACGGTGGCCGTGGTCACGCGTCCGTTCGAGTTCGAGGGACGCCGCCGCATGCAGCTCGCCGAGGACGGGCTTCGCGAGCTCCGGGAGCGGGTCGACACGCTCATCGTCATCCCGAACCAGCGGCTCCTCACCATCGTGGACCGCACCACGCCGCTCAAGGAGGCCTTCCGCGTGGCGGACCAGGTGCTGCACCACGCCACGAAGGGGATCTCCGATCTCATCACCGTGCCCGGGCTCGTGAACCTGGACTTCGCCGACGTGAAGACGGTCATGGCGGAGCGGGGGAACGCGCTCATGGGTGCGGGGCACGCGACCGGACCGAACCGGGCCTACGAGGCGGCGCAGTCCGCGGTCTCGAGCCCGCTTCTCGACGACGTGTCGATCTCGGGCGCGGAAGCCTTGCTCGTGAACGTCACGGGGGGCGAGTCGATGACGCTCCACGAGATCAACGAGGCGGTGACCGTGGTGGTCGACGCGGCGGGACACGACGCGAACGTGATCTTCGGCGCGGTGATCGACGAGCACATGGGGGACAGCCTCTCGATCACGGTGATCGCGACCGGATTCGGGAAGGGCGACCAGAAGCAGCGGCCGATGGGAATCCCCGTGGCGGCGCACGCACAGCAGCCTCGGATCTACCCGATGGCCGAGCCGCGGCAGCACGTGGTCCGGCCGGCGCCGGTGCCGCAGATGCCTTCCATGCCGTCTCTGGAGGAGACGATGCCGGAAGACGAGGGGGCCGTGGCCTCCGCGCGTCCGGGGTACCGGATGTCCGCTTCGCCGCGCCGTTCTTTCGGCGGCCGCGCGATCACGCGCGACAACATGGACGTCCCGGCCTTCATGCGGAAGCAAATGGACTAACGAGAAGCCCGCAAAGGCGGGCTTCTCGCACGTACCGTCTCTTGGACTCGGTGTCGGGCTAGACGGCGCGGGCGCTGCGCGCGGCGCTCTGCGGCATTTTCTTCAGCACGGCGCCGGAGCGGATGCAGCGGGTGCAGACCCGGAGCTTGCGCGGCTTTCCATCGACCAGCGCGTGCACGGTCTGCAGATTCACTTCCCAGCGGCGCTTGGTGACGTTGTGGGCATGGCTCACGTTCTGGCCGTGCTGTACGCCCTTGCCGCAGATGTCGCAGGCTCGAGACATGAAATCCTCCTGGGTATCGTGAGAGCGGCCGAGTGTACCCGGGCGCCCGCCCTCGGGCAAGCGGTTTGACGCGGGGGCGAGCGCCCCCTAGCATCCGCCTTCGATGCCCTCCCTTCGCGATCCGGTCCGCTTCATGAGCGGCGTGGGACCGGAAATGGCCCGCCGCCTCGGAAAGCTCGAGATCCGCACGGTTCGGGACCTCCTCTTTCACATTCCTCGCGCGTACCGTGACCGACGCCTCGTCACGCCGATCGCCTTCTTGAAGCCGCACACCGAGGCAACGGTGCTGGCCAAGGTGATGTCCCTGCGGCTGGAGCGGCGGTTCCGGGGACGGCGGGACGTGGCTGCCATGATCCAGGACGAAACGGGGACCCGCCGCGTCGTGTGGTTCAATCAGCCCTTCGTGGAGCGCGCGCTCCGCGCCGGGGAACGCTACTTCTTCTCCGGCCAGGTCGAGCCCTACCACGGGCTCGAGATGCACAATCCCGAGTTCGAGCCGGAGGAGGGGGAAAGCCAGGGTACGGACTTCGCGCGGGTGACCCCGGTGTATGGGCTCACCCAGGGCGTGACGCAGCGGTGGCTCCGCGGCCGCGTGGAGGAGGCGCTCCTGGCCGCGCGGGACCTTCCCGATCCCATTCCGGCGGCGTGGCGCCGGGAGCACGGCCTCCCCGCGCTCGACCTGGCCTTCGAGCGGGTCCATTTTCCGCCCGCCCCCGAGGACGCCGAGCCCGCCCGGCGCCGGCTCGCTCTGGAGGAGCTGCTCCGGATCCAGATCTCCCTTCTCTACGCGCGCGCGCGCCATCGCGACCGGCGCGCCGCCCATCCGCTCGGCGCGGGCGCGTCCCAGGCGTCCTCGTTTCGGGCATCCCTTCCATTCCGCCTGACGCGCTCGCAGGAGGAGGCACTCGCGGCGATCGATCGCGATCTGGACCGCGAGGTTCCCATGCGGCGGCTCCTCCTCGGGGACGTCGGGTCGGGGAAGACGGTGCTCGCGCTCGCGGCCGCGGTGCGCGCGGCGGGGGCGGGGACCCAGACGGCCATCCTGGCACCGACCTCGATCCTGGCGGAGCAGCACGCCGAGACGGCCTCGCGCCTCTTGAAAGGCACCGAGGCGGGTATGGCGCTCCTCACGGCCGCCACGCCCGCGAAGGAGCGGGCGACGATCCTCGCCGGCCTGGCCTCGGGCAAAGTCGCCCTGGTCATCGGGACGCACGCGCTGCTCGAGCGGGATCTTCGCTTCGATTCCCTGGGGCTCGTGGTGGTGGACGAGCAGCATCGGTTCGGCGTGCGCCAGCGCGTCTCCCTGGCCTCGAAGACGAGCGGCATCCGGGACGCCCATCTGCTGGTGCTCACCGCGACCCCGATTCCGCGCAGTCTCGCGATGACCCTCTATGGCGATCTGGATCTCTCGCTTCTCACGGAGCGCCCGGCCGGCCGCACGCCCGTGAAGACCGCATTCCACCGCGAGAGCGGCATCGCTTCGCTCGCCCGCATCCTGGGAGAGGAGGTGGAGCAGGGGGGGAGTGCCTTCGTGGTCTATCCGGTCGTGGAGGAGAGCGAGACGACCGACCTCAAATCCGCGGTCGCGATGGCGGAGGCCCTCGGGCGCCTGCCGCGCCTCAGGGACGCGGGGGTGGTGCTGGTGCACGGCAAGCTCAAGGCGACGGAGCGAAGGACCGCCATCGAGCGATTCCGCACCGGCGACGCGCGCATCCTGGTCGCGACCACGGTCGTGGAGGTGGGGCTGGACATTCCCGACGCCACGCTCATCGTGATCGAGCATCCCGAGCGGTTCGGGCTGGCCCAGCTCCATCAGCTTCGCGGCAGGGTCGGCCGCGCGGAGCGCCCCGGACGCTGTGTCCTCCTCCTCGGAACGGGCGTGGGCCAGGTCGCGCGGCAGCGGCTGGCGATCTTCGCCCGCGTGGAGAACGGCCAGGAGCTGGCGGAGGAGGACTTGAAGCTCCGAGGGCCCGGGGAGCTCCTCGGAACCTCACAGCACGGATTCCCGGATTTCCACGCGTTGGATCCCGCGAAGGATCTGGATCTCATCGAGGCGGCCCGCGGGCTTGCGCAGGAGCTTCTCTCCGGGGAAGAAACGCGCGGGGAAGCAAAGCTCAAGAGCTGGATCGAGGCTCATTTCGAGGACGCGGAGCGTTACCTGGAAAGCGGTTAGACATTCCCCGAAAGATGGCCGCGCGGGTCGCCGATGATTTGGATCGACCCGCTACTCTGATCGTGGATTTCAAATCGAGGGCACGGATGCACGTCGAATGCAGCTCGTGTAACACCCGCTATACCATCGCGGATGAGAAGATTCCGGCGCAGGGGGCGCGCGTTCGGTGCCGCAAGTGCCAGGCGGTCTTCCTGGTGGAGCGCCCTTCCGCGCCGGCACCGTCCCCTCTTCCGCTGATCCCACCGACGCCCGAGGAACCGAGCCGGGAGCCCGCGCCACCGGCCCACGCTTCGGCGCCTCAGGCACCGCCCGCGACGCGTCCTGCGCCCGCGCCGCCCATGACGCCTCCCGCGCCGCCCTCAGCGCCCGCGGGGAACCCGTTCATGCCGTCCTCGGCTCACCCCGAGAGCGTGGCTCCTCCGGAGATCGAGCGCTTCACTCCGGCGTTCGCCGCGGGTGCGCAAGCCGTCGCGGATGCGGAGCCTGTGACGCAGCCGGCGGTTCCCATGCCGCCGCCGCG
>DASQAV010000007.1:0-4874 GCA_035635575.1 Candidatus Dormiibacterota bacterium | reverse complement strand
AGGGATCCATCGAGTTCCCCTGGTGATTCACTAACAGCGGGGCTAGCTCACCCCGGCTGCGTCCAGGAATTTGGAGCGCCGCTGCTCCAGCTGGGCGTTCATCTCCTTCCGAATCGTCGCGGCTTCCAGGTCCCCGGGCTGCAGGCGGTCCATCCGGTCCGCGAACCGGATCGCGACCTCCGCGTACTTCTTCTCCGCGAACCAGCGCATGAGCGACCGCATCGAGGTCGAATCCGAGGCGGATACCCCGAATGCCCGCAACGCCTCGGCGTCGTAAGTCCTCCCCGGCGGCTGCTCGGCGAGCAATGCGTGCAGGTTCGCGAGAGTGACCTCACGAGGCAGGACCATGGTGGAGTCCAGGATCGCCTTCGCCTCCCGGTCCCGTCCTTCCGAGTAGAGGAACATCGCCGCCACCCGCCGGTGCGCGCTCTGGAGTCCCGCGTTGATCTCCGGCAGCCGCAGCATCACCTGCGCGGCCTTGCCCGTCTCGCCCGATCCGGCGAGCCCCATGGCGTACGCCCGCATTGCCGTCTCGCAGGACTGGTAATCGGGATTCCTTCCGCTCGCCGTGCGCGCCGCGAGGGTCAGAGGATTGATATCGATCACATCCCGATCGCGTGTGATGACGGTCAGGAGCTCCGGCCCCTCCGCCTTCGTCCTCGCCTCGGGCCGGACTGCCCGGAGGGTGCGATCCCGGTACCAGAGCCTCAGCACCTGATACGAATACATGTGGATGTAGATCCCGCCCGCGCCCCGCGCCTGGACGGACATGAGTACTTGGGTGTTGGGGCCGAAGGAGGGATAGAGCGTTCGGAACCCGGCCTCCACCTTGCGGAGAGCCGCGCTCACACCGCGGAAGTTCGATTCCGTGAATTCCCGGGGATCGCGAACGTCGCCGCGGCACCAGAGCCCCAGGGCGAGATAGAGGCCCGCCGCGAGGAGCTGGGCGCGAAGGGGGACCCTGGCTAGAAAGACGCCCGCGACCATGGCGAACCCCACCGCGGGGAAGGCGGCGTAGTAGGGAGCCCAGCCATGGATCATGAAGGAGGTCAGGACGAGCGGTCCGGCACATACGAGCGCCCCGAGCAGGTAGACCTTCCCCGGGGGAATCGCATCACGTCCCTCGACCGGCGCTTGCCGGTTCGCGGACCGGATCGCGAGTGCCGCGACCGCAAGGACGGCGAGGAGCACGAGAGCTCCGAAGGTGGGCCACGTGGGCAGGGGGACGAATGCCGGAACGTTGAAAAGGGTCGCCCCGTACCTGGCCAGATGCACCGGCCATCGCTCCGGATGCTCGAGCCCGACGTAGCCGGTCGCTCCGCTCCGGAGCCCGCGCGAGACCAGGATGCGCACGGCCGGATGTATCGCGCCCCAGATCGCGACGAGGAGGGCGTACGCGCCCGCGTGTCTCAGGATCCGATAGGGCTTCCGGTCCAGGGCCCAGTCCAGGAGGACGATGGCCGGAATGACCGCGAGCGTCGTTTCCTTCGAGAGCAGGCCCGCGGCCACCGCGGCGAGTGCCGCTCCGTTCCTCTGCGATACGCGCAGGTGAAGCGCGATCAGGGTGAAGAGGATGGCCAGAAGATCCTGGTCGCATGAGATCCACCCCACGAGAGACGGCATGGCGCCCAGCCCCGCGAGGCAGAGCGCGGCCAGGATTCCCGCGCGCCTCCCGGCGAGGCGCGAGACCAGGGAGCCGAGAAGGATGACGATCGCGATCAGGAACGCGAGATTCAGCGCGTGCCCCAGTGCCGGACCCGCGCTCCGGGCCAGATCCAGCAGCGTGAAATACACGCCGCGCGAGATCGGCCGGTAGAAGGGATCCTCCGCGCTGGGCGCCCAGTCATGGAGCTGATAGAAGACGGCGTTCGTCAGGAAGAAGTAATCGTCCCAGAGGTACGTGAAGCCTAGCGCCGGGATCGCGAGGATCACGGCGACCGCAGCCGGGAGATAGGGCAGGTATCGAGGGTTTGGCGTGAGCCGGGAGATCGCGCGGGCGATCGTCCGCTACCTCGCCCGAAGGAGGAGGACCGGCACCTTCACCCGGTGCTGCACCCGGATCGCGGTCGTTCCCAGGAAGATGTCCGCGAGGGCGCGGTGCCCGTGCGTGCTCATCGCCACCAGGTCGCAGCCATGCTCGCCCACCCAGCGCACGATCTCCCCGGCCGGGTCGCCGAACGCCAGCTCACCCTCCGCGGGAATGCCCGCCGCCTTGAACTCCTCGAGCACGCCGGCCAGGTAGGCCTTGTCCTCGTCCACTTCCGGGCTCACCGCGTTCCGTCCGAACCAGAGCGCGGCCCAGCCGGTCGCGACGTGAAGGAGGATTACCTGGCTCTGCATCATCTTGGCCAGGGGTTTCACATGATCCAGGATGGCCCGATCGGTCGGCGTCGCGTCCACGGGAATCAGGATCCTACGGTACATCGAGCCTCCCTCGGTGACGCACCGGCGGCACTCAGCCCCCGGTAATGACCCGCCAGGCTTCTCGTAGCGATTCCGGCAATCCGGCCACATCCATCGACGTGATGATGAGCGCGCTCACCCAGGCCCCGATGAGGAGCGCCACTCCCGGCCTCCACTGCCCCATGAGCTTCCTCGAGCTGGTGAAATGTAACAGGGGGAACATGGCCAGCGGTAGCTGAAGGGCGAGCACCACCTGGCTCAACGTGAGCAGGTCGGTGACGCTTCCCTCGCCGCGGACGCCGATGATGGCGATGGCGGGAAGGATCGCCATCAGCCGCGTGATGAGGCGACGCACCCAGGGCCGGATCCTCCAGCGCATGAACCCTTCCATGACGACCTGCCCGGCCAAGGTACCGGTGATCGTGCTGCTCTGGCCGCTCGCGAGAAGCGCGACCGCGAAGAGGATGCTCGCGGCCGCGGTTCCCAGGAGCGGGGCCAGCGTCACGAACGCGATGCGGATCCAATCGCTGTTCTCGCTGAAGGTCACCACCTCGCCGCCGGGAAGGGCGACGCTCGTCTTTCCGTAGAAGACGAGGGCCGCCAGGACCAGGATGGCCGCGTTCACGAAGAATGCGATGGCGAGCGCGACGACCGAGTCGATGGTGTTGTAGCGGATCGCCTTCTTCATCGAGGGCACGTCGCGCTGGAAGCTTCGCGACTGCACGAGGGCCGAGTGGAGGTAGAGATTGTGGGGCATGACGGTCGCTCCGATGATGCCGATGGCGACATAGAGCATTCCCGACTCGCGGAATCCCGGCGTGAGCAGAGCGGCCCCCATCTCGCGGAAGTTGGGCTGCGTCTGCGGCAGGACGAAGATCTCGATGAAGTAGCAGACCCCGATCGTCGCCACCAGCAGGAGGATCACCGCCTCGATGGTGCGCACCCCGAACCGCTGCAGCGCGAGCAGAAGAAAGACGTCGCAGGCCGTGATGATGACCGCCCAGAAAAGCGGTATGTGGAAGAGGAGATTCAGCGCGACCGCGCTCCCCAGCACCTCGGCCAGGTCGCAGGCCATGATCGCGCCTTCGCACAGGAGCCAGTTGGGGATGCGGCTCCAGCGGGGATACCAGTCGCGGCAGGCCTGCGCCAGATCCTTGCCCGCGACCACGCCCAGACGCGCCGAGAGCACCTGCATGAAGATGGCCATGAGGCTCGCCATCAAGACCACCCAGAGGAGGTTGTACTTGTACTGGGCGCCCGCCTGGAGATCGGTGCCCCAGTTGCCGGGGTCCATGTAGCCGACGCTGACGAGAATGGCGGGCCCGACGAACGCCCTCCACTGCCGGAACGCGCTCTCGGAGTGATGCGGCACGGGCACCGTGCCGTGGATGCCCTCCAGCGAGGGAGATCCGATCCGTTCCGGCTCGCGTTCCTCGCCCGGAAGGCTTCTCATGAAGCGTTCACGAACACGCGCCCCGCGAGCGGCAGGCCGATGACGTGCGTTTTCGATCCGACGCGGATGGTGAGCGGACCCTCGAAGGGCTCCTTTTTCACGAGGCTGACGGAGGCGCCGGGGACGAAACGAAGGGAAGCGAGATAGCGGAGAAGCTCCGGGTCCTCGTCCTCCACGCGGACGATGCGCGCCTTCTCACCCACCGCGAGGTCTCCCAGCGTGCGGTACCTGGGCTCCTCGAGCTTCCCGTGCGCCGTGGGGATCGGGGCGCCGTGCGGGTCCACCTCGGGCTCGCCGATCGCGGCGGCCATGCGGTTGATCAGCTCGGGCGAGGCCGCGTGCTCCAGCCGCTCGGCCTCGCTGTGCACCTCGTCCCAGGCGTATCCGAGGGCGGTGACCAGGTAGGCCTCGATGACCCGGTGCCGGCGCACCAGCTGCAGCGCCACCGATCGTCCCTTCTTGGTGAGCTTGAGCGCGCCGTAGCGCTCGTGAGAGACGAGGCCCTGGCCGGTGAGCCGGCGCACCATCGCGCTCACCGAGGCCGAGGCAACGGCCAGGCGCGAGGCGACCTCGGTGGTAACCGCGGAGCCCGTGGCCCGGGACAGCTCGTAGATGGCCTTCAGGTAGTCCTCGACGGACATCGTGTAGGTTGACATGGCTAAGAATGGAATATAGATGAGGCTAACTTTTTGTGTCAAGCCTTGTCGTGCGGCCGCAGCCGAGGCCGCGGAACTGTCAAGGAACGATCTCGCGAATGGCGTGGGCCGCCCCCGGCAGTCCTTGACTCCCCCTCGCCCCACCGATAACGTCGCCTCATGGCAGCCCCACTGGAAAAAAGCATGCGGCTCCAATCGCTGCCCCGGTACCTCTTCGCCGAGCTGGAGCGGAAGCGCCACGACGCCGAGGCCGCGGGGAAGGAGGTGCTGGATCTCTCGATCGGGGATCCCGACCTCCCGACGCCCTCCTTCATCCTGGATCGCCTGACCGAGCATGCGCGCGAGCCGAAAAACCACCGCTA
>DASQAV010000006.1:0-10930 GCA_035635575.1 Candidatus Dormiibacterota bacterium | reverse complement strand
GGCTCTGGTGTACAGTCCGTGCCGTCCAGAGAGAGAGGGAAAGTCATGGAGGTGGCCACCTGTGCCGTTGACGCCTGAAAGGAAGCGCGAAGTTATCGACCACTTTCGCACCCACGAGACAGACTCGGGGTCCGCGGAGGTCCAGATCGCGCTCCTGACCGAACGCATCAAATACCTGACGGAGCACTTCAAGGTGCACAAGCGCGACCATCACAGTCGGCGCGGCTTGCTCCGCATGGTGGGTCAACGGCGTCGCTTGCTCGACTATCTGAAGACCTCCAACGTCGAGCGCTATCGGATGGTGGTAAAGGAGCTGGGGCTCCGCAAGTAGCACGGTCCCGGCAGGGAACGCCCCGCGTTCACGCTCACCGAGAGACTCCCCGAAAACTCCCTGGTCCGTTCGCCGAGGCTCAAGGCCTTCGCGCGAGGGCAGCGCTACGTCAAAGCGTCATGAGGCACATGAGAAGGAAGGAGAAACGAGAATGCCCGAATCAGTAAGCCTCGACCTGGGGGGTCGCACCTTCAGCATCGAAGTAGGAAAGGTCGCGAAACAGGCCTCCGGGTCGGCGTGGGTCCGCTATGGGGACACCGTGGTCCTTGTCGCAGCGGTCGCGTCCAAGTATCCGATCGACAAAGACTTCTTTCCCCTGAGCGTGGAATATCGCGAGAAGACGTATGCCGCCGGAAAGATCCCGGGCGGCTTCTTCAAGCGCGAAGGGCGTCCCACGGAGAAGGAGATCCTGAGCAGCCGCCTCATCGACCGGCCGCTCCGTCCCCTGTTCCCCGACGGCTTCCGCAACGAGATCCAGATTTCCGCGACGGTGCTCTCGTCCGACCAGGCGAACGACTCCGACGTGATGGGCATCACCGGCGCGTCCGCCGCGCTCATGGTCTCCGACATTCCTTTCCCCGAGCCGGTCTCCGGCGTCCGGGTCGGCTTGGTCGAGGGGAAGCTGGTCCTGAACCCCACGTTCCAGGAGCTGGAGCAGTCCGCCCTGGACATGGTGGTGGCCGGCACCGATTCCTCGATCGTCATGGTGGAGGGCGGGGCCCGCGAGGTTCCGGAAGGCACCGTCGTCGAAGCGCTCCAGTTCGCCCACAAGCACATCGTGGAGCTGAACCGGCTGCAGCACGACCTGAAGAAGAGGATCGGAAAGCCGAAGCGCGAGATCACGCTGCCCACGCGGGACACGGCGCTGGAAGCGCTCGTGGAGAAGGAATACGGCGGCCGGCTCCGGAAGGCGAACGAGATCCAGGTGAAGGAAGAGCGGCAGGCGGAGCTGGACCACATCAAGGAAGAGGCGACGGCTCGCTTCAAGGAGAGCCATCCCGACACGGTCAAGCAGCTGCCCGGCATGCTCGAGCACATCGAGAGCCAGGATCTGCGCCGGCGCATCCTCAAGGACAAGCGCCGGGCCGACGGACGCGGCCATGACGACATCCGCGCGATCACATGCGAGGTGGGCGTACTGCCGCGGACCCACGGTTCGGCCCTCTTCACGCGGGGCCAGACGCAGGCCCTGGTGGCCGCCACGCTCGGCACCAAGGTGGACGAGCAGCGCGTCGAGGAGCTGGAAGGGCAGTCCTGGAAGAGCTACATGCTCCACTACAACTTCCCGCCCTTCAGCGTGGGCGAGGTGAGACCGATGCGCGGCCCCGGCCGGCGCGAGATCGGGCACGGCGCTCTCGCCGAGCGCGCCATCGAGCCGCTCATTCCTTCCGATACCGACTTCCCGTACACCATCCGCGTCGTCTCGGAAATTCTCGAGTCAAACGGCAGCTCGTCGATGGCGACGGTGTGCGGAGGCAGCCTCGCTCTGATGGACGCGGGCGTTCCCATCAAGACCCATGTCGCGGGCATCGCGATGGGCCTGATCAAGGAAGGGAACGACATCGCGATCCTGACCGATATCCTCGGCGTCGAGGATCACCTGGGGGACATGGACTTCAAGGTGACCGGCACGCGGGATGGCATCACGGCGTTCCAGATGGACATGAAGATCGAAGGGCTCTCGATGGACATCATGGCGCGCGCGCTGGAGAAGGCGCGCGTGGCGCGGATGCACGTGCTCGAGAAGATGGAAGCGGCGATCCAGAAGCCGCGCGCCGAGCTCTCGCCGTACGCGCCTCGCATCTACATCATGATGATCGATCCGGACAAGATCCGTGAGGTCATCGGACCCGGCGGCAAGATGATCAAGAAGATCAGCGCCGAGACCGGCACCCAGATCGATATCGAGGATACGGGCGAGATCCGGATCGCGGCCTTCAGCGGCGCGGACGGCGATCGCGCCCGGGAGATCATCCGGGGGATCACCGAGGATCCCGAGATCGGGCGCATCTACTCGGGTACGGTCCGGCGCGTGGTGCCGTTCGGCGCCTTCGTGGAGATCTCACCCGGCAAGGACGGCCTGGTCCACATCTCGGAGCTGGAGCCCCACCGCGTCGAGCGCGTCGAGGACGTGATCAACGAGGGGGACACCGTCCTCGTGAAGGTGATCGGCATCGACCGCGAGGGAAAGATCAAGCTCAGCCGCAAGCAGGCGCTCCCCGGCTACGTGGACACGGGGGAACCCGCGGCCACGGGCGGCGGCCGGTCGGGCGGAGACCGCGGCGACCGCGGACCTCGGCGGAGGCCGGAGCACTCGCGGCGGTAGCGGGGTACTCAGGTAGAGAGAATCGAGCACGTCCCAGCGGAGGCCTCGGGCCTCCGTTCTGGTATGAGGAGGATTCGTTGGTGGAGCACGATCGGTTCCGCCGGGCAGTGCTGCCGTCCGGCCTCACGGTGATCGGCGAGCACGTGGATTCCGTACGCTCGCTCTCGATCGGCGTGTGGGTCCGGGTCGGCGCGCGGCACGAGACCGGGGACGAAGCCGGGATGTCCCACTTCCTCGAGCACATGGTGTTCAAGGGAACGAGGACCCGCGACGCGTTCGAGCTGGCGATGGCTCTCGAGTCGGTGGGCGGCCACCTCGACGCCTTCACCGGCCGCGAGGTGACCCTGTTCGACGCGCGCGCCCTGGACGAGCATCTGGATCTGGCCGTGGAGGTCCTCGCGGATCTCGTGCTCAGTCCCCGGCTGGACGGCCATGATCTGGAGAAGGAAAAGAAGGTCATCCTCGACGAGATTCACACCTACGAGGACACCCCCGACGAGCGCATCCACGATCTCTTCGCGGACGTCGTGTGGGCGGGTCATCCGCTCGGAAACCGGATCCTCGGCACCCGCGAGTCGGTCCAGGCGTTCACCAAGGAGGACGTGGCGCGCTACCACGCCCGCTCGTACGGCACCTCCAATCTCCTCATCGCGATCGCGGGCAGCTTCGACTGGGATCATTTCGTGGAGCAGGTTTCCCTCCGCTTCGGCGGCGCTCCCCGGGGGCTCGTGCCGGAAGCAGGAGGGGTCCAGGCCAACGGGCGCGAGGTCGTCCACCACGTGAAGGACCTGGCCCAGCAATATCTCTGCATCGGGGCGCGGGGCCTTCCGTCCCAGCACCCCGACCGGCAGGCGCTGGTCGTGCTCTCCACGCTGCTCGGAGGAGGCATGAGCTCGCGGCTCTTCCAGCGCGTGCGCGAGCAGGAGGGGCTCGCCTACTCGGTCTACACCTACGCCGACTTCTATCGCGACGCGGGCATCTTCTGCGCCGGCATGAACGTCCAGTCGGAGCACGGGCGCCGCGCGATCGCACTCACGCTGGAGGAGTTCGAGCGCGTCATCCGCGAGGGAGTTCCGGATCCGGAGCTCCGCTCCGCCAAGGCGCAGCTCCGGGGAAGCCTTCTTCTCGGCCTCGAGAGCACGTCGAACCGGATGCATCGGATCGCGCGGAACGAGCTCTACGAGGGGCGATTCGTGCCCCTGGACGAGCTGGTGGGCCGCGTGGAGCAGGTCACCTCCCAGGACGTGCAGCGGATCGCCTCCGAGATCATCGCGCGGGACCGGCTCTCGCTGGTGGCGCTGGGACCGAGCGCGGGACCCGCCTTCGAGACGGGAGACCTCGCGGTGGGGACCGCCGCGTGATTCCCGTGCGCTATTCGCTCGATCCGCACGCGTTCGCTCCGCCGGCCTACCAGACCGAGCACGCGGCGGGGCTCGACGTCTACGCGGCGGTGACGGAGCCGCTCGAGATCCCGCCCGGCGCGGTCGTGGCGGTGCCGACCGGCGTGCGGCTCGAGATTCCTCCCGGCTACGAGGCGCAGGTCCGTCCGAGGAGCGGGCTCGCGCTCCAACACGCGATCGGCATCCCCAACGGCCCCGGGACCATCGACGCCGACTACCGCGGCGAGGTGCACGTGCTGCTCATCAATTTCGGAAGGGAGCCCTACCGGGTGCGCCGGGGGGACCGCGTGGCCCAGCTCGTCTTCGCGAAGGTCACCCGGGTATCGCTCACGGCGTCCGCGGAGCTCAACGAGACCGCGCGGGGGGACGGCGGATTCGGGCACAGCGGACGATGAGGAATCTCGCCCGCGGGGGCGCGCTCCTGGGTCTTTGCCTTCTCTCGTTCGGCGCCGAGACCGCGCCCGACAGCGTCGACCTCACGCCGTATCTCCAGGCCAGGACCAAGCACCACGCGAAGGTTCCCTGGAAGGTCGGAGAGTACTTCCAGTTCTCGATCGACTGGAGCGGCCTCAACGGCGGGAACGCGCTGATGCAGGTGCAGAACATGCAGACGGTCGAGGGGCACCGCACGTGGCGGATCGTGACCAAGGCCGAGTCGAACTCGTTCGTGTCCAAGTTCTACAAGGTGCGCGACCGGGCCGAGTCCTTCATCGACGCGGATTCGCTCTACGCGAGGAAGTTCGAGAAGCACCTCCGCGAGGGAGGCTACAAGAAAGACCTGTCGGTCCGGTTCGATCAAGCGGGCAGGAAGGCCGTCTACGACAACGGCGCCTCCTACGACGTCCCGCCCGGGGTGCACGACGTGCTCTCCGCCTTCTACTATGTGCGTACCTGCTCGCTCCCGGACGGCGCCATGATCTCGATCCCCACGCACGACAACGAGAAGAGCTACGACATGGTGGTCAAGGTGCTCCGCCGCGAGCGCGTGGAGGTTCCGGCGGGCAAATTCGATTGCGTCCTCGTCGAGCCGGTGCTCAAGTCCGAGGGGATCTTCAAGGCCAAGGGGCAGATGCTGGTCTGGCTGTCCGACGACGAGCGGAGAATTCCGGTGCAGGTGAAGAGCAAGGTTCCGATCGGATCCATCTCGGTGAGCCTGACCGACATGAGACTCGCGTTCCAGGGAAAGCCGTGAGCCCGAGGGAGGAGATCGATCTCTCGCGGGTGCGCACCATCCCGGTCGCCGAGCGGCCCACGAAGGTATCCATCGACCAGTTCGCGCCGGCTCCCGATCCCCTGGCACCGCAGGGCGCCTTCGACCGTTTCGTTCCCGACATCCTCTCGGGCAAGGCGCTCCGCGATCTCGTCTCCGCCTGGACGGAAACCGTGCGGCGGCGCCGGACGGTCCTCGCCATGCTCGGCGGGCACGTCATCAAGACCGGCGTGCAGCGTCCGCTTCTCTCGCTCCTCGACCGCGGCGCCTTCACCGCCCTGGCGATGAACGGAGCGGCCGCCATCCACGATTTCGAGATCGCGATGTGGGGGAACACCTCCGAGCCCGTGGAGGAGACGCTGGGGTCCGGCCGCTTCGGCATGGTCGAGGAGACGCCCGCGCTCATGAATCGCGCCGTGAACGAGGGGGTGAAGGGAGGTCTGGGAATCGGCGAGGCGCTGGGGCGCCATCTCCTCGATGCCCGGGCCCCGAACGCCGGGCTGAGCCTTCTCGCGCGCGCCGCGGAGCGCTCGATTCCGTGCACCGTCCACGTGGCCATCGGGACCGACACGCTCCATCAGCACGCCTCCTTCGACGGCGCGATGACGGGGCAGGGCACGCACCGCGACTTCAAGATCCTCGCGGCCGCGATGCGCGACCTCCAGGGGGGCGTGGTGCTGAACTTCGGCTCGGCGGTGATGATGCCCGAGGTGTTCTTGAAGGCGCTCTCCACCGTGCGGAATCTCGGGCACGAGACGGGCGCCTTCACCGCGGCGAACTTCGACCAGATCCGCCACTACCGGCCCGAGAAGAACATCCTCGAGCGGCCGCTCCAGGACGGCGGGCAGGGGCTCTCCTTCGTGGGCCCTCACGAGCTCTGGATCCCGCTCTTGGCGACGCTCTTCCTCGCGAGGATGGGCGAAGAGCCTTCTCGCGATTCGTGAAGCGGTCCCGGTGGATCCTCGCGGCCGTCGGCCTTCTCCTGAGCGCGGTCGCCGTGTACGTGCTCTTGAAGCAGGTCAGCACGCGGGACCTCGCGTCGAACCTCCGCACCGCGGACCCGTGGTGGCTCCTCGCGGCCTGCCTCCTGACCGTCGTGATCTACTGGCTCCGCGCCTGGCGCTGGGGTGAGCTTCTCTCGCCAGTGGCCCGCGTGCCGGGCGGAAGGCTCTTCGCGACCACCATGGTCGGCTTCCTCGCCATCAACGCCCTTCCGGCGCGCCTGGGGGAGCTGGTCCGCGCCTACGCGCTGGCGCGGTCGGAGCGGATCAAGACGGTGACGGTCCTGGCGTCGGTCGTGATCGAGCGGATCTTCGACCTGGCGGCGCTGATCGTGTTCTGGGCGCTGTCGCTCCTGTTTGCGCCGTATCCGGCCTGGTTTCGGTGGAGCGGTTACCTGACGATCGCCCTGAGCGTCGCGGTGACGGCGGGGCTCTGGCTGCTTCACGCCAGCCACCACGTGCCCAGCTCCTTTGGCTCGCGGCTGAGGGCGCTCCTCCCGGCCCGGCTCAAGGCCCCCCTCCAGCGCCCGGTGGCATCCTTTGCCGAGGGGCTTCGCGTGCTCGGCAGGCCGTCGACGATCGCCTACGCGGGCTTGCTCACGCTCGCGATGTGGGTCGTGACCGGCTTGGTGTTCCTGGCCGTCGGCCAGAGCATGGGCCTCTCGCTTCCCCTCTGGTCTCCGCTTCTCCTCTCCTTCATCGTCTGCGTGGCCATCATGCTTCCCTCCTCGCCCGGATTCATCGGCGTCCTGGAGGGATCGTGCGTCGTGGGGCTATCCCTGCTCGGGGTGGACACCTCCCGGGCGCTCGCCTACGGGGTTCTGTTCCACGTGACCCAGATTCTTCCCTTGATCGTCCTGGGCGGGTTCTACGCCCTCTGGGGCCGGGTCGGCAGGGTGCGTCTGGAGGAGCTGGAACAGCCTGTGGGCGAAGGGTCGAGTAGAAAAAACTGACGACACTGACAGGCTAAAATATGGCAGGCCAAAGGTTGTAAAGCTTTTTTAGTTGACTCCGACCACCCCCGCTGCTATACTGTCCGAGCAATAAATCCGCGCTCAGAGCAAACTTAGCGTCGGCGAGTCCTGATATGGAGGGAAGGGATGGCCACTTCCGATCGAGGGCTGCGTTCGCCTTTCGGGAGGCCACGCCTTATAGCGTTAATTACACTCGGCGCCGCGATTGGTTTCACGCCTTGGGCGTGGATCGCCGGCGCACCATGGGCAGAGCTAGCGTTTCGGATTCTAGGTCTCACGGCTCTTTTTGCCGTTTCACTGGAACAGTCGATCCGTTCAGCCACACGAACCGTGTGGGAAGCCCGCGCGACGCGCGCGTTGTTCTTGTTCGTGCTCGTGTCCGCGATTTCAGCGCTGCTTTCGGTCCATAGGGGCAACAGTCTCGAAGCCATGCTGAACCTGCTCGCGATCACCGGAATCTTCCTGGCCGCCATGACGAGCGTGCGCGGAATGGGAATGCTTCGTGGGGTCGCCTTTTTCGAGGTGCTCGTTGCGATTCCGGTCGCCACGCTCGGAATCTTGCAGCACTTCCGCCCCGAGCTCCTTCCGGCGGCGAATTCCTATCCGGGACGCGCGCTCGGACCCTTCGGACAGCCCAATCGCATGGGCGGCTACCTCATCGCCATGATCCCGGTCGCGCTCGGCCTCGCCTTCCTCGCGCAGGATCGCGCGCTCAAGGCCGGGCTCCTTCTCGTGAGCTTCGGCCTCGTGTTCTGCCTCGCCGCCACCTATTCGCGCGGCGCGTGGCTGGGACTCGCGGTCGGTCTCCTGGTCTTCGCGGCCGCCTTTGCGCGATGGCCCGAGCTCATGCCGCGGCCCGCGATGCTCGGGCTCGCGGTCGCGTGCCTGACCTTGCCGTTCGCAGCCCTCCTCCCTTCGGTCCTGTCTCGGGTGCAACCCCGTCCCGCGTCCGGGCCGGCTTGGAATTTACCGATCGATCCGGAGCGCGAAGGTTCCGGAGCGATGCGGGGCGCCATCTGGTCGGGCGCGATCCGAGCCGCGATGAGCCGGCCGGTGGCCGGATGGGGGATCGGCTCCTTTCGCCAGGCCTACGATGTCTCCAAGGACGCGACGATGAAGCGGCTCGAAGCGGAAGGCGGACGCACGGCGGATCAGGCTCACAATCATTATCTAGGCATTCTGGCGGAGCGTGGCGTACTGGGTCTCGCCGCCTTCGCCGCTCTCACCGCGCTGACCCTTGGCGCGGCGGCCATGGCCATGGCTTCCGGGACGCAGGCGATGGGACGCGTTCTGGTAGCCGGCCTGGCCGGGTCCGTGGTGGCGCTCCTGGCTCACGGACTCTTCGACGACAACCTCGCGCTCATCCCGCACGGGACGCTTCTCTTCGCCGGCCTCGGCCTTCTCGCTGCGGCGCCAGCCACGGCACGCCGGGTATCCGGGCCGTCACGCGTGACCGCCCGCGCGGGTCTTGTCGCGGCGATCGTGGCGGCGGGGATCTCGGTCCTGAGCTTCGGGGGCCAAAGCTTCGCGCAAGCGGCTTCCTCCGCGGCGTCCGCGGGGAATCCGGAGGGAGCGCTGGCCCGGTGGCGCACCGCCACCCGTCTCGCGCCCTGGCGCGGGGAGTTCGCCGTGTCGCGCGCGGAAGCGGCCGAGCGTCTGGCGTCAACGGCAGCCAACGTCCCGGCGCTCCGGGAAGCCGAGGGCGCCTATCGGAAGGCCATCGCGATCAACGGAGCCGACCCGGTGACTCGTCAGGAGCTCGCGCGTCTCTACCTCGCGCACCCCCACGTGTGGGGAAACCGGGGGACGGGCCTGGCGCTCGAGCAGCTCCGGATCGCGGTGGCGCAGAATCCCTACTACGCCGAGATCCAGAACGACCTCGGCGTCGCGCTGCTCCGCTCGGGCCATCGCCCGGAAGCGCGCGCGGCCTTCGGTCGCGCCGCCCACGGCCGTCCCGGATTCGTCGATCCGCTTCTCAACCTCGCCGCTCTGGCCATCGAGTCGGGCGACCGGGTTGAGGCGCGGTCCTGGCTCGAGCAGGCGCTCCAGCGCGAACCGAACTCGGCACGCGCGCGCGCCCTCCTCGAGGGGCTGGGCCCATGAGGATTCAGGATTCAAAAGACAAGGGGATACCCAATCCAAGCATCAGGATCGAGAGGAGGTGAGTACCCGCTCGTCGATTTCGCTGGGTTGATGGCTCGAAGCGAGTGGTTCAGGTCTCCGCTGTAGCTGGTTCGTGGGAGGACACGCAATGCGCAACCGAGTTTCTTCGAACACCGTTCTCCTCGGTGGCGGCCGCACATCCGTGAGTCTTGTCGCGGGATTCCGTTCTGTTGTCCCGCGTGGTGTTGGGGATGTGAATCCATATTCAAGGATGGAGCGCAGGAAATGCCTTCGCTCCGTCGATCTTTGCTCCACGGGTTCGTCGCGGATCCCGTGGGGCTCATCCGTCTGAGGGAGGACTGCGATGCGAACTTCAGCATTCTTGATCGTTCTACTGGGGCTCTTTGCTCTCGCATTCGCGCCCGGGAACGCCTCCGCCGCCGAACAGGGAGCGGGGGTGCTCGCCTCGAGCGCAGCGGAGCGCGCCGCGGCGGTGAGCGGCCCGGTGATCAATGTCACCCCGGCGTCGCATGATTTCGGCCGCACCAACGTGGGCACGACGACCGGCGCGTTCGACTTCACCGTACAGAACAACGGTGACGCGACGCTTATGATCTCGAGCATCACCCATAGCGGGACCGGCTTCTCGGCCACTCTGGGGTCTTCCTCGATTCCGGCGCACACGACAACGACCCTGTCCTCGGCGTACACGCCTACGGGAAGCGGTCCTCAGTCGGACAACATCACGCTCGTCACCAACGCGGACAACGGGAACTTCTCCGTGCTCGCCACGGGCCGGGCGAACAACGCTCCGGTCTTCAACCCCGCTCTCAACGCGAACTACAACGCGCCGGCCTTCGTGAATTTCACGTTGACGGCGTCCGCGTCGGATCAGGAAGGTGACGGACTGAGCTGGTCGATCGCGAGCACGCCCGCGCTGCCTGTGGGCGCCACGTTCGACGGCGCTTCCGGAACGCTGAACTGGACTCCGGAGGCCGCGGACGCAGGAAACTACAACGTGACGATCACGGTCACGGACGGCCTCGGGAGCACGCCGGGGGCGTTCACGCTTCACGTGACCGCGGACAACCGGCCGCCGGTCGCGAATCCGGGCGGTCCGTACGCCGGCTCGACTCATGTCCCGCTCGCCTTGAACGGCGCGGGTTCGAGCGATCCGGACGCGGGTCAGACTCTGACCTACGACTGGAACTTCGGTGACGGAAACACGGGCAGCGGCGCGTCACCGACCCACACCTACAACCTTGCCGGGAACTACATCGTCAGCCTCACGGTGACCGACAACGGCAGCCCGACCCTCAACCACACGGCGACGACGAGCGCGTCGATCGTGGACTTCGTTCCGATCCAGATCGTGCTGGCGCCGGGCACGCCTCCCGTGCTCAAGAAGAAAGGCAACATGCTGTTCGGAATCGAGTCCTACACGCGGCCGTTGACGGACATCGATCCGAACTCCCTGTATCTGACCACGACCTATCCGAACGCGGGCACGGTCTCTTCGGTTTCGCTCACCCCCCGCAAGGGCTACATCATCGGGGACATCAACGCGAACCTGTTCTACGACCTC
>DASQAV010000005.1:0-17500 GCA_035635575.1 Candidatus Dormiibacterota bacterium | reverse complement strand
CGATCTCCAAGGTGCCCGTCATCCTCCATACGCCGCTCATGTCGGGCACGAACGCCATCCACGGCATCGTCCTCGTCGGCGCCATGCTCGTGGCGGGAACGCCCGAGGGGCCCTTCGTCACCGTACTCGCGTTCGTCGCGGTGGTCCTGGGCACGATCAACGTGGTGGGCGGATTCCTGGTCACGGACCGCATGCTCCAGATGTTCGCGGGCTCGCCCCGGGCCCCGGGAACGCGCTAGCTCGTGCTCCCGCATCTGCCGCCGAACGCGATCCGCGTCGCGTATCTCATCGCGTCCGTCCTCTTCATCCTCGGCATCAAGATGCTGAGCTCCCCCCGCTCGGCGCGGCGTGGGAACACGCTCGCCTCTCTGGGAATGCTCCTGGCGATCATCGCGACACTCCTCGACCGCGAGATCGTGAGCTACGGGACAATCTTGATCGGTGTCGTGGTGGGAGGCGTTATCGGAGCTGTCGTGGCTCGCCGGGTCGCGATGACCGCGGTGCCGCAGATGGTCGCGCTCTTCAATGGATCGGGCGGCGGGGCCGCGGCCATCGTCTCGAGCCTCGAATATCTGCGCTTCGCGCGCGCGGATCTTCCGGTTCCCTCGGTGATGAGCGTCACCCTCCTGCTCGGCGCGCTCATCGGGGCCATCTCCTTCACCGGAAGCATCGTGGCGTTCGGAAAGCTGCAGGGGCTCGTCACGGAGCGCGCCGTGACCTATCCGCTCCAGAAGCCGATCAACTTCCTTCTCTTCTTCGCGATCCTCGGCATCGGAGGATGGCTCGCCGTGACGGGCAACCCCAATCCCACGGTCTTCGGCTGGTTCGCGGGCCTGTCGCTCCTCTTCGGAATCCTCTTCGTGATTCCGATCGGCGGCGGGGACATGCCGGTCGTGATCTCGCTCCTCAACTCCTTCACCGGCCTGGCCACCGCGGCCACCGGCTTCTCGCTCCACAACCACGTGCTCATCATCAGCGGCACGCTCGTGGGCGCCTCCGGAACGCTCCTCACCTATCTCATGTGCAAGGCCATGAACCGCCCGATCACGAACGTGCTCTTCGGCGCGTTCGGGGCGGTGAAGGCGGCGGAGCCCGCGGGCGCGGCCCGGGCGGGCGTCGCGGAAGGCAAGGCCGTGCGGGACGTCACGGTGGAGGACGCGGCGACGATGCTGGCGTACGCGCGCCGGGTGATCATCATCCCGGGCTACGGGCTGGCGGTCGCGCAGGCGCAGCACGGCGTGCGCGAGCTGGCGGAATTACTGAAGTCACGCGGCGTGGAGGTGAAGTACGCCATCCATCCTGTCGCCGGGCGGATGCCCGGCCACATGAACGTGCTCCTGGCGGAAGCGAACGTTCCCTACGAGGAGCTCTACGATCTGGACGCCATCAACCCCGAGTTCGACGAGACCGACGTGGCGCTGGTGATCGGCGCGAACGACGTGGTGAACCCTGCCGCGAGGAGCGACCCGCAGAGCCCCATCTACGGCATGCCGATCCTGGACGCGGACAAGGCGCAGCACATCATCATCATGAAGCGGAGCATGAAGCCGGGGTTCGCGGGCATCGAGAACGAGCTCTTCTACGACCCGAAGGCGATGATGCTCTTCGGAGACGCCAAGGACTCGGTCTCGAAGCTGACGGCTGCCGTGAAATCGGCCTGACCCGAAGCGCGGGAGGCCACGCCCTAGGTCTTTCGGCGTGGCCCCGTCACCCTCTCCTGTTTTTCCTCGTTACGACTTCGCCGCGCGCTTCACGGACTTCGCCTGCGAGACCATGCCCTTCATCGAGGCGACGTCGATCGCATTCATTCCGCCGCGCATCATGACCGCGCCCGTCACGGTGACCATCTTCCCCGGCATCGTCTTCAGCTTGTTGTAGGGGTCGGGATTCTCGTGGTTCATCGTGAGCAGATAGACGGAACCGTCCGAAGTGAGCAGGCACATGGGCATGCCTCCCGCGACGCACTGCTTGGCGCACTCGGCGTGCTTGGGTCCGCGCTCGCCGTGTCCCAGATAGCAGCCTGCATCGACGACCTCCCCGGTGATGCTCATCGGCGCCGCCATGCCCTTGGCCACGGGAACGGGAACGGTCGCGACGGGTGCGGCGGTCTTCGCTGTGGATGCTGCCTTCACAGGCGCGGGCGGGAGATCGGCCTTCGTGACCGTTGCGCTGTCCTTTGCGGCGGGCGCAGCGTGCTCGTGAGCGGTCGCCGTGAGCGTGACCCCCACGAGAGCCGTCATGGCAAGCACGCCAATGATTCGTTTCATCGGAGAACTCCTTGGTCGAATGTTCGTGCGGTCAGGCGGCGGGATGCGCGCCTGCCCCCGTTGGATGGAACCGTTCCGCCACCCCGATCCACTAGTGAATCGGCACGTGTCGGCGGTTTCGTCACCGATTTTCACGAAGACGATCCGCTGCATCACAGCACGGCCCTTGCGAATAGCATCACGGCCGCGGGCCCGTTCCCGTAGACGTCCCGGAGCTCACGCGGCACGCCGATGAGGCTGCCGAGCACACCGACCCCAAGGGTTGGCTTTCCGGGTTGGTGGAAGTCCATCCGGTACCCCGCGCTCCCTTTGCTCACCCAGAAGCTCTGGCCCGCGCGCGGATCGGTCTCCGCGAAGAGCTCGTCCTTCTCGACGCGCTCCACCCTCACGAAGAGGTTGTGCTTCTGCCGGAGCTCGAGCGCCGACTCCAGCGCGAACGCGTCCGACGTCGATCCCGGACGCTTGCGATTCCTTCCCCAGGCCGCCGTCGATTCCCAGTGTCCGCCGGTCCAGTCCCGGGCATGGATGACCGATGCGGTGGTCCGATCGGTATCGATTTCCGGCTCGAGCTGCTCCGGAGACTTGAGCCGTCCACGACTCAGCTGGAGGGCCCACGCGGGCGCGGGATTCAGGGAGAGGCGGAAGGAGTGCGAATCCAGCTTGGGCGACTCGATGTCGAACCGCTTCTCGTCCGGCTCGCGTCCACGGAACGCCGACGCCTCGAGCTTGAGCCCGCCCTGGACCACACCCGCGGTCAGCACTCCAAACGTAATGTGCGAGGAATCCAGCCAGTGATGCGTGATGGGCGCCTCCGGCAGCGCCATCCCCGAGAACCGGTGCATGAACGCCGGAGGTCCCAGCGCGGGCTCCCCCGGCAATGCCGCGTACAGGAAGACCGATCGATGGGCTCCCGAAATACTGTAGGTGCCGGCCAGCTCCATGAAGAGATCGTGCGGATGCTGCCGGTCGATGAGGTGCGTGGCGCCATCGGCGGTCTCACCGGTCTGGAGCAGGAGCGGGTACCCTTTCTTCCCGATCGTGACGGGCTCGGCGGAAAGCATGGCGCGGAATCCCAGGGTGCCCGGGCCGAGCGGGCGCTGCGCCATCCCCATGAGCATGTTGGAGCTGAACACCCGGTCGTCGCCCCGGGGCCCGCCCTGGCGGTCGTACACGAGATCCGCCATTCCGTGGAACATGAGCATCCACGAACCCTTCATGAGATGGGCGCCGCCGTGCCTCGCGAGGTCGGGCTGCCATGCCGTGCCCGAAGCTTCGCGCGTCATGGAATAGGGCCCGTACATAGCACCCATGTCCATCGCGTGGTGCGTGTGCTCCCCATGGTCCATGGATCCCATGGCTCCCATGTCGTGCCCCATGGACCCCATGTCGTGCTTGGGCTCGGCTTTCTTCGCCGGCGCCTCATGATGGTGTTCGGCCGCTGTCGTATCCGCGGCGGACGGCATGGGGTGATGATGGTGCGTCTGTGCCTGCGCCGGCGGGCCGAGGCCGATCACCACGAGCGCGGCGAGGGCCAGGCAGCGGCCTGCAAGATTCTGGAATGACATGATTCCCTCTCAGCTCAGGTGGAGAAATGTGTTCTCGCGCACGCGTGCGTATCACGCGGACGAAGGACGAGCCGAGCGGACTTCTAGAGGCGGAGCGCGGTTCCCAGCGTGAGCGGAGAGTCGGTACTTCGGAAGTTCGGGGAAACAGAGCGGGTGCTTCCCCACGACGTCAGGCCGACATGCGAGCTACTCGGCGAAGCCGCCGCATCCCATGGTTGCGCCGCTGCGGCTTTCTGGTTCGCGGGGACGACCCCAGGAGTCTGTGGCGTGGGGTTGGCTTTCTCGAACTTGCAGCACGAGGATGCCGAGACCTGAGCGCCCTGCCCCGAAGCTCCTCCAAAGTCGCAGACGCCGCAGAGCGACACGCCGGCAGGCTGCATTGGGCAGTGGCGGTCGAGCACCATGAGCGGCGCTCCCTGCCCCAGCATCAAGGCTCCCAGAACCGTCAGCGCGGCCAGGCTTCGTGTCACCGCAGTGGTCCCTCTCATCGTGGTCGGTAGAACCCCATCCGGCGTAGGTTGCTCCTCCCGCGCCCTGGACGCAAGCGCCGGTTGGCCGGCACGGCAAGCGCCCCACGCAAGAGGTTGCGCCCCGCGGCCGCCGGGGTTACGGTGCGCCGATAGTTCCTGACTCACGAACTCCCCTCCGACTCCCAAGGAGTGGCCGCTCATGAATCGGACGATCGCATGGCTGAACGGTGGTCTCCTGCTTCTGGCTCTGGCGTGGCCCCGGCCGGACGCCGGCG
The DNA here is from genome assembly GCA_035635575.1 of Candidatus Dormiibacterota bacterium. GTDB lineage: Bacteria > Eisenbacteria > RBG-16-71-46 > SZUA-252 > SZUA-252 > WS-7. The sequence goes on along the minus strand of DASQAV010000005.1, from coordinate 12,923 downwards.
CGGCGGTGCTTCGGCATTCCGAGAGCTTCGTGCTCCCCAAAACCGAGACCATCCACGACGACCTCTACGCCGCCGGGCGTACCGTCGACATCCAGGGCACGGTGGACGGCGACCTGGTGGTCGCGGGCCAGACGATCACGATCGAAGGAGATGTCACCGGTGACCTGATCGCGGCCGGACGGGACATCACGATTTCCGGCAGCGTGGGTGGGACGGTGCGCGCCACGGGCAGCACGGTCACGATCCACGGCAGCGTCGCCCACGACGTGGTCGCCGGATGCGGGAACTTTGTCAACGGGCCGAACGCGTCGATCGGCAGGGACGCCCTCGTGGGCGCCGGAACGGCATCCTTCGGCGGCAAGGTCTCGCGCGATGTGAGAGCCGGAGCCGGATCGGTCACGTTCTCCGGACCGGTCGGCGGGACGGTTTACGCGTACTCCAAGGAAGTCGTCCTCAAGGACGGCGCCTTGCTCGAGCACGATCTCCTCTACACCAGCCGGAACGCGGTCCAGAAGGCGCCCGGAGCCACGGTGCGCGGCCGCATCGAGCAGCGCGTCCCGCCCGAGCACCGGCGGCCCGGGCTGGCGCACCATATCTTGAAATGGATCCGGATGGTCATCGGCCTCGGGATCCTGGGAGCGCTCTTCTACCTCTTGTTCTCGCGGCTGGGACCGCGCTCGGTGGACGCGCTGGCGAGAGCCCCCTTGCCAAGCCTCGGCATCGGGATCGTGCTCGCGCTCGTCCTGCCCGCGGCGATCGCGAGCCTCTTCCTCCTGGGGCTCATGATCGGCGGCTGGTGGGTCGCCATCGGACTGATGGCGCTCTATCTCTTCGCGGTAGCTGTGGGGTATGTGATCGCGGCCACCAGCGTAGGAACGTGGATCCTGGCGCGCGCGGGGCGAGCGGGCGCCAGGATCGGATGGGCGATGCTGCTCGGTCTCGTCGTCCTGATGCTTCTCGGCGCGATCCCGATCGTGGGCAAGCTGGTCTGCTTTGCCGCGGCGCTCTGCGGACTGGGCGCGGCAGGGATGGCGTGGTTCCGCACACGCTCCGGTTAGGCGTTACTCCGGTTTCGAAATGGTCAGCTTGAATCCGTCCGGGTCCGTCACCGAGAAGCCGATCGGCCCCCAGGGCAAAGGCCCGGGCTCCTGGTCGAGTTTCACCCCGGCCGCCTTGGCCTGACGCGCGAGATCCAGGACGTCCTGTTCGGTCTCGAGGTGCAGGCGCACGCCGACGCCTTTGATTCGATCGCGGCCCTTGGAGAAATCATCCTGGGAGAGCCCCATGCTGGCTCCTCCGGCCTCGAGCATGACGCCCCGAAGCTCGCCCTCCAGCTTCCACTCCTCCGCGATGGAGAATCCCAGGTTCTTGTAGAACTGCATGCTCTTCTTGATGTCGTTCACGGTGAACGTCGGCGTGAGCGCGCGTGCCTGAAGCGTGGTGGTGGTCACGAGAACCTCCCGGTCCGTGGGACGAAACATTGGCGCGCCGACAATGGTACCGCAGCAGGCGGCGGCAGCGCTCCTCCTGTATCTTTGTGGTGCCGCAGCTACTTGAGGAGTTTCGAAAGGCGGCGGTCCTTGAGCGGCTTGCCCCCGGTCTGGCATCCCGGACAGTAGAAGATGTCGTGGTCCGCGAAGGACACGCGCGCGATGGCAGCCCCGCAGCGGGGACATTTCGTTCCGGCGTGATCGTGGACGCGGTAGTGCTCGCGCGGCTCTTTCTGCGGCAGCTCCCCCGACATGCTCTCGCGCAGCTTCTCCGTCTGCGCGGAGACGACCGCGAGCAGCGCCAGGTGGAGCGCACGCGCCTCCGGTTCCGTGAGCGATCCGGTGAGCCGCATGGGCGAGAGCCGCGCCTCGTAGAGGATCTCGTCGGACAATCCGTTTCCGATCCCCGCGATCGCGCGCTGATCCGTGAGGAACGTCTTGAGCCGGCGGGAGGCCGCTTCCATGGCGCTCCGGAACCGCTCGTACGTCAGCTCGCCGCGCGAGGGGTCCGGACCGAGCCGCCCGAGCTCCGGCACGTCCGAGGAATCCTCGGCGAGCCAGAGCCGCGCCCGCTTCTCCTTTCCGTGCTCGACCAGGTCGAGGCGCGTTCCGTCATCGAACGCGATGCGCGCCGAGAGGTGCTTCGGGAGCGCCGGCCCGCGCGCGACGCGTCCCTTTCCTGGAGCGCCCCGCTCCGCGCCGGAACCCGGCGAGGGCGTTACGGCCAGACGGCCCGCGCGCATGAGATGGATCACGATCGCGCGGCGCGACTCGGTTTCCAGAATCAGATACTTGCCCACGCGCCCCGGCAGGCTCAGGAACTCGCCAACGAAGCTCTCGGGCGCGGGAGCCGATGTCTGGAGCAGCGCGGGCTGACGGATCAGGATGGATTCGATGCGGCGGCCGGAAACGCGCGACGCGAGGTTCTCGGCCAGAACCTCGAGGAACGGCAGCTCAGGCAATCGAGGCTACTCGAGGCGCGTCGCGACGATCAGCTTGGAGCGGAACGGCGGACCCAGCGGCCGGACGAAGCGCACGCCGAATCCTTCCTGGGCCAGCCAATCCGAAATCATCTCGGACGGGTAGGCTCGGCCCTGATCGAAGAGGACGTACATGAGCAGGGAGTGCATCACCGCGTCCACGGGCTTGGTCTCGTCCGGATCGGTCATGACGCCGTGGACGAGAAGCGTTCCGCCCGGGCGCAGGGACTCGCGCGCCTTCGCGAGAATGAGGCGCCCCACCTCCTCGCTCTCGGTCTGGAAGAGATTCGAGAGCAGAACGGCATCGACGGGCGAGGGAAACGGATCGCTCCGGTAATCGCCGGTGCGGTAGGTGACCCGGTCCTCCATGCCCTCGGCGGTCAGGATCTCCTGCGCCACTTCGATGGTGGGCGCGAGGTCGAAGAGGATCGCCTTCAGATCCGGCGTCACGCGGGCGTATTCCGCGGCGAAGATCCCCGATCCGCCCGCGACGTCCAGCAGGGTCGACCCGGGAAGCAGGGGCGCCATCTCCACGACGCGCTGGGCCGTCTGCCGGCTGTTCGTGTGAACGGAGCGGATATACCGGCGCACGCGGTCCCCATCGCTGGCCAGGAGCGCGTCGCTCGAGAGCCGGTGCAGAGGAACGCCCTCCTTGATCCCGCGCGCCAGGTCGCTCCATTCGCGGAAGAGCTCGATGTTGAGATCGAGCATTCCGGTCGCGTCGCCATCGACGCCGGGGACCACGTAGGGGGCAACCTCGCGAGGGACCACGTACGTCGCCCCGTGCTTGTGGAGAATCCCCATTCCCACGAGCGCGTTCAGGAGACGCTCGATTCCGCGCGGGTCCGCCTCACAGCGGCGCGCCACGTCCTCGGACGTCTGGGGCTTCTGGTGGAGGGTCGGAAAGACGCCGAGCGAGTGTGCGGCGAAGAGCGCCGCCGACGCCTGATAGGAATGGATCGCCCGTCCCAGGAGCGTCACGGGCGATTCCGCCACCGCGGGCGCGGGACGCGGCGGTCCCTCGCCGGCTCGCTGGTTCCCGACCCGATTCGGCCTCTGCGGGCGCTCGTGCCGCCGGTCGTCGCGGGCGCCGGGGCGCTCGCGCGGGCGGTCGTGCGTCCGGGGCATCCGGTGCGCCGGGGCCGGCGGGCGTCCCGTGCGCTGCGGATGCTGCCGCTGTTGATGGTTCAGGTATTCCAGCTCCTCGGGTGGGATCCGCGTTCCGTACTGCGGATGCTCCTTGATCACGGGCTTCCCGCCCGGTCGCGCATGCGGCGGAAGCGCCCCGCGCTGGGCGCGAGGATGCGGCGGCCGCGGACCTCGCTGGGGACTCTCCCCGGCACGCGGCCAGGACCCAGCGGGCTTCCCGGGGCGCGGCGCTCTCTGGGGACTCCCATGGGGGCCCTTCGCCCAGGGCTTCTGCGGCCGATCCGGAGACCAGCGTCTGGTGGTCGGCGGGGCGTCCTTCTGCTGCCCGCGTCTCAGGGGATTGGGACCGCCCGGCCGGTCCGAGCGGAAGGGACGCGGCGACGGAACGTACGGCGCCTGAGAATCGTCAGGCTTTGGGGTTCTGCGCGCGGGACGCTTGTTCGGCTTCATACGAAGGTCGAAATCATAGCATGGGGTCCAAGGGTTCGGGACACGAGTCCGGTGTGAGTGCCGGGGTGATTCGGTTCAGGATCGAAATCGTAACCAGGACGGGAAGCGGGTTGTCAAGATAGAGAAGCGCGCACGAGATCGCTCAGGAGCTTCCCGTCCCCGCGGCCCTGCGCGCGGGTCTGCACTTCCTTCATGACACGCCCCATGTCCTTCATCGACGTGGCGCCCAGCTCGGAGACCACGGCGCGCACGAGCTCGCGCGATTCCGCCTCGGACAGTCCGGCGGGCAGGTACTCCTCCGCGATCTCGAGCTCGACCTGGATCTTCTTGACCTCGTCGGCTTTTCCGAGCTTCTGGTACTCGGCAATCGATTCCTTGAGCTTCTTGGCGTAGCCCTGGATCGCGCGGATGGCGTCCGGGTCGGGGAGCGTCGTGATCGAGATGTCCTTCTTCTTCTCGAGAAGGATCTGGCTCCGGAGCATGCGCAGCGTGGAGAGGCGCACCCGATCCCCTCCCTTCAACGCCGCCTTCATGTCCTCGTTCAGGCGCTCTTCGAGCATCGGCGGATGAGTATACCAATGTTGACAGGGGAAGGAAAAGCGGCCAAACTGCCGCCTTCCCAACCCCATCCCGTCGGGATTCCGGAGGAACAGAATGACCCGGTTGTGTCTCCGCGCCGCCCTCAGTGTGACCGTGGCGGTGGTTCTTGCCATGTTCGCCGCGCGTACGGCCAGCGCCGTCGAGGAGCGCATCTGGATTTCAGGCGAAGCGGGAGTGGATCTCTTCGATCCGGAGCAAGCCCTCCGCGATGCGCCCGGGTTCGGGCTGCGCGCGACGGGCTTCCTCAACAACTGGGTCGGTGTGGAGGGACTCTACCATCGCACCTCCCCGGACATGGATCCGAGCACGCTCGGAAAGGCGACCGTCAGCCACTACGGGGGCGGGCTGATCCTCACGCCGCAGCGCACCTCCTGGGCCCTTCCCTACCTCTACGGCGGAGTCGGCTCGGTCAAGGTGAAGCGGGACCTCCTGGGCACCGATGCGACCGCGGGCGCCTTCCACGGAGGCTTTGGCGCTGTCTTTCGCGCGGGTGAGCGCTTCGGGTTCCGCCTCGACGCCCGCGACGTCAGCTACAAGCAGAAGGACGGCCCTGGACGCGCCACGCGCGTGAACGAATTCTCGATCTCGAGCGGCGTCACGGCGTTCTGGATAGGCCGTCCGCGCGATACCGATTCGGACGGCGTGCCGAACAAGAACGACCGCTGCCCCGAGACGCCTGAGGGCGCCGTCGTGGACGCGGGCGGATGCCCGCTGGATACCGATGGCGACAAGGTCTTCGACGGGCTGGACAAGTGCCCGGGAACTCCCAAGGGCGCGCTGGTGGACGCCGGCGGGTGTCCGCTCGACGCGGACGCGGACGGCGTGTACGACGGCATCGACAAGTGCGACAACACCCCGAAGGGCGTCGTGGTCGACGCGACCGGCTGTCCCGTGGACCGCGACGGCGACCACGTCTTCGACGGGCCCGACAAGTGTCCCGACACGCCGAAGGGCTCGGTCGTGGACGCGAACGGATGCCCGCTCGACGCCGACCGGGACGGAGTCCCCGACGGCATCGACACCTGCCCCTTCACGGAGCCCGGAGTTCCGGTGAACGCCGGCGGCTGTCCGCTTGCCATGGGCCCGATCGAGCGCGATCTGATGAATGACTGGATCATCCGCCTGAGCGACCTCGAGTTCGTGCCCGACTCGGTGCGGCTGACGCCGCAGGGTCTGGCGCGGGTCGACTCGGTGGGCGTCTTCATGGAGCAGTGGCCGATGCTCAAGTTCGAGGTGGGGATGCACTCGGACAACCTGGGCGAGGACGCGAGACGGCAGCCGCTGAGCCACCTTCGCGCGCGGTACATCCTCCAGCAGATCTACTCGAAGCATCCCACACTGAACGCGAAGAACTATTTCTACACGGGCTACGGCGACACGCAGCCCCTCGCCTCGAACAAGACGCCGCAGGGTCGCGCGCTGAACCGCCGCGCCGAATTCCGGCTCGTGAACATGGACGCGCTCACGAAGGAGCGCGCGCGCCGCGAATCCTACGGCACCACACCGGTGCCGCCGGCGCCCGGCCTGGGACGCGGCGCTCCGGAGCCGGAGCCGGCCGCGCCGACTCCGCCCGCGCACGCGCCACCGGATTCGCTACCGCCTCCGCCCCCGGCGAAGTAGTCGGGCAGTCGCTGGGGATGCGTCTAGGGATGCCCTTTTCCCTCTTCGATCATCGCCGAGAGCGCGGTGCGCAGCGGCGTCGGCACGAAGCCCAGATCCGCGCGCGTTCGCGTGTTGTCCACGGGAGCGAGCCGCTTCAAGTGGAGCACCAGCTCTCGGGGCAGCACGAGCTGCCGTAGAAACGACTGCCTCGGCAACACCGGAGTCAGCAGCCCCAGCTCTTCCACGAGGAGATCCGGAATCCTGCGCCGCGGCACCGGAACTCCCGATAGCTCGGCCAGGAGCTCGTAGACCTGGCCCAGGCGCACGCAATCGCCGGTGACGAAGTAGCGGCGGCCGCCGCGGCCACCCTCGATCGCGGCGGCCACGCAGCGTCCCACGTCGTTTCCTCCCGTGGTTGCCAGCCAGACGTCGCTCAGGAGCCGGAAGGGAAGCTCCCGCGTGACGAAGGCCTTCACCAGACCGCCGAGAATCGTCCCGGTCCCGGGCTGCGCCAGGACGCCGGGGCTCACGACCATCGTCGCCATGCCCTGGGAACGGTTGGCCTCCAGCACCATCGCTTCCGATTCGAACTTCATCCGCACGTACTCCGACTCGTACCGCCCTTCCGGAGGTGTGTCCTCGTTCACGGGGCGCCTGGGATCCTCGCGCTCCTGCACCGTTCCGGTGTAGCCGATGAGCACGAACACACGCGCGCCGGCGCTCTGCGCTTCCGAAAGAAGCGCCTCCGTGCCGGAGACGTTGACGCGGCGCTGCGCGTCTCGCGCGAGGCTCGCGAATCCCGTTCGCGCCGCGGCGTGAACGACCACGTCGCATCCTTCCGCGATCCCGCGCAGCGAGGCGGCCCGCCCCAGATCGCCGCGCACGATCTCCACGGGCGCGTCCGCGGATTCCTCCCGGGCGGCCCGCTTCCCGAAGAGCCCGTTCGTGGACGTCTGGTGCTGGAGGACGCGAAGGGGGACGTGGAAGCTCTGGAGCGATGGCAGAAGGGCGCGTCCGATCGTTCCGGTCGCGCCGGAGATGAGGATTCGAGTGGGGCGGAGTGGAGCTCGCATGGAAGTGTCCGCGCGCCGCGCGCTGTCTTTGCGAGGCGGGTGGTGCGCGCGGCGAGTCTAACACTCCTTGACCCTCCCCGCGGATTGGGTTCTCCTACGCGGATGGCCGAGGGTGGAGCCTCCCACGAGCGGAAATCGATCTTCTTCCTGGCGCGATTCGAGGGCTGGGCGCTGCCGCGGCTCGCGGCGGCCTTGCCGCGCTGGGTGGTGCCCGACCATCTGACCTTCCTCGGAGTCCTGGCCGCGACCTGGATCGCCGTCTCGTACGCGCTCTCCAATCGAAACGAGGGGTGGCTCTGGGCCGCGAGCGCGGGTCTCGTCGTGCACTGGTTCGGCGACAGCCTCGATGGGACCCTGGCGCGCGTGCGGAAGATCGAGCGGCCCCGCTACGGCTTCTACCTGGACCACCTCACCGACGCCTACTCGACCACCGCGATCGGAATCGGCCTGGGTCTCTCCCCGTACATGCTGCTCTCGGTGGGGCTGGCGATCGTGATCGCCTACCTCGTGCTCTCCATCAACGTGTATCTGGAGACACACGCCTTCGGCGAGTTCCAGTTCGGGTATGCGTGGATGGGGCCCACCGAGGCACGCCTGATCCTGATCGCGCTGAACACGCTGGCCCTCTTCCGTCCCCCGCTTCCCTTCCACATCGGAGTCGTGGGCGCGACCGTCTTCGACGTGCTGGGGGCGGCCGCGGCCCTGGCCATGGCCGGCCTCCTTCTCAGCCGCGTCGCGACGAACCTCAGGCGGCTCGCCGCCATGGAGCCTCCGCGCAGGTAGCGCACGAGGGGCGCTCGAATGCCGTGAATCGGGGCACTCTGCAATTCCTCCCGGGAGCTCCCTTGCGGAGTGCATGAACGCCCCCGAGCGGCGCCGCGTATGCCTTTCAGCCATGGGAGCCAAGTCGCGGCACGCCATCTGCTTTGGATTCGAGTCATGCTCGAGCAATTCGACTGGCTCGCCACCGTCCGGACGAGCCCGATCATGCTGGCGCTCGTGGTCTGCGCTGTTCTCACCGTGGGGTATGCCCTCGAGCGCCTGATCTATTTCGCCGTTCGGGGAGGAAGCGCGGACGAAGCCCTCTCCCTGGCGTCGAGCTCCCTGCGCGCGGGAAATGAGGAAGAAGCGCTCCGCGTCCTGAACAAGTGCTCCCATCCCTTCGGGTCGGTTGCCCTCGTGATGCTCAGCGTGCCCGGCGCCCCCACCGAGGCGGTGGAGGAAAAGCTCCGGATCGGGCTCAGCCGGCAGCGCCTCCAGCTCGAGCGTCACCTGGGCTTGATCGGCACGCTGGGAAGGACCACGCCCCTGATCGGTCTGCTCGGAACGGTGTGGGGAACCATGCGCGCGCTCCACGAGATGTCCAAGCCGGGACTCGGCGGATCCTCGCTCCTCGCTTCCGGAGTCGCCGAGGCCCTCCTGACGACCGCGGCGGGCCTCCTGATCGCGGTGCCGGCGCTCTTCCTCTTCAATTCCTACACGCGGCACGTGGGGAATCAGCTCACGGTCGCGGAGAATCACGCTCGCATGCTGCGGCTCGAGGCCGAAGCGGCGCGGGGTGCCCGCTCGAGCGAACGAGCCGCCTGACCCCGCCACCGGCGCCGATCGGCCGCCGGAATCTGCAACCTCCCCACTTCATCCGTCTCGCGCTCTGCAAGAGAGCTCCTGGCCCATCGCGGCCAATCCGCGCGCCGTTCCCGGCGCTCGCTCGATCCATTCCGGCCTTTTTGCGTCCTGCGATGGGCCGCGATCCGTTGATCGCAGCCGGATCGGCCCGCTGCTCCGCGCGCCGCGCAATCTGCATGCAATCGCGGCACGGCGCCTGCTTTGCGTGATCCATGGTCGGGGCGCGAGCCCCTTGTGAGGGCCGACCTGCCGAACATCAAAACCTCCCATGGTCGGGCATGTACGCGAGAGACACCTAGCGACAATGAAGGAGGTCTCATGAAGGCTTCACTCAAGTATTGGGTCCTGGGCCTGTGCCTGCTCGCGCCGTTCGCGAGCGCCCATGCTCAGGCGCCGGCGCTGTCTCCGATTCCAAGCATCAGCCTCAACGCCGGCACGTCGCGGTCCGTGAACGTGGTCGCGGTCGACGCCGACGGACGCTCGATCGCGCTCACCGCGTCCCTTCCGGGCTTCGCGATGCTCCAGAGCCCGACGACCGGGACCGGCGTCGTGGCCACCTCGCTCACCCTGACGCCAACCGCTTCCAATGTCGGGAATTTCACGGCCGCCGTGACGGCGACCGCCGGGGGCGTCTCCACGACCAAGACCTTCGACATCACGGTCAACGCCGCGGGCCAGAACCAGGCGCCCGTCGTGACGGCGCCCGCCCTGGAAGAGGTCGTGACCGGCGCGAACTTGAGCTTCACGGTCAACGCCAGCGACCCGGACGGGGACGCCATCGCGTCCCTGGACGTCTCGGGCCTTCCCTTCGGAGCCACGTTCACGCCGAACGGCTCGAACACGTCGGCGGCGTTCAGCTGGATGCCGGCGGCGGGACAGGATGGCGAGTACGACGTCCTGTTCACCGCTTCGAATTCCTTTTCGGGAGACGCTCTGACGCATATCCGCGTCACGAGCGCGCCCACGATCACCATCACGCCGATTGACGACGTCACGCTGGCGGAGGGCGCTTCCCTCTCCGTACCGGTCAGCGCCTCCGGCCCTGCAGGCACCGTGATCACCCTGACCGCGTCGCTTCCGACGTTCGCGACCCTGAATCCCCCCGGGACGGGCACGGGATCGGTGAACACCACGATCACGCTCACACCGCCCGCGGGAAGCACGGGCACCCACCATGCCTCGGTCACGGCGACTTCCCTTGGCGGTTCTGTAACCGAGGACTTCGACATCATCGTCACCGGCGGCACGAGCGGGGGGAACCACGCGCCGGTCCTGAGCGCTCCCACGAACGCGACGGTCGACATTGGATCGACGCTCGCCTTCGACGTGAGCGCGACGGACGAGGACCTGGACCACGTCGATCTGTTCGGCAGCGCTCTGCCTCCCGGAGCGAACTTCCTGGATCACGGGGACAACACCGGGACCTTTACCTGGAGTCCGACGGCCAGCCAGGCCGGGACGTTCACGGCGTCATTCAGCGGTACCGACGGGCGGGGCGGCTCCGGCTCGGCCAGCACCATCATCACCGTGACGGGCGGCGTCCCGCAGAACAACGCTCCCACGGTGAGCGCGCCTCCGGTCCAAGCAGTCGACGAGGGCATCAACCTCTCGTTCACGGTGGTGGCGTCCGATGTGGACCAGGATCACGTCGCCCTTTCGGCGACCTCCGTGCCTACCGGAGCCGTGTTCTCCGATCAGGGGAACAACACCGGAACCTTCTCCTGGACGCCGGACTCGACGCAGTCGGGGGTCTATGACGTGACCTTCGAAGGCAATGACGGGCGCGGCGGCACCGGCACCGCGACGACCATGATCACGGTCAACAACGTGGCCGCAGGCGGTGGCGGTGGCGGCGGCGGTGGTGGCAGTGGGGATTCCGCGAAAGCGTGCATGATTGGCAAATTCAAGGTACAGAAGGAGACCACCTGTTTCCGGATCCGTCCGGTGAACAACTCCTTCGATGTTCGGAACGTCGTTCTCTCCAGCATCACACTCCACTTTCACGGTCAGTCCATCCACGCGCTGGCCGATGGGGTCATGATCGAGCGGGAATGCCACGCCACGGGAGGCGGTGGACATGGTGACGATGACGGGGATGATGACGGCGATCACGGCGGTGGCGGCGGCAACGGAGACGGCGATCACGGGAACGGCGACCATGGCAACGGCAATGGACACCACGACGCCGTCTCGGTCCGTCTCAGCGGAGATCATCCCGACGGCGATGACGACGGAGGCGAGGACGGCGGTGAGTGCGGCCTGAGCTGCAAGGAACACAACCTGGACGATCAGGGCACGCGCACCGGTCAGACCTGCGACTCGGTGGCGGTTCGCGCCTGCTTCTCGACCCAGGCCCTGACGGGGCTCTTCGCCGGAGCGACCTTGCCGTGCGACCTGGTCGACGCCGAGATCCGCCTCCTCCTTGAGGACGGCTCGACGGTGGTGGCCCACTTCGAGGGCGACAAGCATAAGGGCGGGGGCCATGGCGAGGGCGAGGGCAATGGCCAGGGCGATGGCGACGGTGACAAGAACAAGGACAAGGACAAAGATAAGGATAAGGATAAGGGCGGGCAGGATGGCAGGACCGCGAGAGTCATGAACATCAGCGTCCGGCCGAATCCGCTCAATCCGAGCACCGTGGTCTCGTTCACGATGGCCCAGGAAGGCCGCGTCCGCGTGACGGTCTACGACATGCACGGCCGGCTCGTGAAGACGCTCCTCGACGACTACCGTGCGGCGGGTCAGCAGAAGCTGACGTGGGACGGATCCAACAGCCGCAATCTCAAAGTATCCTCCGGCGTGTACTTCTTCCGGATCCAGGCGCCTGAGGGACAGGTCGTCCAGAGGGTGGCGGTCGTGAAGTAGTCGCACCACCGTGATTCATGACGAACGGTCGGGCGGGTCAGCATCTCTGGCCCGCCCGTTTCGTTTCTGCAACCCTGGCGCGTATCGCGACTCGCGGTCTGCATGAATCCAGGTGGCTCATCGCAGCCAATTTCCCGCAAGCTTCGGATTTTTCTGTCGAATTCGAGCCACCCATGCTTCCTGCGACGAGCGCAACCGCTTTGTCACTAACAGATCGGCGCTCGGACCCGCGCGCGGCGCAATCTGCAAAGAATCACGGCACGCACCCTGCTTCGCACGTAAGAGGTTGGTATCACCGCGTCCACCCCGGACGCGGAATCGCGGCGATGGGGCCGGTCGGGTCTGATCGCCGGAAGAACAACGGACAAACGTGCTGAGGAGGTTCGTCGTGCGCCAAGCACTTCGCGCGGCTCGCGGAGGTTTGTGGCTTGCGCTGGTCTTAGCCGCCCAGCTCAATACCGCCACCGCGATCGCAGGACCGTTTGCGCGGTTACAAGTATTGCTGCCGGGTGAGACCGCGGCTCCGGGAAATCCCTCGGGAAAAGCGGGCACGCCCAGTCCTCAGACCGCCGGCGTTCCGTTCTTCGTCACGGTCAACGCGTGCGACGCCTCGTGGGCGCTCGTTCCCACGGTGACGCATTCGATCCAGATCCTGTCCACGGACGCGAGCGCGTCGCTTCCGGCCCCCGCCCAGCTGGTCGCTGGCACGGGAGTCTTCTTGGTGATCCTGAACGCGGGCGGCAATTTCACCATCTATGCGCACGATCAGTCCGACGGCACGATTGGGGACGGCACCAGCTCCCAGGTCCGGTCGATCGTGCTCCAGAGCCTCGAGGTCTCGGCCATCGCCAAGCACCAGACCGCCGGGGTCCCGTTCTCGATCACCGTCACGGGAAGGGATCCCAACGGCGTGCTCGTGAGTGGATTCACGGGCACGGTCCGCCTTCGCGAGCTCACCAGCTTCGGCGAGGGCCGGATCACGCCGTCGACCGTGACCCTGACCTCGGGCCAATGGAGCGGCAACGTCACCACGTACCGCGCGGACGAGACGAACATCAACAGCGGAAACGTCAACCTCCGGGCGGAGG
>DASQAV010000004.1:0-37676 GCA_035635575.1 Candidatus Dormiibacterota bacterium | reverse complement strand
AGGGGGATGGAACCTTTCAGGAGGCCGCGAGCTACCCCGTCGGCGCCTTTCCGAACCAGGTCGCGCTGGGATTCCTGGACGACAATGGCACCATCGACATCATCACCGCGAACCAGGGGAGCATCTCCGTGCTCCTGGGCGGGGGGGACGGCACGTTCAAGCCAGGGGCCGGATTCGACGAAGGCGGCGGGTCCAGCGTCGCCGTGGGCGATTTCGACGCGGACGGGAAGCAGGACCTGGTCACCGTGGATCCCGAGTCCAACACCCTTTCCGTGCTCCACAACGACGGTGACGGGATCCTATCGCTGGAGGCGCTCATTCCGACCGGCCCGAAACCGATCGATGTCGCGACCGGCGACCTGAACGGCGACGGAGCTTCCGACGTCGTGGTCACGAACGGGCAATCGTCCTCGATCTCGGTCTTCCTGACCGAGAAAGGCCTTCCCCGGAAGCGGGCCGACTACGCGGCCGGCGCCGAGCCCAGCGCCGTGGCGATCGCGGACGTGAACGGCGACAGGAGGCTCGACGTCGCGGTCGCGAACCGCTCCTCCAACACCGCCTCGGTGCTCCTGGGCGACGGCGACGGAACGCTCCGGCCCGCCGACACGTACGCCACGGATGCCCTGCCCTGGTCGGTGGCCCTCTCGGATGTGAACGGCGACGGGAATCCCGATCTCATCACGGCGAGCGATTTCCCCACCAACGCCATCTCGGTCCTTCCCGGGACGGGTACGGGCACGTTCGGCGCCAAGATCACATGCGAGGTCGGGGATTTTCCCCATGGGATCGCCATCGCGGATTGGAATCGAGACGGGAAGGTGGACCTGGCCACCGCGATCGCGCCGAACGACGCCGTTCTGGTGTTGTTCGGCAAGGGCGACGGGACCTTCGCCACGAGGAGGGACACGGCGGTCGGGCTGACCCCTCGCGCGGTGGCCATCGCGGATGTGGACATGGACTCGAAACCCGACCTGGTGACCGCCAACGAGTCCTCCAATAGCATCACGGTTCTGCGCGGGTCCGGCGACGGAACGTTCTCGTCGCGCTCGGACTTCGCAGTGGGGGAGGGCCCGAGGAGCATCGCGGTCGGCGATCTCACGGGAGACGGCAAGCCGGAGATCGTGACCGCGAACCTGAATGCGGGCACGGTGTCGGTCTTCGCCCCGGACAACCAGAAGCGCACCGACTGGGGAACCATCTACCGGCCCTGGGACGTGGCCATCGGGGACGTGAACGGGGATGGAGCGGCCGATCTCGTGGCCGCCGCCCAGGCCAATGAGACCTTCATCGGTGCCATCTCCATTCTGCTTGGCCATGGGGATGGCACGTTCGAGCCGGCCTTCGTGCGCTCGGCGGAGGGCCTGCCGTACGGAGTGGCCATCGGCGACCTCAATAACGACGCGAAGGCGGACATCGTCACGGCGAATTATCAGGGCAGCGTCGCCGTGTTTCTCGGAAACGGCAACGGAACCTTCCGGAAGCTCCCCAACATCCCGGTGCCCGGGCGTCCTCAAGGGATCGCGATCCGGGACCTGAACGGCGACGGCGCGCAGGACCTCGTCACCGCCAATGCGGAGGGGAACACCGTCACCGTGCTCCTGGGAAATGGCAGGGGAGGATTCCCGACGACCGCCACCTATGACGCCGGCTACGGAGCCAGCTCGGTCGTTATCGCGGATGTCACGGGCGATGGCAGGGACGACCTGGTCGTGGCGAACCTGCTCATGTCCGCGATCTCGGTGCTGCCGGGCAACGGGAAGGGCACGTTCGGACTCAAGATGGACTACGAGGCCTCCGCGAACACCAGCTCGATCGCGATCGGCGATCTGGATCGGGATGGCCAGACCGATATCATCGTCTCGGACGCGGGCGCGAATCGAGTCTCGTTCTTGCGCGGCCGGGTCGGAGCCCAAACGATCACGGCGGTGCCGGACAGCAGGCGGCCTCTTCCCACGAGCCCGACCTCGTGGGTCGCTCCGAACCCCCTCCATCCGAACGGGATCCTGACCTATCGAACAGAGCGGTCGGGAGCGGTCACGGCGGACCTGTTCGATCTCCAGGGGAGGCTCGTGCGGAGACTCGCACGCATTCCTTATCTCGGCTCCGGCGTTCATGAGCTGAAGATCGACGGCAGGAACAGCCAAGGGGCGCCTCTGGCGTCAGGTGTGTACTTCTACTCGCTCCAGGCCCCCGAGGGAGTGAAACGCGGCCATGTCGTGGTCCTGAAATAGGCTCATGCGCCTTCTCCTTCCGCACCGGCTCGCTCCGCATCGGCTCGCGCAGACCGCCGCCCTCCTCGTGTTGTTCCTTGCGGGCTCCGCGCGCGCGCAGGACTTCGTGCCCCCGGACCTGACCCGCTTCACGGGGACCTGGCTCTGGATCGAAAGCCAGGGGCTGGTGGTCACCTCGACCCCGCAGGTGAAGGGTGCGTCGAGGACGCTCTTCCTCCATCCGGATCTGACCTACGAGTTCCACCAGCGCACGGGAACGCGTGACAGCACGCTGTGTAGGGGGATCTTCTCCGTCGGCGAATCCTCCGAGGTGGGGGCAAACGAGACCGTGACCACGTTCGATCTCGATGGGTGGTACGAGCCCTACGAGAAGCGCATGGTCGTGGATTTCGACGGTCCGGATACGCTGATCATGACCGGCGTTGCCTGCGCGAGCTGCCCGCAGCACGTCTTCGTCCGCGGCCAATCGGCCTTGTTCCACGCCGAGGTGAGGCGCGGCCAGGCCTACCGTCGCGAGCTCTGGGGCGGTCTCGTGTTCGAGCTCCGCTCTAAAGATCTGGGATGGGAGATGGCGGTCGTGGACAGCGCACGGCCAACGGAGAACCGGGTCGAGGTCACGACGTCGGCCGCCCCCGGACCGGACCCAAGAGTGCTCGACGGCGCACAACTCCGCGACGCGTTCGCGCGGAGAGAGAAGGGGAAGAGCGGTGGAGGCGATTCTGAAGCGTGGCGGAAGACGCGCCGCTTCCAGTTCTACCGCCAACCCGCGCGCCAGGACACCATGAAAGACGAAGAGGATCGCGATCCAGCGCCTGGGAGAGGCGTCCTCACCGTCGAGCGCGTGAAGCTGGGGCCGGCCAAGGGGGGGAAGCCGGGGGCGATCGAATCCATGGGGTTCACGGCCCTGATCGAGGAAGAGCGCCGCGGCGAGTCGGGAGCGAAGGAGTCGCGGCCGTGAAGCCGCGCTAGGGCCGGCCCAGGTGATTCGACACGACCCACGCGAACGTGTGAAGGGAAGCCGTGAGGATCAGCGCCGTGATGATGGCGCTCTTCACGGGAGCGCGAGGGAGCCCGGAAAGGCTCCGTGCGACGAGAATCGCCCCGGGAACCATCCCGGGCGCGTAGAGATTCCAGTCCTCGAAGATACCGAGCTGAGCCTTCCAGGTGAATGTGAAGACGACCATCGAAAGTGCCGCGAGCTCCAGAAACCGTGACATCGGATCGGCGCCGAGACGGTTGAAGTAGATCAGCGCTGGCAGCATGACGATCGAGGGCCAGAGAAGCAGCAGAACGTTCAGCATTCCCAGGTGGTACGCAACATTCATCGGCGCGAGCTCCCGAGCGTAGTTCCCTCCAAGCCCTCCAACGTGGCTCGATTCCCAAAGTCGCTCGATCGGGAGTCCGTGGAAATGGAAGAACACGAACAGAGCAGAGATCGGCAGAACGAGCGCGGCGAGTCCGATTGCCGTGTCCCTTCGTCTCCCGTGTCGCCAGGAGAAGACGAACAGGTATGCGAGGGCCGGCAGAAGCCATCCGCACAGAAGGTGAAAGCCCAACGCCAGCGAAAGAGCCCCCGCCGGCGTCCAGAGAGGAATGCGACCCTCCAGGAATAAGTGGGCCATCGCGATGAAGAGAAGGATCATCACGGTCACCATGGTGTAGTTTTCAACGTCTCCGAAAAAGAGCTGGATGAAGCCACACGAGAGGACCAACCCCACGAATGCGATGCGGGATCGCGGCGCCATCGACGGGGCCAGGAACAACAAGACAAGGACGAAGGCAGCGCCCGACAGGGCGGAGGCCACCTGGTAGGTCCGCCCCACCGACCATCCCCACGAGTGATTCGCGTAGTCGTAGAGGCGGGAATGAACGTACAGCTCCAGCATCTCATCGTGAGTAACATGGGCACCGTGGGCGGCAACGTCGTTCACGATCTTGTCGAACAGAGCGAGTCCGTCTCGATTGATGAAATGGTTGCTGAGAGAAAGGAACATCCAGCCGAAGGCGCAAGCCACAACCAGGGCAAGAGCCATCGCCCAGGGGCTTCGAATACTCCGAGGCGGCGTCCAAGGAATGCGGGAATGAAGAGCGGACACGCCGAAGGCGATCACCCAGACGATGCCGAGAAGAATGATGGCGCCGGGGAGCCCGAGGTGTCGAAGCTGATGGATCCCAATATTGTCGTTCGGGTAGGTGACGGCCCCAAACACGTAGGCGAGCTGCAGGAGGAGAACGGAGGCCAGGTAGGCGGATGCCTCCGAAGGGTGAAGGGGGTTGCGTGATCCAGTCCACTCGTCCGCGGAGGCGGACCCCGGAATGAGCTCATGGACCGGCGGCATCGGTACGGTCGGACGGCGTGTGCTGGAGCTGGCCGTCCTGGTCCTCCTCCTGGCCATTGCGATCGGGACGGTCCGGTTATCCCTGAACCGGCCGTGGGACACGGAAACCTACTGGTACGCGGCGGTCGCCCAGAGTCAGGGACTGAATCCCTATGACAAGCAGGACCTCTCGCTCCTCGCTCACCGGGACGTCGGCATGGGGTTTCTATACCCCCCGATCACGCTGCCGCTCTTCAAGACGCTCACCTTGTGGCCCGTTCTCGAGGCGGCCGAGATCTGGGCTATCGCCAAGGTCGCGCTTTTGTTCGTGCTTGTCCAGCTATGGCGATCGCGCTTCACGGTGCGGACGAATCCCTTCCTTCTCGAGATGGCGGCCGTGTTCGGTTACAACGCCGCGGCGCTCTGGGATATCAAGACTGGAAATATCGCGATTCTCGAGCAGCTCCTCCTCTGGGCCGGACTGGCGGCGTTCCTGGGAGGGCACCGGCGCCGATTCGCCGCATGGGTGGTGGCTGCCTCCCTATTCAAGCTGACCCCGATCGTGTTCCTGGCTCTTCTGCTGATCCCCACCCAAACGGGCCGGCGTGACTGGAAGCTGGCTCTCGGGGCGCTCGGTGTATGGGCGGCCCTGGTGTTTCTCCCGGCGCTCGTGGGACCGGCATGGTGCCGCGCGTACCTCCACAGCCTTCCCGCGGAGCGTCCCTGGGGTACCGCAAGCCCCTCCGCGCTCGGATTGATCGACATGCTTCTGGCGGAGCATACGAAGCCCCTTGCCGCGCCTTCCTGGAGAGCCTTGGCCATCTGGCTCTCCTACGCGGTACTCTTGCTTGCCTTCAGCGCGCAACACATCAAGCGGCTGTGGAAAGGCCAGAACCCTCTCGAATGTGTTTCGGTCGCGGCGATCCTCTACGCTCTCCTTGCCCCGCGGATGATGGCGTACTCCTATCTACTCGTGGTCGTGCCCAGCCTGGTGCTGTTCTCTCCAATTCTGAGCCGCCTCGGCGGGACAATTGCGATGACCGGGATTCTCACGTCCCAGGCCGTGCTCGCGCCCGTGCTCCGGCTGGATTATGCCGATCCCTGGCTGGCCAACCTTCCCTTCCTGCTTCTGCTTGGTCTCTGGGTTGCTTACATCGTAGGTTCCTGGCGCTTGGCTCCAATCCCTGCCGTGAGGCGTGGCTCCGTGCTCCGGGAGTTGAAGGAGGCTCGATCATGAAACGCGTTCTCATCCGGCACTGTCCGGTCTGACTCGTCAAATCCGCGATCGCGGCCCGGGTGGCCGGAGAGATGAAGAAGGAAGGGGCGGAGGTGACCCTGGAGCGCGGGGGCATGGGGGAGCTGACCGTGTGGGTGGATGGTCGGGAGGTCGTCCGCTCCCATCGCATGTGGTATCCGAATCCCTGGAGCGTGATGAAGCGCGTCCGCGAGGCCGTCCGGAGCTAGGCAGGCACCAACCCGCCACCCTTTCTCGTTGAATACCATGCTCCGGATATGGTATCCTCGCGGCCTCTTCCCCCGAACCATCCCGATCTGGTTCAGTCTGCATTCAGGAGGTACCCGCCCACCCAGCTTTCTGATCGAGCGCCCGCGTCCCCAGGGAAACACGCTTCGCGATCCTAGTCCGGTCCCACTGCGAGACCGGAAATCCCGGAGGCCCTGCATGCACTCCCCCCGTCCGCGAATCGTTCCAGCGCTTGTTCTGTTCCTCCTCTCGCTCTTCGCAACGTCCGCACTCGCCGCACCTCCACCTCGTGTCATCCCAGGCCAGGTCATCGTGAAGTGGAAGAAAACCGCTTCGCGAGCCGCGAAGGCAGCGGCCCGCGCGAACGTGCACGGGAAACTGAAGCGCGATTTCCGCTTCATCGGCGTGGAGGTGCAGAACCTGATCGGCATGACCACCGAGCAGGCCATCGCGAGCCTCAAGAAGAACCCGAACGTGGAGTACGCGGAGCCGAACTACGAGATCCACATCGACGTGGTCCCGAACGATCCGCGGTTCCCGGAGCTGTACGGAATGCGGAACACGGGGCAGACGGGGGGGACCGCGGGCGCGGACATCAAGGCGACGCAGGCCTGGGATCTCTTCACCGGCGATCCGAACCTCAAGGTGGGGGTGATCGATACCGGGGTGGACTACAATCATCCTGACCTCGCCGCGAACATCTGGACGAATCCCGGCGAGATTCCCGATAACAACATCGATGACGACGGGAACGGGTACATCGACGACGTCCACGGCTACGACTTCGCGAACAACGACGGGGATCCCTTCGACGACAACGGGCACGGGACGCACTGCTCCGGGACCATTGCCGGGGTAGGGAACAACAACGTCGGCGTCGCGGGCGTGAACTGGAACGCCAAGATCGTCGCCATCAAGTTCCTCAACGCGGGCGGAAGCGGATCCACCGAAGGAGCGATCGCCGGCGTGCAGTACGCGATCGCAGTCGGCGTGCGGCTCACGAGCAATTCCTGGGGCGGCGGCGGCCCCTCCCAGGCCTTGCTCGACGCGATCAACGCCGCGGGCGCCGCGGGACAGCTTTTCGTGGCGGCGGCGGGGAACTCCTCGGTGAACACCGACGTCACGCCGCAATATCCAGCGGCGTACAACTCGCCCTACATCATCTCGGTTGCCGCGACCGATCATAACGACAACCTGGCTTCCTTCTCGAATTACGGCGCCACCACGGTGGATATCGGCGCGCCCGGCGTGAACATCCTCTCCTGTCAGCCCGGAGGCGGCTACCAGATGCTCTCCGGCACCTCGATGGCGACGCCGCACGTCTCGGGGGTGGTCGCGCTCACCATGGGACGGTTCCCCCTCATCTCCAACCTGCAAGTCAAGACGCTGATCCTGAACGCAGCCGATCCCAAGGCTTCGCTGGCCGGAAAATGCGTCACGGGCGGGCGGCTGAACGCCTTCATGTCGATCGCGGAGCCGGACGACACGCCGCCGGGGATGATCAGCGACCTGAGCACCGAGAATCCGGGCTCGAACACGATGGGCCTGCGCTGGACGGCGACGGGGGACGACGGCTCGACCGGCCGGGCGACCCACTACGAGATCCGGTACTCCACCTCCCCGATCACGGAGGCGAACTGGAGCTCGGCGACGCTCCTCCTCGGTCCGGATCCGAAGATCGCGGGCTCTGCGGAAGCCTTCGAGGCTTCCGGGCTGGCCTTCTCGACGAACTACTACTTCGCCATCAAGGCGTTCGACGAGTTCAGCAACGCAGGCCCGATTTCGAACAACGCGTCGGGCATGACGCTGGGCGCTCCTGACATCACAGCGTTTCCTACCAGCTTCACCTCGGAACTACTGACCGGGGCGACCGAGACGCAGACACTGACCCTGCGTAACGACGGCCTGGGCACGCTCGATTTCACGATCCCGACGCCCAACCTCTTCTTCCTGACGCCGGCGAATCCGTACCAGCCCTATGCGAAGGGGGAGGCGGACACGCGCGTAGGTCCGCCGGTCGCGGATTCCAAGGGCGGCCCGGACGCCTTCGGGTACCGCTGGGCGGACAGCGACGAGCCAGGCGGGCCGACGTTCTCATGGATCGATATCACCTCGGTCGGGAATTCCGTACCGATCACGAGTGATGACCAGTGGTCCGCCCCGATCGCCATGGGGATGAGCTTCCCCTTCTACGGATCGACCTTCTCCTCGGTTCGCGTCAACACGAACGGGTTCCTCTCGTTCACCGAGTCCACCGGCGACTACTTCGCCAACCAGATGCTGCCCAACTCCGGTGCCCCCGCGAACCTCATCGCTCCGATGTGGGACGATTTGAATTTCCAGGGTGCCCAGCACGCGTACACCTACTACGACGGCAGTCGGTACATCGTCTCGTGGGTAAATGTGTTCCACTATGCGCCGGCGGGCACCCCGCCGGACGGCCCGTACACGTTCCAGGCGATCCTGTATCCGACGGGTGAGATTCGTTATCAGTACACGAACCTTGGAACCGGGACCAACAGTGCGACGGTCGGGATCCAGAACGGGACCAAGTCGGTCGGGCTGAATGTCGCGTTCAACACGGCGTATCTCAAGAACAACCTGGCGGTCCGGATCGCGCCTGTGCCGCAGTGGCTGTCGGTGAATCCCTCGAGCGGGCGGCTCCTGGCGGGCCAGAGTCAGGCGGTCCAGGTGCGGTTCAACGCGCTGGGGCTGGCGGGCGGAACATTCGACGGCACGATCCACGTGACGAGCAACGACCCCGACGAGAGCGACGTCTCGCTGCCGGCGCACCTCCACGTGATCGGCGCGCCCGACATCGCCGTGAGCCCGGCGTCGATTGATTTCGGGTCGATCTTCGCGGGCGCGTCTCCGACGCAGACGCTCCATGCGACGAACCCCGGGACCGACAACCTCGTCGTCACCGGAATCACGAGCAACGATCCCTACGTGACCGCGACACCGTCGTCCTTCACGCTCGTGCCGCTTGCGGGCCAGGTGGTAACCGTGACCTACCATCCCACGGCACCCACCACCACCAACGCGACGCTTTCGATCGCGAGCAACGATCCCGACACGCCCACGAAAACGGTTTCCGTGACCGGTGTCGCTACCCCGGCCCCCAGCGTCAACGTGACGCCGGGCTCGCTCGACGTGGCGCTCCTCAGCAACACCGCTACCTCGCGGACTGTCACGGTTGCGAATACCGGCGGAAGCAACTACACCTTCACGGCGGAGGCCCTGGCGTTCAATACGTCGGGCACGGTCACCGTGGGCACCGACGCGGACAACGTGTTCGTGGACAAGGGGCAGCCCGACGTGCTTTCCGGACCGACGCCGCTCCGCGCGGGAGGGCCGGACATCTTCGGCTACACGTACCAGGACTCGGACGAGCCGGGCGGTCCTGCGTTCGGCTGGGTGGACATCCGCCCGATGGGGACGCAGCTCACGATCACGGGGGACGACGCCACCACGGCCGCGCTTCCGATCGGGTTCAACTTCCCCTATTACGGGAACACCTTCTCCTCCCTCCGCGTATGTACGAACGGATGGTTGTCGTTCACGAGCTCGTCGACAGCCTTCAGCAACACGAGCCTGCCCAACAACGGCAGCACGGTCCCCGAGAACCTGCTCGCGGCCTTCTGGGATGACATGGGATTCGGCACGGTACGGCGCGCCTGGGTCTGGAACGATTCCAACAATCGGTACATCATCCAGTGGCAGGACGTGCCGCGGCTGGGTGAGACCCCCACCAACACCTTCCAGATTATCCTCTTCCCGACAGGCACGATCGTGTACCAGTACCTCTCGATCGGCACGGCGACGAAGAACAGCTGCACGATCGGAATGCAGAATCAGGCCAAGAACGACGGGTTGCAGGTCGTCTTCAACGCCAACTACGTGAAGAACAACCTCGCGATCCGATTCCGTCCTCCCAGCCGGTTCCTGACCGTGACTCCGACCTCCGGGACGGTGGCGCCAGGCGGGAGCACGAACCTCACGGTAGGCTTCAATGCCGCCGACCTTTTCGGCGGGGTCTACAACGGTGCGGTCCGGATCCGTGGGAACGATCCGATCCTTCCGCAGCGTGACGTGGATTGCCGACTCACCGTGACGGGCGTGCCGGACATCCTCGCGACGCCCTCGTCGCTGGTTTACGGAAACGTCTTCGTCGGGTTCCCCAGCATCCGCCAGCTCACGGTGCGAAACGTCGGGACCGACGTCCTCCAAGTATCCAATATCACCTCGAGCGATCCCGTGTACGGCGTCGACCAGTCGAGCTTCAGCATTCCGCCGCTCGGCCAGGCGGTGGTCACGGTCAGCTTCAATCCACCGACGCCGACTTCCTTCCCGGCCACGCTCACGATTCAGAGCAACGATCCCGACACGCCCATGCTGAGCGTGGGTGTGACCGGGGCCGGGCTCATGCCGCCGGACATCGGCGTTACCCCCACGTCATTCGCGGCCACGCTCCCGATCCCGTCTTCGCAGAACTCGACGCTCCATATCGCCAACACGGGCGGGAGCGATCTGACCTTCGTTCTGGGCAGCGTGCTCACCGCCGAGTCGGTTCCGGTGTACGACGCGCTGGCGCTGGGCAAGGAGGAGGCCGATCCGCGCCAGGGCATCCTGGGGAGCGGCGGTCCGGACATATTCGGATATACATGGCGTGACAGCGACGATCCGGACGGCCCGGCCTTCGACTGGGTGGACATCACCACGATCGGAACGCTGCTCCCGCTCTCGGGAGATGACACCACGCTCCCGAATGTACCAATCGGGTTCGACTTCCCGTTCTACGGGAGTATCTTCAACTCGGTGAACGTCTGCACGAACGGCTGGCTCTCCTTCACGAGCACGTCGCACGAGTGGACGAACCAACCTCTGCCGAGCACAGGCTCAACGACTCCCGAGAACCTCCTCGCCGCTTTCTGGGACGACCTGAATCCCACAACGATCCAGCGTATTTACTCCTATCGCGACGGTACGCGCTTCATCGTGAGCTATCAGCTCATGCCGCGCATCGGATCAACCCTTCCGAATACATTCCAGGTCATCCTGTATCCCACAGGGCGGATCGTGTACCAGTACCTCGACATGCAGAGTGACATCCTCAATTCCGCGACCATCGGAATCCAGAACGCGGCACGGAACGATGGGCTCACGGTGGTCTTCAACAACAACTACGTTCACAACAACCTGGCCATCGAGCTCCGGACCACGCCCGACTGGCTGACGGCCACTCCAACCTCGGGCACGGTGCCAGCCGGCGGAACGTTCGACGTCCAGGTTACGATGAATTCGAACGAGCTCTTCGGCGGGGACTATCACGGCGAGCTCCGCCTCACGACGAACGATCCCGATGAGGGAGTTGTCGTGGTGCCTGCCACGCTGACCGCGGTCGGCACGCCGGATATCGCGGCGTCTCCGGCCAGTCTCGACTTCGGAACGCTCTATCTCAGCCAGCACCGCGATCTCACGGTGCTCATCAAGAACGACGGGAACGACGTGCTGGACATCGCGTCGGCATCCCTGACCCACCCGGGGTATCAGCTGGTGGGCGCGTCCTTCCCGATCTCGCTCGGCAATCGAGGCTCCGCCACGCTGACCGTCCGCTTTGCTCCGGCAACCGCGTGCGCACCGCCGAACGCCTGCGCGGGGGATCTGGTCCTGAATTCCAACGATCCGGACGAGGCGGCGTTCCATGTCGCGCTCACCGGATTCGCTCTGGTTCCGCCCGAGGCGGGAATCACGCCGGCGTCGCTCCGCGCGGCGCTGGCCACGAACCTCGGACCCGCCGCGACCACACGGACCAAGACGCTCCGCCTCAGCAATACCGGGGGAAGCGATCTGGTATGGACAGCGGAGGGATTGAGCACGCTCCCGGCGGCGCTCAATGTGACCCCTTCGGCCGAGACCGGAAAGGATCAGGCAGGCACGCCTGGCGTCGCGGCACTCGCTGCAGGTGGGCCGGATGCATTCGGATATCGCTACGCGGACAGCGACGATCCGGTGCAGGGGACTCCGTTCAGCTGGATCGACATCACCGGAGTGGGGACCTCCGTCCCGCTCAACGGTGACGATCAGAATCTGGGACCGTTCCCGCTACCGTTCTCCTTCTCTTTCTACGGAAACACGTTCAACCAGTTCCGCGTCTGCACGAACGGATGGATCTCCTTCACCAGCACCAAGACGACGTTCACGAACACGGGTCTGCCGAGCGCGGCTACGGATACCCCGGAGAATCTGATCGCACCCTTCTGGGACGATCTGGATTTCCGTACGAGCGGCCACGTGTACTACCACCATGACGGCAGCAAGCTCATCATCGAGTACGCGGCCGTCCCTCGCCTCACGAGCGGCGGCCCGTATACCTTCGAGATCATTCTGTATCCGAGCGGAACCATCGACTTCCAGTATCTGGACATGCAAGGGACGCGCCTGAACGAGGCCACGGTCGGAATTCAGAACGCGGCACGCGACATCGGGCTCCAAGTGGCGTTCAACACGGCCTACGTGAAGAACAACCTGCGCATCCGGTTCACGCGCGCGTCGGGATGGCTCTCAGTGGCGCCGGCCAGTGGAACCGTCGCAGCCGGAGCGTACTCGGATCTCAACGTGACCTTCGACGCGACGGGACTTCCCGACGGTGACCGGTCCGGGGTGGTTCGCGTCCACAGCAACGACCTCACCGACCCGACCCTCTCGGCGGGATGCGATCTCCACGTCGGCTCGATCTCGGCGGAGCTGGACGTGAACCCGAACGACCTGAATCGTTCCTCGAACGGCAACTGGGTCATGGGTACGGTGGAGCCGGGCGCCAACGATCCGCACAACATCCGGACGTCGTCGGTGCTGCTCCAGAGGAGCATTCCGGTCGGCGCGAACACCGACATCTCCTACCCGGACAAGGACGGAGACGGAAACCTGGAGGCCAAGTACAAGTTCTCGCGGCAGGCGCTCCTGAATCAGCTTCCCTCGGGAGCGTCCGTACCCGTCGAGATCATCGGCGAGGTGGAGGACGTCACGTGGTTCTCCGGGACCGCGATGGTGCGCGCTCTGAAGCCCACGGTGACCGAGATCACCGGAACGAGCGGGATCAACAACCAGACCGGACAACCCGTGTACTACGCGGGAAGCGTCCATCAGTTCTCGTGGGATGCGCCGGACGGATTCTCACCGAACTATTACGATTTCTGGTTCTCGGCTGACGGCGGGCAGTCCTGGTCGCTGGTGACCGGAAATCTGACCACGCGAACGGCGGTCTGGCAGGTCCCCGCCACCGCGACCCAGTCGGGACTCCTGGAGCTTGCCTCGATGGACAACCAGGGGCTGATGGGCTCGTGGCTCTCGCCTTCGTTCGACATCATCACGAACCCGACGGGAGTGGCGGATAACGAGACCATCCTTCCCAAGGAATATGCGCTGCGCATGAGGGGCGCGAATCCGCTCATCCAGGGCGCGACCCGGTTCGAGCTGGCGTTGCCCAAGCCGACGCCGGTGAGCGTCCGCGTGTACGACGTGAACGGGCGTCTCATTCGGGATCTGGTGGGGCGCACCTTGACGGCTGGGTATCACCCGCTCGGCTGGGATGGCCGGAACAGCGCGGGGCTCCAGGTGAGCTCGGGCGTCTATTTCGTCAGAGCCGAGGCCGGCGGAAAGCGGATGGATCTGAGACTGGCGGTCGTGCGCTGAGCGATCGGTAGCGCCGGGCGTCTACCTGCCCGCCGCCTGCCTCGCCGCTTCCAGCATCCGCCGCGCGTCCCCGTGGGCCGGGTTGATCGCGAGCGATTTCTCGAAGGCCTGGATCGATTCCGGAACCCGATTCAGCCCGAGAAGAACGGATCCGCGCTTGTAGTAGAGATCCGCCTCCTCGATCGGATCCACTTCTCCCTTCTTCGCGTGCATCGCGAAGGCTTTGTCGTTCATCTCGAGCGCCTCCGGGTATCGGCTCGTCTTGTAGTAGACCACCGTGAGCCCGTCCCAGGATGTGACGTTCGGCTGCCGTGCCCCAAGCTTGAAGAGGCGCTCCGCGTCCTCCCAGCGATTCTGCTCCATGCGCACGCGCGCGAGATTGTTGAAGGCGCGGAAATCAGCGCTGGCCTGGATGGTGTAGGACCAGAGGCTCTCGGAGTTGGCCCAGACCTGGTTGTATCGCACCGTGCGCATCGCGAAAAAGGAGGCGACGGCCGCGGTGACGAGCGCCACGGCTGCCGCGCGCAGCTTCGGCTGCGGGATCCGGGCGCCCGCGCCCAGCACCCCGGCGGCGAGCAGCCAGCAGAAACCGAGGCTCGCGTGGTAGAGGTAGCGGTCCGCGACGTAGGTGGGCACCGGGAAGAACATCGCGGGAAGGAGCATCACGAACATCCAGCCCGCGCCCAAGGCGAGCACCCGGTTGCGCACGCGGAATCCCCACCACACCATCGCCGGGAGCAGAAGAAGGCCCAGCAAACGGACGGCCACCGAGATCGGGTCCAGGTGGATCGGCGGCGTGTCGTAGATCGGGTTCTGCCGGTGGATTCCCGCCAGGATGCCGAGGTAGTCCCACGTGGCGTGGCCTTTGAGCACCAGATAGCGCAGGGGTTCGCGCGCGTACTCCTTGTTGGTTTTCACCTCCACGATCCAATTGACCACCATGACCGCGAGGCCGATCCCTCCGTAGGGAATCTTCGTTCCAAGGACCTGCAGCCACCAGCGCGTGCCCCCGCGAGGGAGGCGGAGCGCGGTCCAATCCACGAGCAGGAGGAACACCGGCATCACCACGACGTTCACCTTGGACAGCACGGCCAGCGTGAAGAACGCGATCGAGGCCAGATAGGGGCCGGTCCGGAGCGAGCGATCCCCGCGCGCGAGGAGATAGAAGATCACCGAGGGGAAGAGGAACGCGGCGGAGAGGACGTCCTTCCGGGCGGAAACCCACGCGACCGACTCGACGTGCGAAGGATGGACCGCGAAGAGTACCCCCGCGATGAAGGCAACCCAGAAGCGCCCGAAGAGGCGGCGCACCAGCACGAACGCGAGCACGGAGCTCAGGGCGTGAAGCAGGATCTGCTGGAGGTGATACCCGAAGGGCCGGAGGCCCCAGAGACTGTAGTCCAGCACGTAGGAGACGAGCTGGAGCGGCATGTAGCTCACGAAGTACGGCTTCGTGAAGATGTGATGCAGGTTCTGCCAGGACCAGCCCCGGATCCAGGGGTTCTCGGTCACATACCGGGAATCGTCCCAGCTCACGAATCCGAATCGGAGGGTGGCCCCGTTGACGAGGAGTGCCGCCGCCGCGATGGCCGCGCACGCGATCAGGAGCCACACGCGGGGGACCTGCTCGATCCGGACCGGGGCGGTGGTGCCCCGAGCCGGCGGAGTCGTGCCTTGCGGCGGAGTCGTTCCCTTCGGGCGGCTCTTCTTCCGATTCGCGGAGGCCACTCGCTAGCGCTTACCCGGTTCCGGGGATGCAAAGATTTGTTGACGGAACGTTGAAAAAGGCGCACACCTTACCCTAAGCGCCATCGCAACACCCGCGCACGATGCTCCCCGCCATGCGCGGTCGGCGCAAAGGACAGGCTCTGCAGCCTGACATCGGCCACGCGCACCAAGCTCGTCACGAATCGCGAAATGACGGGTTCGGCCTGCTCCGGAGGGATTCATGCATTCACCTCGCCTGGTCTCCGTTTTCTCAGCGATTCTCGGTGTCCTGAGTACGATGCTCGTTTCCTCCGCCGCGTCCGCGAGCCCGGACCTCGAGGCGCGCGTCTCCGCGCAGCTCGGCGCCCGCGCGGCGGCGGTGAGCGGTCCGGTCATCTCGGTCACGCCCTCCTCGAGGGACTTCGGACGCGTGAACGTCGGCGAGACGTCCGCCGCGTTCGACTTCACGATCGAGAACGTCGGCGACGCCACGCTCACCCTTTCCGGCGTGACGCACAGCGCGCCCGGATTCTCCGCGACGCTCGCATCGCTCTCGATCCCGGTGGGCGGGTCCACGACGCTCTCGGCCGCGTACACGCCCTCGGGGAGCGGCACGCAGTCGGACAACGTAACGATCTCGAGCGACGCCAGCAACGGCAACTACGTGCTCCTTCTTCGCGGCACGGCCAACCTGGCACCGGTCTTCGAGCCGGCGCTCGCCGCCTTGTACGCTCTGGCCGCGTTCAACTCCTTCACTCTGGTCGCGACGGCGAGCGACGCAGAGGGGGATTATCTGACGTGGTCGATGTCGAGCATCCCGTCCCTTCCGGTGGGCGCCACGTTCGACAACACGAGCGGCACGCTGGATTGGACGCCTCTCCCGGGCGCCGGCGGCGACTACGCGGTCACCATCACCGTCTCGGACGGGTTCGCGAGCACGCAGGGTCACACCACGCTCCGGGTATCGGACAGCAACCATCCGCCCACGGCCAACGCGGCGGGGCCCTATCGCGGCGCCGTGGGACTTCCACTCATCATGAACGGCTCCGCGTCCAGAGACCCGGACGCGGGCCAGATTCTGACCTATTCCTGGGACTTTGGGGACGGTGTGACGGGCTCGGGCGTGACTCCCAGTCATGCATACGCGCACGCGAGGGACTATATCGTGTCCCTCTGGGTCACCGACAACGGCTCGCCTCCCCTGAGCGCCAACGCGCTGACCTCCGCGGCCATCGTGGACTTCGTCCCGGTCACGATCGTCCAGCCGCTCGACCAGCCGCCGGTCATCAAGGCGGGGAAGAGGTTCAAGTTCGGAGTGGAGTCCTATTTCCGGCCCCTGACCGAGATCGACTTGAAGACGATGCGGCTCAGCACCACGTACCCGAACGCCGGGCCCGTGAAGGAGGTCGTCGTCACGACTCCAAGGAAGGGCATCCGGATCGGCGACATGAACGCCAATCTCTTCTACGACCTGTTTCTCGAGGCGAATACGGAGGGGCTGCTCTCCAACGTTCCAAACCGCACGATCGTCACCATCGTCTTCGACGCGAGGACGACCGAGTTCGACCTTCCGTTCCCGGTTCACGGCACGGTGGATCTCAAGGTCATGAAGGGCGGCGGGCGGGGTGCCGCTCCGCTCGAGCTCGACGCCACGCCGAACCCGTTCAAGCCGGCGACCACCATCCGGTACACGGTTCAAGAGGCGGGGCCGGTCTCGATCCGGATTTTTTCGGTTCAGGGACGGCTGGTTCGCACGCTGAGGAACCAGGAATACACCGAGCCCGGAATCCACGAAACGCGCTGGGACGGCTTGAGCGATCAGGGGAGGGCGGTCGTCTCGGGGGTCTACCTCGTGAGGACGACGGCCGGAGATGAGGTCAGCACACTCAAGCTCGCCGTCATGAAGTAGGGACTAAGCCCCTCACTCCTTCCGGAGCGCTCCGCGGTCGACTTTGCCCAGGTGCGTCCGCGGCAGCGCGTCCACGAACACCACCTCGCGCGGGTGCTTGTAGGGCTCGAGGCGATCGCGCACGAACGCCTTCAGCTCCTCCTCCAGCCCCTCGCTCTGCTTCCGGCACACCACGTACGCGCGCGGCTTCACGAGGCCGCTCCGGTCCTTGATCCCCACGACGCACGCCTCCGCCACGGCCGGGTGCTGGAGCAGGCACCCTTCGACCTCCTGGGGCGCGAGCCACTTTCCCGAGACTTTGAGCATCTCGTCTCCGCGGCCGCAGTAGGTGATGGTTCCCTCCGCGTCCTTCGTGATCATGTCCCCCGAGACATACCAGTCGCCCCGGAAGGCCTGCATCGTCTTCTCCATGTGCTGCCAGTAACCGATCGCGCGGGAGTCGCCGCGCACCCAGAGCCACCCGGTCTCGCCGTGGGGCAGCTCGCGCCCCTCCTCGTCGCAGACCTTCACCTCGAAGCCGGGAACCACCGTGCCCAACGTGCCGGGGCGCGCGCTCCCGATCCGGTTCGACACGAAGATGTGCCACATCTCCGCGGTGCCCAGCCCGTCCAGGAGCTCCACCCCGAACGTGTCCATCCATTTCCGGTGGAGCTCCTCGGGGAGGGCTTCCCCCGCGGAGGTGCACACGCGAATCGAGGAGAGATCCTGCTCGCGGGCCCGCGGGTGCGACACCATCTTGTTGATCATGGTGGGCACGTTGATGAGCACGGTGGGGCGGAAGCGGCGGATCTTCTCGAAGAGCGCGTCGGCGGTGGCGGGCTCGGGAAAGAGCACGGACCTGGCACCCGCCGCGAACGGAAAGAAGAGGTTCGAGCCCGTCGCGTACCCGAAGTAGAGCTTGGGAACGGAGAGCGTCGTGTCCTTGTCCGTGTAGCCAATTACATGTGAGGCGTAGCACTCGGTCGTGTTGGCGAAGGAGCGGTGCGTCTGGACCACCGCCTTGGGACGGCCGGTCGTCCCTCCGGAAAAGAGCCAGATCGCGGGATCGTCCTTGTGTGAGGGGAACGCATCGAGCGCCGGGGATGCGGCCCGGAGGCGGCGCTCCGTATCTTCCTCCCCGACCGTCAGCACCGCCTTCACGAAGCGGGAGCCCTGGGCGGCCGCCCGGAAGGGCGCCGCCGAGTCGCGGTGCGCGACGACCGCGCGCGCGCGTGTGTAGGACAGCAAATATTCGATCTCGGCCTGGGGAAGCCCGGGATTCGCCATCACGGCCACGGCGCCCAGCTTGAGCGTTCCGAAGAGCGCGCCCACGAATTCGGGCACGTCTGGAAGCGCGATCAGAACCCGGTGCTCGGGCTCCACCCCGGAGTCTTGAAGGAGCTGGCCGAACCGGTTCGCCAGCTCCTGGACCTCGGCGTAGGTGAGGCTCCCCGAGTCCGTGAGGAGCGCCGGACGCGCCCCCAATCCCTCCCGGACGCGCGCGTCCAGGAAGTACTCGGCGATGTTCAGGCGTTCCGTAGGCACTTGGGTCATGGTAACTTGGCTCGACACCGCCCCATCATGGATGCCCGCCGGGCGAGTGGCAACCCCTGACGTGAGGGGGACTCACGGGGTTTCGACCGATGGCGATCCGCGACATGGCGGACATGACTTGGGAAGAGGTGCGCGATCTGGACCGGGCGCGCACCGTGGCGGTCCTGCCTGTCGGGGCCATCGAGGCGCACGGCCCCCATCTGCCCCTGGGGACCGATGGCATCATCGCGCGCGCCATGGCCCGGGAGGGGGCGGAGCGCCTGGAGGCGGGCGGACGGTTCGCCCTCATCCTCCCGGCTTTGCCCTACACGGCGGCGTCCTTCGCGGAAGGATTTCCGGGCACGGTCTCGATGCGGGCCGCCACCGTCACCTCGCTCCTCGTGGATCTCGCCCGCGATCTGACGCGGCAGGGATTCCAGGCGCTCGCCGTGGCGAACGCGCACCTGGACCCCGCGCACCTGGGAGCGATCGAGGAGGCGGAGCGCCGCGCGCGGGAGGAGGGCCTCTTGCCGATCGTCTGCCCGGACATCACGCGGAAGCCCTGGATCACACGACTGACCGAGGAATTCCGGAGCGGGGCGTGCCACGCGGGGCGCTACGAGGGCTCGATGGTGCTTGCGGAGCGCGCCGATCTCGTGCGCGAGGATATCCGGAAGGAGCTTCCGCCGAACCCCGCCTCGATCTCGAAGGCGATCCGCTCGGGAGCGAAGACCTTCGAGGAAGCGGACGGCAAGCGCGCCTATTTCGGATGGCCCGCCGACGCGACGGCCGACGAAGGGCGGGCCACGATCGAAGTGCTGGGCGCGATCCTGGCCGAGGCGGTCGCGGAGGCGCTTCCGGGCGGGAAGCGCGCGTGACGCCCGCGACGCTCAGGGGAAGGGGCGCCGTCGTGACGGGCGGAGGCCGTGGGATCGGAGCCGCCGTGGCGCGCGCTCTCTCCGCCGAGGGCGCCCGCGTCGTGGTCTCGGCGCGCACGAAGAAGGAGATCGAGGGCGTCGCCTCCGAGCTTCGGGGGCGGGGCGGCGAGGCGTGGGCCGTGCCCTGCGACGTGACGGACGAGGCCAGCGTGGCCCGCCTGGGCAAGGACGCGCGGCGCGCACTGGGCCAGGTCGAGATCTTGGTCAACAACGCGGGCGATTCCGCTTCCGCGCCGCTCCGGAAGATCGAGCTCTCGGATTGGCAGCGCATGCTGGCGGTGAATGCCACCGGAACCTTCCTCTGCACCCGGGAGCTGGCTCCGGAAATGGCGGAGCGCGGGTGGGGAAGGATCGTGAACGTGGCCTCCATCGTGGGCCTACAGGGAGCCAAATACGTGGCGCACTACAGCGCGGCCAAGCACGCGGTCGTGGGATTCACGAGATCGGTCGCGCTGGAATTCGAGGGAACGGGGGTGACCGTGAACGCGATCTGTCCCGGGTACGTGGACACGCCGATGACCCATCGCACGCTCGAGAACGTCGGGGCGCGCTCGGGAGTCCCGCGCGCCGAAGCGCTGGCGCTCATCCTCGGCACGTCGGGGCAGGACCGTCTCGTGAGCGCCGAGGAGGTGGCCGCCGTGGTGGTGGAGCTGTGCAGGGACGAGAGCGGACGAACCGGTGAAGCGGTTCTCATGAACGCGGGAGCGCGCACGCGATGAGGTTCGAGGTCATCAATCCCGAAGCGCTGGGCGTGCCGAAGGGCTGGAACAACGGCCTTCTCGCGCCGAAAGAGGGGCGGCTTCTCTTCATCGCCGGCCAGGCGGGCTGGGAGGAAGGCGCCTCGGGCAAGCCGCCCGGGTTCGCGGGGCAGTTCGCCCGCGCGATGGACAAGGTGCTTTCCGTGCTGCGCGCGGCGGGAGGCGCACCGACCGACCTCGCGCGCGTCACGATGTACGTCACCGATCTCGAAGCCTATCGCCAAAGCCGGAAGGCGATCGGGGAGGCGTGGCGCGAGCGGCTGGGGAAGCACTTTCCCGCCGTCGCGCTGGTGGAGGTGAGCGGGCTCGTGGACCCGGGAGCGGTCGTGGAGATCGAGGCCACGGCGGTCCTGGACGGAAGCCGATGACATGCGCCTAGCGCCGCCGAAATCCTTCCTCCTCGAGACGCGCGAGGAGACCGGCGTCGCGACCATCACGCTGAACCGGCCCGAGCGTCTGAACGCGCTCACCTTCGAGGTGTACGCCGAGCTGCGCGATCTTTTTCCCGCGCTCGATCGCGAGGCGGCCGTGCGCGCCGTCGTCCTGACCGGGGCGGGAAGGGCCTTCTGCTCCGGCGGGGACGTCGAGGACATCATCGGCGCGCTCTTCACGGAGGACGCGGCGGGACTCCGCCGCTTCACCGACATGACCTGCGACCTGATCCGGAACATCCGGCGCTGCCGGAAGCCCGTGATCGGCGCGCTGAACGGCACCGTCGCGGGCGCCGGCGCGGTGATCGCGTCGGCCTGCGACATCCGCGTTGCCTCGGAGACGGCGAAGATCGCGTTCCTCTTCGTGCGCGTCGGCCTCTCCGGCGCGGACATGGGCGCCTCCTGGCTCCTGCCGCGGCTCGTGGGGATGGGCCAGGCAGCGGAGCTCCTCATGACCGGAGAGTTCATCGACGCGCGCCGCGCGCTCGAGATCGGGCTCTACCAGAGAGTCGTGGCGCCCGAACGGGTGCTCCCGGAAGCCACCGAGCTCGCGGAGCGTCTCGCCCGAGGGCCCTCGGATGCGCTCGCCGTGACGAAGCAGGCGCTCGAGGCGGAGTGGAGCATGAGCCTGGATCAGGCGCTGGCGCACGAATCGGAAGCGCAAGCCCGTCTCATGGAGCACCCCAATTTCCGGGAGGCGTACGAGGCGTTCCGCTCGAAGCGCGACCCCAGATTCCGGTGATGTCCACTCCCGACCCAGAGCCCGTTCGAGCCTTCCTCGAGGACCGGCACGTCTCGCTTTCGAAGGACGTCGCCGCCTACGCCGCGCGCGAGCTCAAGCCACGCCCCGAGCCCCGGGACGACGACGCCGCCCGCAAGGAGGCGCGAACGCTTCTCACAGAAGTGGGGCGCGCGGGGTACTTCCGTCCCATCCAGGACCAGGACTGGCGCGCGTGCTGCCTCGTGCGCGAGGCGCTTGCCTCGGCGTCGCCGCTCGGGGACGCGGTCTTCGCGCTCCAGGGGCTTGGCACCTTGCCAATCCTGCTATCGGGAAATGCGGCCATGCGCGAGCGCTGGGTGGAGGCGGCAATCGCCGGGCGAGCCATGGCGGCCTTCGCGATGACGGAAGCGGACGCGGGCTCGGACGTGGCGGCGATGAAGACGGCCGCGCTGCGGGACGGCGATTCCTACCGGCTGACGGGTACCAAGACCTTCATCTCGAACGCCGGGATCGCGGACTTCTACACCGTCTTCGCCACCACCGATCCCGCCGCGGGAGGGAAGGGGATCTCCTGCTTCGTGGTCCCCGCGGACGCGCCGGGGCTCCGGTTCACACGTCCCCAGATCCTCTCGTCGCCGCATCCCCTGGGCGAGATCGCATTTCAAGATTGTAAGGTCCCCGCCGCGAATCGCCTGGGCGAGGAGGGGCGCGGGATGGCGCTCGGCCTCAAGACGCTCGATCGCATGCGCGCTACCGTGGGCGCCGCGGCGTGCGGCATGGCGGCGCGCGCTCTCGAGGAGGCGTTCTCGCACGCGCGCACGCGGAAGCAGTTCGGGACGCCGCTCGCCGAATTCCAGCTCATCCAGGAAAAGCTGGCGCGGATGGCGACCGATCTCACCGCCGCGCGCCTTCTCGTGTACCGCGCGGCATGGACCGCGGACCGCGGCGCGGAGCGGGTGACCCTCGAGGCCGCCATGGCCAAGGCCTATGCCACGGAAGCGGCGCAGCGCGTCGTGGACGACGCCGTGCAGATTCTCGGGGGCTCGGGAGTCCTGGCCGCGCACCCCGTCGACCGCCTCTACCGCTCCGTGCGCGCGCTCCGGATCTACGAGGGCACG
Organism: Candidatus Dormiibacterota bacterium; assembly: GCA_035635575.1. Taxonomy (GTDB): domain Bacteria; phylum Eisenbacteria; class RBG-16-71-46; order SZUA-252; family SZUA-252; genus WS-7. The sequence continues at coordinate 14,855 of DASQAV010000004.1, read as the reverse complement.
ACCGAGATCCAGCATCTCGTGATCGCGGGACAGCTCATGAAGGGCGGCGCCGGGTGAAGGTCCGGGTCATCGGTGGGGGCCCGGCCGGGCTCTTCGCGGCACTTCTCCTCAAGAGACAGGATCCGAAGCACGACGTGCACGTCTACGAGCGGAACCGTCTCGAGGAGACGTTCGGCTTTGGCGTGGTCTTCTCCGACGCCGCCGAGCAGGCGCTGGCGGCGCGGGATCCCGAGATCACGGAGGCGATGGCGACGCTCAGCCACCGCTGGGATTCGATCGAGATCCACCACGCCGGCACCCGGTTCACCTCCACGGGGCACGCCTTCTCCGGCCTCTCTCGTAAGACGCTCCTTCGCGTGCTGGCGGACCGTTGCGGCGCGCTGGGGGTCGGGCTCTGCTTCCAGCGCGACGTGCAGGATCCCGCCGCGGTGATCGCGGAGGCCGATCTGGTGATCGCCGCGGACGGCGCGAACTCCGTCGTTCGCGAGCGCTACCGGGAGGAGTTCCGCCCCTCGGTGGAGGTGCGTCCCAACAAGTTCGTCTGGCTCGGCACCTCGAAGCCCTTCCCGGCGTTCACCTTCTATTTCAAGACCGACCGTCACGGCCTCTGGCGCGTGCACGCCTATCAGTACGAACCGGGCTTCTCCACCTTCATCGTGGAGGCGCGGGAAGAGACCTGGCGCGGGGCGGGAATGGATCGCGCCGGCGAAGCGCAAACGATCGCCTTCTGCGAGCGGCTCTTCCAGGAGGAGCTCCAGGGCCACCGCCTCGTCTCGAACCGCTCCATCTGGCGGAGCTTTCCAACGATCCGGAACGAGCGCTGGCATCACGGCAACATCGTCCTGCTCGGCGACGCGGCGCACACGGCGCATTTCTCCGTGGGCTCCGGGACCAAGCTGGCCATGGAGGACGCCGTGGCGCTGACGGAGGCGTTGTCACGGGACCACGGCCTCGAGACCGCGCTTCAGGCCTATGAGGAAGCGCGGCGTCCGCCCGTGGAGAGCCTTCAGCGCGCGGCGCAGGCCTCCCTCCAGTGGTTCGAGGACACCGAGCGCTACGTGAAGCTGCCGCCGATCCAGTTCGCGTTCGCGCTCCTGACCCGGAGCCTGCGCGTGACGCACGAGAATCTCAAGGCGCGCGATCCCGCGTTCGTCGCGAAGGTGGATACCTGGTTCGCGGAGGAGGCGGCCAAGCGGTCGGGGGTGCGCTTGAGCCTCAGCCCGCCGCCCCCGCCCATGTTCACCCCGTTCCGGCTGCGTGACCTCACGCTCATGAATCGCGTGGTGGTCTCTCCCATGTGCCAGTACTCGGCGGGGGACGGCACCCCGGGAGATTGGCACCTGGTCCACCTGGGCGCGCGCGCCATGGGAGGTGCCGGGCTCGTCTTCGCCGAGATGACCAATGTGAGCGCGGAGGCACGGATCTCCCCGGGCTGCACCGGCCTCTACAAGCCCGAGCACGCGGCGGCCTGGAAGCGCATCGTGGAGTTCGTGCACGGGAACTCGGCCGCCAAGATCGCGATCCAGCTGGGGCACGCGGGCCGGAAGGGCTCCACGCGCCTCTCCTGGGACGGGGACAGCGAGCCATTGCCGTCGGGGAACTGGCCGATCCTCGGACCCTCCGCGATCCCGTATTATCCTCACAGCCAGGTTCCCAAGGAGATGACGCGGGTCGACATGGACGCCGCGATCCGGGACTACGTGCGCGCCGCGAAGCTTGCGCTCGAGGCGGGGTTCGACCTCCTCGAGATCCACATGGCGCACGGGTACCTCCTCGCGAGCTTCATCTCGCCGGTCACGAACACGCGCCGGGACGAGTACGGAGGCGCGCTCGAGAACCGGATGCGCTTTCCGCTCGAGGTGTTCGACGCGGTGCGCGCGGCCTGGCCCCAGGAAAAGCCCATGTCGGTGCGCATCTCGGCCACGGACTGGGTTCCGGGCGGGATGGAACCCGCCGACTCGGTCGAGGTGGCGCGCATGCTGAAGGCGCATCAGTGCGATATCGTGGACGTTTCCGCGGGGCAGACGGTGCCGGATCAGAAGCCGGTCTACGGGCGCCTCTTCCAGACGCCTTTCGCGGATCGGATCCGGCACGAGGTGGGGATCGCCACCATGGCGGTGGGGAACATCTCCTCCTACGCGGACGTGAACACGATCCTGGCCTCGGGGCGCGCGGATCTCTGCCTCCTGGCACGGGCGCACCTCTGGGACCCGTACTGGACGCGGCACGCCGCGCACGAGCTGGGCTACAAGCTGGAATGGCCCGACCCCTATGAGTCGCTCGATACCTACAAGCCGCGGTTCACGTGATGAAACGGAGCGCCTGAATGCCCGTCACCTATCAGAGCTACCTCAAGCTGGAGGAGCTTCTCTCCCTCCAGCAGCCGCTCTCCGACGGCCCGGAGCACGACGAGACGCTCTTCATCATCGTGCACCAGGTGTACGAGCTCTGGTTCAAGGAGCTGATCCACGAGACGGACTACCTCAAGTCCCTCTTCGCGAAGCAGGACACGCCGCGTGCGCTCCACACGCTGAAGCGAATCCTGACCATCCTCAAGGTGGTCGTGGCGCAGATCGACGTGCTCGAGACGATGACGCCGCTGGAATTCCTCTCCTTCCGGGCGCGGCTGGAGTCGGGAAGCGGCTTTCAGTCGGCCCAGTTCCGGGAGCTGGAGTTCGCGCTCGGCCAGAAGAACCCGGCGGCCCTGGAGCGCTACGAGAAGGGGAGCAGGGAGCGCAAGGCGCTGGACCGGCGGCTGAACGAGCCCACGCTCTGGGACGCGTTCCTCCGCTTCCTCGCGGCGAAAGGACATTTCGTGCCGCGCGAAGCGCTGGAGCGTGACGTGACCCAGCCTCCGGCTTCCACGCCGGCGCTCCATCCGGTCCTGATCCAGATCTATCGAACGGATTCAGTCCTGGCTTCTCTTTGCGAGCGCCTCGTGGATCTGGACGAGGGGATACAGGAATGGCGCTACCGTCACGTGAAGATGGTGCAGCGCACCATCGGGACGAAGCCGGGGACTGGAGGATCGGCGGGCGCCGCCTACCTCAAGACGACGCTCGATCGCCCCGTCTTTCCGGACCTCTGGGAGATCCGGGCCGAGCTATGAGCGGCACCACGCATCCCCAGGCCCGCTCGGGCGCCGTGCTCGACAGCACGCAGCATCCCAATCCGCTCGCGAAACACTACACGCGGTTCCGTGTGGCGGAGCGCGTGCTCCTGACCGGGCATTCCCACCAGGCCTGGCCCGACGTGGGGTTCGAGGGGCAGATGGAGGCGTGGAACGATGCCGCGGAGCTGGTCGACGAGAAATGGGCGCGGGCGGAGGAGAAGGCGGAGCGGGTGCGGCGCGGCTACGCGAAGCTCCTGGGGGACCGGGATGGCACGATCGGGCTGGCGCAGAACACGCACGATCTCCTGGTCAAACTCCTCTCCGCGCTCCCCCTGCGCGAGCGCCCCAGGCTGGTCACGACCGACGGGGAATTCCACACGATCCGCCGCCAGCTGGACCGGCTGTCCGAGGAGAAGTGGATCGAGATCGTGAAGGTGAGCGCCACGCCGGCGAGCTCGGCCGCGGAGCGGCTGGCCGCGGCGTGCGACACGCGCACGGCCGCGGTCCTGGCATCGTCCGTCCTCTACAAGAACGCCCACGTGGTGCCGAATCTCCGCACGGTCGCCGAGCGATGCCGCGCGGTGGGGGCGGAGCTGGTGGTGGACGCCTATCATCAGATCAACGTGCTGCCGTTCTCTCTCGAGCGCGACGGGCTGGGCGATGCCTTCGTGACCGGGGGCGGCTACAAGTACTGCGAGCTGGGAGAAGGGAACGGATACCTGCGCGTGCCGCCGGGCCGCGACCATTTGCGTCCGGTGATCACGGGCTGGTTCAGCGAGTTCGCGCGGCTGACGAAGCAGGTGAACCCGGGGGTCGCCTATGGCGAGGGGGGTGCGCGCTGGGCCACGGGGACGTACGATCCCACGAGCCACTACCGGGCCGCCCGCGTCTTCGACTTCTTCGAGGCTCAGGGACTGACCCCGGAGGTTCTCTCCGCCAGCTACAGGCACCAGGTCGCGTTCCTGGCGGAGCGCTTCGACGCGCTGGACCTGGATCCCAAGCGGATCACCCGCGACCGCTCGGTGCCGCTTACGTCGATCGGGGGATTCCTGGCGCTGGATAGCCCGCACTCCGAAGCGCTGCAGCGGGGGCTCCGGGCGCGCGGCGTGCAGATCGACATCCGTGGGACAACGATGCGGCTGGGGCCGGCGCCGTACCTGTCCGACACCCAGCTACGGGCCGCGATGGACGCTCTGGGCGAGGCGGTCCGCTCCCTCTAGATCTCGCTCGCCAGCGAGACGAGCATCTTCTCCAGCTCCTTCGGGTCCGCAGGCTTGGTCATGTGGAAATCGAACCCCGCCTCGTAGGAGCGGCGCTGGTCTTCGTGCTGGCCGTATCCGGTCAGGGCGATCAGGAACGCGGCGCCGCGCGGGAAGTCCCTTCTCAAGATCTGGGCGACGGCGTGCCCGTCCATCGGACCCGGCAGGCCGATATCGCAGATGACGACCTCCGGACAGAAGCGCTTCGCGATCTCGATCCCGACCGGCCCGTCGTACGCCTTCTCCACCTCGTGCCCCATGAGGCCGAGCAGCATCTTGAGACTCTCCGCCGCGTCGATGTTGTCCTCGATCACGAGCACCCGGTAGGACTTCACGGGAGCCGGCGCGGCATGGGACGGCTGCTGGCGCGGCGGCCCTTCATGCTCCAGGGGAAGCTCGATCGTGAATTCCGATCCGCGCCCGGAGCCCGCGCTCGACGCGAAAATGTGCCCCGCATGAAGCTCGGTCAGTCCCTTGGCCAGCGCCATGCCGATGCCCAGTCCGCCACTCCCCTGGTCGTAGCTCCGGGCTCCCGGCCGGAAGGCTTCGAAGACCCGCTCGAGCTTGTCCTCGGTCATGCCGATTCCGGTGTCGCGGATGCCCACCATTGCTGTTTTCCCGTCCGCGTATGCCGACAGGGAGACGAGGATGGTTCCGCCCGCCTCGGTGAATTTGACCGCGTTCTGCAAGATGTTCGCGAAGACCTGGGAGAGCCGCGTGGGATCGCCGTTCATCCAGAGCGGCCGAACCGGAACGTGGGTCTCGACCCGAAGTCCCGCCCCTTCGAGCGTCGTGCGGTAGTCCTCCACACACCGCCGCACCAGCCCCGTCAGGTCCAGCCGCTCCTTCCGGAGAAGGATGGTCCCTCCCGAGATCCGCGACAGGTCGAAGAGATCGTCCGTGATTCGCGCCATCTGCGTGACCTGGCGCTCGAGGATGGCGCGCGCGTCCCGCGCCAGCGGACCCTCCGGAACGCGCTGCAGCACGTGGAGGGCGTTCTGGATCGGCGCGAGCGGTCCGCGGATCTCGTGGGAGAGCACGGCCAGGAATTGATCCTTGCGCCGGCTCTGATCCGCGAAGCGCGACTCGCTGACCCGCAGCGCTTCCTCGACGACCTTGCGCTCTTCCAGCTCGCACGTGAGCATCTCGGCCAGCTGCTCCGCGCGGCGGCGCGCCAGCTGATCGGTCAAATCCGTGACGATGAGGTAGGAGACGCCGTCCGAACCCTCCACGGCGTTGACGGCCACGTGGATGGGAATCACCTCGCCGTCCGCCTGCACGAGGCCGAATTCACCCTGTCCTCCGCCCGAGCCCGCGACTTCCGCGTACGCCGTCTGCGAGGGGGTGGCGAGGAAGCCGTAGACCGATTTGCCCACGATCCCTTCCACCGGGCGGCGGAGCATCTCCGTGAACCGGCGGTTGCAGTAGAGCACGGTGCCGTCGGCCGACGTCGCGACTGCGCCCTGCTGCATCTTCTCGACCAGGATCTTGTACGGCCGGTCGGGCGCCTCGAGCATCAGGACCCGCTGGCCGTTCGCATGGTCGACGACAAGACCATCCACCCGCTCGTGGCGGATGGCGTGAATCAGGTCTTCGGCTTCTTCCAGCTTCCTGCGCAGATCTACGTTCGTGGCGACATTCATGGCGTCCTGCCTCATGTTCGTGGCGAGGTCCGTGTTCGAAAGAACCCGTGGGTCAACGGGGAAGCTCGAAGGGAGTCCGACGTGCTATCGGTATTTGTCCTATGTATGGCGTCGGAGATGAGTGCTGCGTCTTTCGTGGCTGCCATGGTGCGGCCTCACGTATCAAAGCGGTTGCGACGTAAGGAACTGGCCCCGCAGGGGTAACGAATCATACGTCCGACGCACGGCGATGACACCGTAAAATTACCTAGGTCGGTAATTTCCCATAACTGATTGTAACATCGCTGGTTAACAGTTCAGCGGGCGATGAGAAGGCTCTCCGCGAAGGGCCATTCGCGGTCGAGCCACTGCCCTGCGGGGACGAAGGGCAACTCTCTCGAGATGCGCTCCGGCTCGTCGAGATTGAACTTGTACGAGCTCTCCGTCCAGATGCTCTCGCCGGCCCGGAAGGTCACACCCAGCCCGATCGCGCGGATCCAGACCACGTGCGCCATCCTCGCCACGAGGTGCATCTCCACGCGCCTCTGCTCCGCGTTCCATCGCGCCTCGTGATAGAAATTCTCGAGATCGAATTCCGCATCCAGCTCGCGATTCAGGCGGCGGAGCAGATTCAGATTGAACGCAGCGGTGACGCCCAGCGCATCGTCGTACGCGGCGATCAAGGTCGGCTCGGGCTTCACGAGGTCGGTGCCGAGGAGGAATCCGTCTCCGGGGCGCAGCCATCCTCGGATCTCGCGAAGGAAGTCGCGCGCCTCGGCCGGCTCGAAGTTTCCGATCGTGCTCCCGAGAAAGAGAAGCAGGAGCCGCTCGTCCTTGCGGCGGCGCGACGCCACGACGGCGAGCCCGTCGTGGTAGTCGGCTTCGATCGGCTCCACGTGAACCTCCGGGAGGCGGCCCAGCTCCAGAACACAGCGCTCGAGCGCCGCGCTCGAGATGTCGATCGGGTAATAGGAAATCGGCCGCTTCGTGCCCAGCGCTTCCAGGAGCCACCTCGTCTTCCGCCCGCCGCCGCTCCCCAGCTCCGCGACCGTGAAGGGAGGCCCCATGGCCTGGATGATCTCGCCGGCGTGGCCGCGGAGAATGCGCTCGTCGGCGCGCGTGAGTCCGTACTCGGGCAGGTATCCGATCGCATCGAAGAGCGCCGAGCCCAGATCGTCGTAGAGATAGCGCGAGGGGAGGCGCTTCGGTCCCGGGCCCAAGAGCCCCGAGCGAACGTCCTGGATCAGCTCTTCCTGAAAGGTGGGTTGTGCGGCGAGCGCCGGCTCAGATCGCATGGCTCAGGGATGGACCAGACGGAAGCCCGCGTAGACGTAACGATAGTGGGGCTGGAACCAGTTCCGGAAGGAGCGGCGCAGCATGCAGGCCGCGGTGCGCGGCGAGGCGCCCTTCTGGACGTAGTGCTGTCCGTCGAAGAAATTGGCCGAGTAGCCTTCATAGAGTGGATGCGCGCGAAATCCGTCGAAGGGTTTGAAGACGCTCGAGGTCCACTCCCATCCGTTGCCGAGCAGCTCCTGGACGCCGAAGGCGCTCGCTCCCTCGGGGAAAGCGCCGAGCGGCGTGGGATCCCAGAGACGCAGGTCGAAATTCCCGTGGCGTGCGGACGGAGCTTCCGATCCCCAGGGATACTCGCGCTCCGCCACGCCCGGAGTGCCGAAGGCCGCGCGATGGTATTGCGCCTCGGTCGGCAGGGCGCCCCCCGCCCAGTGCGCGAACGCCGATGCTTCCGCGTGGCTCACGTACACCGGAGCGTCCAGGGGCAGCGGCACCTCCTCGAACATTCCGCTGTAGACCCACGCTCCGTCGCGCTCGCGCCAGAAGGGAGGGTGACGGAACCCCTCCCGCTCCTTCCATTCCCACGCGGCGTCCGACCAGTGGCGGCGATCTTCGTAGCCACGGTCCTGGACGAATTCCAGGTACCGCCGATTCGAGACCTTGTGGGAGTCGATCGAGAACGGGGGCACCTCCACGCGGTGCGCCTCGAACTCATTGTCCCACCCGAACCCGCCGTCCTTCCGCGCCTGGCCGAGCGTCGCAATGCCTGCGGGAATGGAAACAGGGCGCACGTCGATCGTCCCCGAGGGTGAAGGTGGGATCGCACCCCGGGGACGGATCTTCGCGCCGTAGGGGAGCTGGTGGAAGAGGTAGGCCAGGGTCTCGGCGTGCATCAGCCGATGCTCGATCATCATGTGGAGGATCGTGTCCAGATCGTTTCCGGGAAGGGGCGCGCGCGATCCGCGAAGCGCCTCGTCGATGCGCCCCCGCACGCGCTCGTTGTAGCCGCGAACTTCGTCCGCCTTGGGCCAGTCGGACTTCGGCTCGTTCGGAAGCCCGCCGCCGATCGGATCGATGCCGAACGCGAAGAGCTTGTCGAATTCCGGCTGCGGCGACTCCAGCCCGAACACCTGGCGGGCCAGGTTCCAGTCGAAGGCCTCCAGGTGACCGAGGTAGAAGATCAGCCGGTGGCGCTCGGGAATGGGGCGCTCGTAGAGCCCCTCGGGGGTGAGGATCGAGAAGAGCTCGTCGGTCCGCCGGCGCGCGTCCGCGAGCCGTGCGGTCAGGATCGGCCGGTCTTCGGAGAGCATGGTCGTGTTCGGCATGTCCGTCTCCCGTGCGAGAAACCCTGTGCTGCCGCAGATAATGATGATGACTCAGCCGCGTCCGCCGGTCCACCCCGGCGGCACAACTACCTTGGACGCGCGGGGGGCGCTTTGGGTGCGGGGCGAATTGCCCTGCGAGCGCGGTCTTACGGCCCTGGGGTGCGGTCTAGCGGCCCGGCGGGGGGAGTCTCAGGCCTTGGGGGATGGCGGCGCGGTCGACGAGATCGAACAGCCGCTGGACGAGGAGCGCCAGGAGGGCTGCCGGCACCGCCCCCTGCAAGATCAGGGATCCCTGACGGAGCTGGATCCCGGAAAGAATGGGCTCACCCAGGCCCCCCGCGCCGATCAGGGCCGCCAGCGTCGCGGTCCCGACGTTGATCACGGCGCTCGTCTTGATTCCGGCCATGATCGCGGGCGAGGCCATGGGAAGGCGCACGCGGAAGAGCTGCGCCCGGGGCGAAAGCCCGATCCCGGCCGCTGCTTCCTCAAGGGGTGAGGGAAGCGTGGTCAGCCCGACGTACGTGTTCCGCACGATCGGGAGGAGGCTGTAGAGGAAGAGGGCGATCAGCGCCGGGACCACTCCAATCCCGAACAGGGGAATGAGCGCCGCCAGGAGCGCGAGCGAGGGGATGGTCTGGAGGAGCCCGGTCACGGAGAGGATCGCGCTTCCCAGCCACGCGGATCGCGCCGCCAGGACTCCGAGGGGAATTCCAACAAGAACCGCGACCAGGAGGGAGAGCAGGACCAATTTCACATGTTGGCCGGTGTTCCGGAGCATCGCGCCCCACATCGTGGCCCCCGGTGCGCCGCTTCGCTGCGGCCCGCGCGCCAGCGCCTCGGCAAGGAGCGAGTCCGCGGCTTCTCCATAACTCCGGTGCCCCAGCACCACGCGCGCGTTCGCCCGGATCATGCGCGCTTCATCGATCCGGCCGGCCAGGCGGCGCATCGCGTCGAGGGCCCGCGGCTCGCGGCGCTCGAGATCCAGCCGGTAGAGCCACACCGCCTCGTACCGCGGAAAGAAGCCGCGGTCGTCACGGAGCACGTGGAGATGCAGACGCTCGATCTCGGCATCGGTCGTGTAGATGTCCGTCACGTCGATGCGTCCGCTCTCGAGCGCCGTATACGCCAGCTCGTGCTGGATGCCCAGGACGTGAGGCATGGAGAGGCCGTAGTGCCGGACGAGCCCGGGCCATCCGTCCGGCCGCCCCAGGAACTCGTGCGTGAGACCCAGGCGGAGCTCGGGGTGCCGTCCCAGATCGCCGATCGTCTCGAGGCGATAGCGCTCGTGAACGCGCGGCGTCACGGCCAGCGCGTAGCTGTCGTTGAACCCCAGGGGTTCACTCACGCCGATGCCTTCCTTCGAGAGGGCACCGCGCATCTCGTCCAACGTCGCCGAGGTCGCGCGGTGGAGGATGACCTGGGCGATCGTCCCGGTGTATTCCGGGTACACGTCCACGCCGCCCGCGCGAAGCGCCTGATACACGATCTCGGTGCCGCCGAGATTGTTCCGGTGCGCCACGTCCGCGACTCCTTCCGAACGCAGCACGTGCGCCAGGGCTTCCGCCAGCACCCAGGATTCCGGAAAGGCTTTCGAGCCCACGGTGACCCGCCCCTCGGCGCGTGCGCATGGCGCGTGGCTCGCGAGGACGAATGTCCAGAATGCGGTGAGGAGCAGGCGGGCGGCTCGGGTCATGTCGGGCTCTGGTCCGGTGCTTCGAGCGGGCGCTGCGCGCGGATGAATTCCGTGACGAAGGGCGTCGCGGGATTCCGCACCAGCTCCCGGAAGCTCCCGCGCTGGAGAATGCTCCCCCGGTTCATGATCGCGATCTCGCCGGAGATGAAGGCGGCCTCCGCCATGTCATGGGTCACGAAGAGCACCGCCTTGCGAAGGCGGTCGAACACCTCTTTCAATTCGCGCTGAAGATCCGACCGGATCATGGGGTCGAGGGCGGTGAAGGGCTCGTCCATGAGGAGCACGTCCGGATCCAGCAAGAGCGCGCGCATGAGCGCGACGCGCTGCCGCTGCCCTCCGCTGATCTGCGTGGGGAAACGCTCGAGGATCTCCGGAGGGATCTGGGTCAGCTCGAGGAGCTCCTGGATCCGCGCCTGGATCCTGGCCTCCGGCCAACCCAGGTCGCGCGCGACGAGTACCACGTTCTCCCGGGCGGTCAGATGAGGGAAGAGACCGCCCTCCTGGATGACGTACCCCATCCTCCGCTGCAGGGCGAGCCGCGAGCCGGGGCCCATCGGGGTGCCGTCGATGCGGATCGTTCCCCGGTCCGGCGCGAGCAGTCCCACGACCAGCCGGAGAAGGGTGCTCTTGCCGCAGCCGCTGGGCCCGATCAGGGCCAGCGTCGAGCGCGGCTCGACGCGCAGGCGATCGATGTCGACCGCCCTCACGCCGTCATAGGTTTTCAGGACGTCCTGGATTTCGATTCCTGCCGCGTCCGCCAACCGCCCCCCGAATCGAGGTAGCTCCCGTACCGATGGAGGGGCCCATCATGGACCGGATGGGGGTGCCGAGTCGAGCGACAGGCGCGTCAGCCGGAGGGAAGATCGGTCCCGTCCGCGCCGGCCGGGACGGAATGCACCGAGGGAGCCGCGCGGCGTGAGACTCCGCCGGCGCGCACGATCAGGACGACTCCGGTCAGCGCCACCGCCGCCGCGATCATCGTTCCCAGCGCAACGCTCGAGCCCTGAGCACATCGCTTGACGAGTTCCCTCGCTCTGGGCAACTCTTGATGCCGTGCTCGCGAACATCCCCAATCGCCGGAAGCTACTCGTCATGCTCGGCGTCATGCTGGCGCTCTTCCTGGCGGCGCTCGATCAGACCATCGTCGCGACGGCGCTTCCGCGCATCGTCCAGGAGTTCCACGGTCTCGAGCACCTGAGCTGGGTGGTCGCGTCCTATCTCCTCGCGTCCACCGTGGTCGTGCCGATCTACGGGAAGCTCTCCGATCTCTACGGCCGGAAGCCCTTCATCCTCGCCGCGATCGTCATCTTCATCGTGGGATCGGTGCTCTCGGGCCTGTCCCGGAGCATGCTCCAGCTCGTCTTCTTCCGCGCGATCCAAGGGCTCGGGGCGGGCGCCATCTTCGCGAACGCGTTCGCGGTGGTGGGGGACCTCTACGCGCCGGCCGAGCGCGGGCGATGGCAGGGCCTTCTCGGCGGCGTCTTCGGGCTTTCCTCGATCGTCGGCCCCACGCTGGGCGGCTGGCTGACCGATACGGCTTCCTGGCGGTGGAACTTCTTCATCAACATCCCGGTGGGGATGGTGGCGTTCGCCGCCGTGGGATCGCTGCTTCCGCACATCGAGCCGGAACGGAAGGGGCGCAAGATCGACTTTGGGGGCGCGATTCTTCTGACCCTCGCGCTGGTCTCGCTCCTGCTCGCTCTGATCTGGGGAGGCACGCAATACCCGTGGGGATCGCCCATCATCCTCGGCCTCTTCGCGGTCGCGCTCGTGGGGATCCTGGTCTTCATTCTGGTGGAGCGCCGGGTGGAGGAGCCCATCTTGCCCCTCTCGCTCTTCTCGAACCGGATCTTCGCGGTCTCCATGGTGGCGCTCTTCCTCGTGGGCATCGGGATGTTCGGCTCGATCGTGTTCATTCCGCTCTACGCGCAGCTCGTGCTGGGCGTGAACGCGACCCACTCGGGGACGATTCTCACGCCGCTCACGCTCGCGTTCGTCACGGCCAGCGTGATCTCGGGGCAGCTCACGTCGCGGACCGGGCGCTACAAGGGGGTGGCCGTCGTGGGCTTGGCCCTCGCGTCGGTCGCGCTCTTCTGGATGTCACGGATGTCCGCGGCGACCTCGTCTTGGTCCCTGGTCTTGCGCATGATCGCGACGGGCCTCGGGATCGGCGCGACCCTGCCGGTGTTCACGCTCGCGGTGCAGAACGCGTTCGAGCACGAGATGCTGGGAGTGGCTACCGCGTCTTCCCAGCTCTTCCGGAGCATCGGAGCGACGGTGGGGACGGCGGTCCTGGGAAGCGTGCTGAACGCGCGTCTCGGTCACGAGCTGGGGAGCTTTGGCCGGAATCCCTGGCTCCGCGTCGTGAGCGAGGCGGTGCCCTCGGCGCGTCTGGAGCGCGCCGACGCGAATTCGGTGCAGGCGATCCTCACCCAGCCGGGCCGGGGGATGATCGAGGCGCGCCTGGCACAGCTCCCTCCCGCGATCCGGACCCCGGCGCACGACGCCTTCCTGTCCTACCTCGGGCGGGCGCGGGAAGCCTTCGCGGCTTCGATCACCGAGACCTTTTTGATCGCCGCGGTCCTGATGGGCGCGGCGTTCGTGGTCTCCTTGTTCCTACGCGAGATCCCGCTCCGGAAGACCCACGCGGAGCGCCCGGGCGAGAGCGCCGCGGCGGAGCTGGGCGTCGAACGGGGGGTGTTCCCCGCGGGGGACGAGCCCGGGGTTCTCTGACTTCGCCGCCTCCATCGACGCGCGCGAAATCGATGAACCCGCGCTCGGGATCGGTGCGGAGCAGCTTCAGGCGCACGCGGTCGCCCACGTCGAGACCCGAAGCGCCGCGCTCCACCCGGCCCTCCGCGTGTGGATTCAAGATCCGGGCCCAGGTCCCCTTCTCGGACGCTCCCGTGACGATTCCCTCGAAGATCTCCCCGATGCGCGTGCTCAGGAGGCATGCGGCCGCGGATTTCTGAACGATCCGCTCCACTTTCTGTGCGGCGTCCTCCTTCTGGGTGCAGTGGATGGCGAGCGCCTTCAGCTGGTCAGGGCGGTAGGGCACCCCGGCGTCCGAGAGCGCGGCGCGGAGCAGCCGCTGGGTGATGAGATCGGGGTAGCGGCGGTTGGGCGCGGTGGAGTGGGTGTACTGGGTCACCGCCAGCCCGAAATGTCCGATCACGCTTTCCCCGGGGAAGCTCGCCACGTACTCGCCGCGGCCGAGCAGCTTGATGATCGAGAGGGAGAGGTCGTGGAAGCGAACCGGGTCCGCCTTCTGGCGCTTCAGGAGGAATTGATTGAGCGCGCGCGGGTCCGGCTGGGACGGAAGCGGCTCTCCCAGAGCCTGGGCGATCTCCACGATGCGGGACCAGCGCTCGGGAGTGCGCACGACGCGGCGGATCACGGGGAAGTGCCTCCCGGAGAGCGTGCGGGCGATCGTTCCGTTCGCGGCGATCATGAAATCCTCGATCAGCTCGCGCGCGCGATTCCGCCGCTCCGGGATCAGCGCCGCCACCCGATCTCCGTCGAACTCCGCCCGCACGTCGATCGTCTCGAGCTCCAGCGCTCCCTCCTCGCTCCGGCGCGATTTCAGTGCCTGGGCGACTCGATCCTGCGTCTTCAGATTCTCCGCGAGACCCGGCACCCCGGCCAGAGCCGCCGGCTCGGGCGCCCCTCCTTCGAGCCACGGGCCCACGCCGGAATACGCCAGCTTGGCCTTGTTCCGGACCGCCGCGGGATAGACCTCGGAGCGAAGGAGCGCGCCCTCGTCGTCGATCGTGAATTCGACCGCCATCGCAAGCCGGTCCTCTCCTTCCGAGAGGGAGGTGAGATCGGTGCTCAGGCGCTCCGGCAGCATGGGAAAGACCTTTGCCGGGGTGTAGACGGAGGTGGTGTTCGCGCCCGCGTGCTCGTCCAGCGCGGATCCGGGGCTGACCAGGGCGCACACCTGCGCCACGGCGACCAGCACGGTCGTGCCCCGGTCGCCGGAAGGCGCAGCCACCGTGAGCTGATCCAGGTCGCGCGAATCGTCGTTGTCGATCGAGCACCAGAGGAGGGAGCGCAGGTCCCGTACCCCATCGCCGTTCGGCGCGGCCGGCCCGGGGATCCCTTGCGCCTCGGCCGTCGCCTCCGGAGAGAACTCGGGCTCGAGTCCCTGCTCCAGCATCGCGCGGCGCGCAACCCGCAAGAGAAGGGAGCGGTGCTGGCCGTCGGGTCCGGTCACGGCTTGGGAACGGGGTCTTGGGGTGTCTTCGACTTCGCGAAGGCCGGTTCCTCCGTTGCGGGCGTCAGGCCGAGGGTCTTCTGCAAGAGCTGGAGCGCATCCTGAGGAGCGTCCACGAAGCGGAACAGGTCGAGATCTCCAGCGTCGATCATCCCGCATCTCGCCAGTCCTTCGAAATTCACGGTTTCCTTCCAGTACTCGCTACCATAGAGAAACACGGGAATCATTCGGTCCAGCTTGTGCGTTTGCGAGAGCGTCAAGAGCTCGAACAGCTCGTCCATGGTGCCGAAGCCGCCGGGGAAGACGACCAGCGCGCGGGCCAGATGCGCGAACCA
>DASQAV010000003.1:0-4342 GCA_035635575.1 Candidatus Dormiibacterota bacterium | reverse complement strand
ATGCGCACCTCGGTCGTGGTGTTCGTCTCGAGATAGGTCTCGGCCTCCTGGGCGCCGGAGCGCTCGGCCTGGACCCGGATCTTGTCGGCGAGATCGTTTGCGAGCTGTCTCGGCATGCTAGATCGAGGATCCTCCGACGGTCATCGAGGAGAACCGGACCGTGGGCTGCCCCACGCCCACAGGTACTTGCTGTCCATCCTTCCCGCACGTGCCGCGGGTCGTCTCCACCTTGAGATCGTTTCCGATTCCTTCGATCCGCTGCATCGTTTCGAGCGAATTTCCCACGAGGACGGCGCCGCGCACCGGGCGCGTCACCCTGCCGTTCTCGATCCAGTAGCCCTCGCGCACCGCGAAGTTGAAATTGCCGCTGGTCGTCTCGACCGAGCCTCCCCCCAGCTCCGCCGCGTAGAAGCCCTTCGTGATGCCGTTCAGGAGCGAGGAGGGATCGCTCGTTCCGTTGTCGATGTAGGTGTTCGACATGCGCGGGAGGGGCCAGTTCCGGTAGGACTGGCGCCTTCCGTTCCCCGTGGATCGCTGCGCCAGGAGCCAGCCGTTCTGCTTGTCCAGGAGGTAGGACTGGAGGACCCCGCCTTCCACCGCCACCGTGCGCTGCCCGGGCGTGCCCTCGTCGTCCATGGCGTAGGAGCCGCGGCCGTTGGGCCAGCGCGCGTCGTCCACCACGCGCACGAGCGGCGAGGCGATCCGCGTGCCCTGGAGCCCCGAGAGGAGCGAGGTGCCGCGGCGGATTCCATCCGCCTCGAGCGCGTGCCCCAGCGATTCATGGATCAGGACACCTCCCCAGCCGGGGGCCACGACCACCGGCATGGGGCCCGCCGGCGCGGGGCCCGCGTCCAGGAGCCGGACCGCCTGGAGCGCCGCGGCCTTGGCCGCGTCCTCCGGGCTCACGCGCGCGAAGTACTCCGCGTCGACCCGTCCGCCCAGCGTCGCCAGCCCGCTTGCCCGCTTTCCGGAAGCCTGGGCGACCGGCGTGCAGGCGATGCTGGTCAGATACTGGCGGTCGATGATGTAGATGCCCTCGGAGGTTCCGATCAGGACTTCGCGCACCTCGTCCACGTACTCGATCCGGACCGACACGATCCTCGGATCCGCCGCCCGCGCCGCCGTGTCCATGCGTTGGAGCACGTCCAGCTTGGCGGTCTCGAGAAGGAGCGGCTCGGGATTCACGAGCGCGAAGGGGGAGGCGGGCGAGCGCCGCGTCACGTCGATCGGGTTCGCGCGGCCCGGGGTCTCCACGATGGAGGAGGCGATGCGCGCCGCGTCGAGGATCGAGTTGTACGTGAGCTCGTCGGAGAAGGCGTAGCCGGTCTGGTTCCGGAGCACGACGCGCACCCCGGCGCCGCGCGGATAGCCGTAGGTAACCGAATCGATCTTTCCTGAATCGAGGACGAACGAGGTGCGGAAGCGCTGCTCGGCGAAGAGATCGGCGGCATCGCCGCCGCGCGCGAGCGCCTCCTGGAGGATCCGGTTCACGGTCTCCTCGTTCAGGACGTCGCGGAGCTCCTGGCCGATGCCCATGATCGCGCCTTCGGCGGCCTTGGGGTGGAGGAGCGAGAGAGCTTCGGGAAGGCCGGCGGCCAGAGCACCGGTGAGAAGGGCTCCCTGACGCAGGAAATCGCGCCGGGACATCGAACGATCGGGGGGCATGTACCCGGGAGCGTTACAGATTCCCAGGCAGGTTGCAAGCGCTCGGGAGCCTCTGATAACGTGCCCCCGAGGCAGGCACCGGAATCGACAACCCTCGCGAGGGCCGTATGGAACGAATCCGGAACAAGATCTTCTCGGTGGAAGAAGCGAACCGTCTGATTCCCTATCTCACGGAGACCATGGGATCGCTCACGGCGATGGCCCGGGAGATCGCGGCGCTCCAGAGGGAGATGCGGGTGCTGGTCGCCATCGAGTCCTCGGGCGCGACGAGCCGGAGTCAGGACGTGCGCACGCTCCGCGAGAACGAGGCGCGGAGCGCGCGGCTGCTCGAGGAGTTCCGCGCCGCGCTGCACGAGGTCGCCTCGCACGGATGCGTCCTCAAGGATCTCGACCTGGGGCTGGTCGACTTCTACACCATGGCGCGCGACCGGGTGGTCTGCCTCTGCTGGCGTCTCGGCGAGCCGCAAATCATGCACTGGCATCCGACCGAGGAAGGATTCTCCGGTAGAAGGCCGCTGACCGAGCTTCCCTAGCCCTCCCCGGGCAAACCAATCCCGAACGGAGTTCCGCGTGGACGTGCGCGACGTCGCCCGCATCCTGGATGAGATCGCGGGTCTCCTCGAGCTCAAGGGCGAGAATCCCTTCAAGGTGCGCGCGTACGAGAACGCCGCCCGCGCGCTCGACAGCCTGACCTCCGACCTCGGCGGGATCATCGAGGCGGGCACCCTCACCGAAGTGCGTGGCATCGGCGACAGCATCGCCCTTCGCATCACGGAGCTCTGGAAGACCGGACGCATGGAGTTTCACCAGACGCTCGTGGCCTCGACGCCGCAGGGATGGCTGGAGATGATCCGCGTGCCAGGCCTGGGGGCCAAGCGCGTGCGCCTCCTGGGTGAGACGCTCCAGATCGCGACGGTGGCCGATCTCAAAGCCGCGGCCGAGACGGGAAAGATCCGGGTGCTCAAGGGATTCGGAGAGCAGTCGGAGAAGAAGATCCTCGCGGGAATCGCCCTTCTCGAGAAAGGCTCCGGCCGTTTCCTCTCGCACGAGACGCGCGCGCTCGCGGAGGGGCTTCTGCTGGCGCTCAAGCAGGAAGCTCCGGTCGAGGCCGCGGAGGTGGGCGGGAGCCTCCGGCGCTGGCTCGAGACCGTGAAGGACGTGGACCTCCTGGTCGCGACGAAGAAGCCCGAGAAGGTGACGAAGGTGTTCCTGAGCCTGATTCCCGGCGCCGGCCTCACGGGGAGCGGGGACACCAAAACCTCCATCCGCCTCGCGAACGGCCTCGCGGTCGATCTCCGATTGGTCACGCCCGCGCAATTCCCCTTCGCGCTCCACTACTTCACCGGAAGCGTCGCGCACAACGTGCGCGTGCGCCAGCGGGCGCTGGACCGAGGGATGAGCCTGAACGAATACGAGCTTTCCGGAAAACGGCATGCAGAGATCGCGAGCGAGGCCGATCTATTCAAGGTGCTGGGCCTCTCCTACATCGAGCCCGAGCTGCGCGAGAACCGGGGCGAGATCGAGGCCGCCGAGTCAGGGACGCTCCCGAAGCTCGTCACGATGAAGGACATGCAGGGGATCCTGCACTGCCATACGACCTACAGCGACGGGCGCTCCACCCTGGAGCAGATGGCGGAGGCCGCGGTCGCGTGGGGAGCGAAGTATCTGGGAATCTCCGACCACAGCGCCTCCGCCCGCTACGCCCGCGGCCTGAGCGAGGCGGACTTGAAGCTGCAGCAGGCGGAGATCGACGCCTGGAACCGGAAGTCGAAGAAGCTCCGGATCCTGAAAGGCGCCGAGGTGGACATCCTCCCGGACGGCAAGCTGGATTATCCCGACCGCATCCTCGAGAAGCTGGACTTCGTGATCGTCTCGGTGCACACGAATTTCACGATGAGCGAGAAGGACATGACGAAGCGAATGGCCACGGCGCTCAAGAATCGCCACGTCTCCATCCTCGCGCATCCGACCGGGCGCATGCTCCTGGAGCGGGAGGGATACAAGGTTGCGCTGGAGGAGGTGTTCCACGTGGCGGCCGAGGAAGGAGTGGTCATCGAGATCAATTCCAATCCCCACCGGCTGGATCTGGACTGGAGGGACGTCATCCAGGCCAAGGCGCGCGGCATCCGCTTCGCGGTGAATCCGGACGCGCACCAGGACACGGGGTATGCCGATCTCCGCTACGGGCTGGGCATGGCGCGGAAGGCCTGGCTGACGAAGGAGGACGTGGTGAACACACTCCCTGTTGAGGAGGCGCTCGCCCTCTTCCGGAGGCGAAGGAAGTGACGCGAGCGAAGGCCTCCGGGAAGCGGCCGCGGAAGGGGCGCGCCGAGGCGCCCACGATCCGCTTCTATCCGAATGACCCCGACGCCCCCGTCGGCCTGGAGTCGGTCACACCGGTCGAGCCCGATCCGAACGAGCCCTCGTTCACGATCGAGGGACGCCGCTATACGCCCGCTCCCTACGATCCGGGGACGCTCGCGTTCCAGTACTGGCAGGGAGAGGTGGCCCTGGCGCGCACCATTCACGTGTGGGAGGACCTCCTCGAGCGCGACTTCACGAATTGGCACGAGGGCCAGCCGCTCCGGGTGAAGCTCCGCGCGGGAAAGGACCTGAACGCCTTCTACGACCGGAAGAGCCTCCAGTTCTTCTACGACGTCGACAAGAAGACGAAGCG
>DASQAV010000002.1:0-70169 GCA_035635575.1 Candidatus Dormiibacterota bacterium | reverse complement strand
CCTCGCCGGACCGGATCCAGACCCGCGTCGGAAAGCACGGCGCGGGCCTCTTCGGCCGGAATGCCCAGGCCGTTCGCGAGCGCGTTCGCCAGCGTCTTCCGGCGCGTGCCCATCGAGGCGCGCGCCATCATCGACGCCGCTTCGCGCTCCCCGGCAGTCGTGCCGGCGAAGTCGCGGGGCGTGATCTCGAGCACCGTGGAATCCACTTCGGGGCGGGGGTGGAACGCGCCGGGCGAGACTCGGAAGCAGTTTTGGACTCCGGCGTTGAGGGAGACGAACACGCTGATCGAACCGTACTCCTTGGAACCCGGCTTGGCGGTAAGACGCTCCGCGAATTCACGTTGAACCATGAGGAGCGCCCTTCCGACGCGCTCCTTCTGCCCGAGGATCCACTCGAGCGCCGGCGTCGTGATCGAGTAAGGCAAGTTCCCGACCACAGTTAGCCGATTCCCCCCGGGGAATAGCTCGTCCAGCCGCTGGTCCAGGACGTCACCCCGGACCAGCCGCGACATCGGATACGGACGGAGCTTCCCTTCCATGTATTCCGCGAGTCGGAGATCCAATTCTACCGCGACGAAAGGCCTTCCCGAAGCGGCCAATTCGAGGGAAAGGGCGCCCAGACCGGGGCCAATCTCGAGGACAGGCTCGAGGGAATCGGGGATCAGGCCGGCGATCCGGCGAGCCACCCGGGGATCGGTAAGAAAATTCTGGCCCAGACGCTTGCTGGGCCGGACCCCGAGGGAGCGCAGGACGCCGGGCACACCCGACGCGCCGCTCCCGCGAGCCCGCACCCGCTCCCTAGAGCCGGAAGAGCGCTCGCGACGCGGCGTCGGTCCGTTCCTCCAGCGCGGCCGGGGTGATTCCCAGAGCACCGGCAAGCTGGTCGCGCACGAGCGCCAGGTACGCCGGCTCGTTTCGTTTCCCGCGATGGGGCATCGGGGCGAGGTAGGGAGAATCCGTCTCCAGAACCACGTCCTCGAGCCTGAGCTCGCGGACGATGCCGGGCAGGACGCTTTTCTTGAAGGTGGAGGAGCCGCCGACCCCGATCTTGAACCCCATCGCGATCACCCGCCGCGCAAGCGCCAGATCACCCGCGAAGCAATGGAAACTCCCGCCGGCGGGAAGCGGACCTTCCTCCTCGAGCACCTGCGCCACGCGCTCCGCCGCGTTCCGGTGATGGAGCACGAGAGGTTTTCCGGTCTCGCGCGAGATCGCGATGTGGCGCCTCAAAAAGCGCTCCTGTACCGCGGGCGCCGCATTCTCCGGCCAGTGAAAATCGAGGCCCGTCTCCCCGATCGCGACCACCTCGGGCTCCTTGGCGAGCGAGGCGATCTCCTCCATCTCCGCCTCGCGCTCCTCCCGCACGTCGCAGGGATGCATCCCCACCGCGGCGCGCACGTTCGCGTGCTCTCGCGAGAGCTCGATGGCGCGGCGGCTGGATGCGGCATCGGTGCCCGCCTCCACGACCCATCTCACGCCTGCCGCCGCGGCGCGGGCAAGCACCTGCTCGCGGTCCGCATCGAATTCGGGCCGGCCCACGTGGGCGTGGCTGTCGATCATCGCTCGATTCGTGGGAAGAGCGGCTTGCTCTGGCCGATCGGCTCCGGGGATCCAGGCGGGGGAAGCAGGGCGCCCGGGGCGGGCAGGCGCACCTTCTCGATCGCGGGGGAGAGACGCAGCGTCTCCCAGACCTCGCGCGCCTTTGCGGGCATGATGGGGAATAGGAGGAGCGCCGTGTGCTGGAGCGCGACCGCCAGCGTGGCGAGCAGGGCGTCCAGCTCCTGGGCGCGCGCGGGGTCCTTGGCCAGATTCCAGGGCGCCTTCTCCTCGACCAGCCGGTTCGCGCGCCGGACGATCGTCCAGGCCGCCTCGATTCCCTTGTCGATCTCGTAGTTCTCCATGGCGGCCGTGTAGTCGCGGAGCGCGTCCGCGATCACGCCATCCAGGCCCTCGATCGGCTTCGCCTTGACCACGCGTCCCTCGCGGTACCGGTGGATCATCGACACGGTTCGCGTGAAGAGATTCCCCCAGTCGTTTGCGAGGTCCGCGTTGTAGCGGTCGATGAAGAGCTCCCACGTGAAATCGCCGTCGCGCGAGAGCGGCACCTCCTTGAGCAGGAAGAACCGGATCGCGTCGGCTCCAAAGCGGTCCGCGATCTCGAGCGGGTTCACGATGTTCCCGAGCGACTTCGAGAGCTTCTCTCCCTGGAACTGAACCCAACCGTGCCCGAGCACCGTCTTGGGCAAGGGCAGCTTTGCGCTGAGGAGCATCGCGGGCCAGATCACGCAATGGAACCGCGTGATGTCCTTTCCGATGACGTGGAGGTCCGCGGGCCAGTACTTCGAATAGTCCCCGTTCGTATTCGGGTAGCCGACGCCCGTGATGTAGTTGATCAGCGCGTCGAACCAGACATAGATCGTCTGCTTGGGATCGTTGGGCAAGGGAATGCCCCAGGAGATGGAGGAGCGGGAGACCGAGATGTCCTCCAGCCCGCTCTCGATCACGTTCACGATCTCGTTCCGGCGCGTCTCGGGAATGATGAACTCGGGATGCTTCCGGATGTGCTCGAGCAGCCGCGGGCCGTAGGCCGAGAGCTTGAAGAAGTAGTTCTCCTCGCTCACCCACTGCGGCACCGTCTTGTGAACCGGGCACTTTCCGTCGACCAGATCCTTCTCGGGATAGAAGCGCTCGCAGCCCACGCAGTAATGGCCTTCGTACTTGCCCTTGTAGACGTCGCCCGCGTCGACGATGGCGCTGAAGAGCGCCTGCACGCCGCGCACGTGGCGCGGCTCGGTGGTCCGGATGAAGTCGTCGTAGGAGATGTCGAGGCGCTTCCACACGGTCTGGAACACGACGGCCATCTCGTCGCAGTAGGCCTTGGGATCCATTCCTTTCTCGCGGGCGGCCTTCTCGACGTTGATCGAGTGTTCGTCGTTGCCCATGAGGAAGTGCGTGTCGAATCCGGCGAGGCGCTTGTAGCGTGCGATCGTATCCGCCGCGATCTTCTCGTAGGCGGTGCCCAGGTGGGGAAGGCTGTTGACGTAATCGATGGCGGTGGTGATGTAGAACTTCGGCATCAGTTTTCCGAGAGGGGAAACTGGAGCTTCTGTCCCTTGACGGACTCGCCGTCGCCGGGCTTCTGCCCCCGGGCGCCGCAGCGGGTCTTGTCGCAGCCGCGCCTCCGGTCCCGCGCGGGGCCGACCACCTTCACGCCGATGGGAAGCTCGGCCAGGGGCAGCGGCGTCTCCTTCCCCGATTCGTCCAGGAGGAGGAGCGTGCGGCGGAAGATGTCCACGCGCGAAACCTCCTGCTCCACGCCCGCGAACACCAGCTTGCTCCCGATCCTCGGGAACTCGCGCGAGGCCTCCTTGTAGAAATCCAGCTCGTAGCGAAGGCAGCACTTCAGCCGTCCGCACGCGCCGCTGATCTTCGAGGGGCTGGGCGAGAGACCCTGGTCCTTGGCCATCTTCAGCGTGATGGGCTCGAACTGGCGGAGCCAGGTAGCGCAGCAGAGCTCCCGGCCGCACGTGCCCACGCCTCCAATCCGGCCCGCCTCGTCGCGCACGCCGATCTGGCGCAGCTCGATCCGGGTGCGGAAGATGGACGCCAGATCCTTGACCAGATCCCGGAAGTCCACGCGCTTCTCCGCCGTGAAGAAGAAGGTGATGCGGTTTCCGTCGAACTGGTACTCCACGTCCACGAGCTTCATGTCCACGTCGCGGTGGACGATCCGCTCCTTCGCGGTGTCGTACGCGCGCGTCTCCTTGGAGCGATTCCGCTCGAAGACCTCGATGTCTTCGGGCTGCGCGGGCCGGAGGAGCTCGCGGAGCTTCGCGGGCGCATCGCGCTTCACCCATTCGCTCGTGTGGTGGACCTTTCCCAGATCGATGCCGCGGTCGGCCTGCACGATGACCCAGTCTCCGTCCTGCACGGGGATCTCGCGCGGGTTCGTGAAGTACTCGCGACGGCGCCCCTTGAATACGACTTCGATCAGATCGCTCATGGAGCTATGCCTCGTTCATGCGGTGCTGGGCGGAAGCTACCGCGTAGGGAATCGTGACGTTGGTTTGAACCGCCTCGGCGATCTCCTCGAGATCGCGCACGCGCCGTGTGAGCGAACCCACCGTGAGCGAACGTGCGTCCACGGAGATTCGCCTTCTCAGGTCCTCGTTCACAAGCTCCGTCTTCTCGCCCATCAGAACGAACCGGAGCACGTCCCGGTAATAGTGGAGAGCCAGGGAGATCGCGGCCAGGAATCGGGAGCGGTCCCGGTCCAGTCGTCCTTTCCGGAGCGGCCCCAGCACCGCGGCCTCCTTGGGATCCACCAGGAGATCCAGCGCCGCCGTGCGGAGCTTCGAGAAATCGCTGGGATCCAGCGGGCCCTTGCCGGGGACGTCCATCGGCGTCTCGAAATGCTGGAGCGCTTTGCCCAGGCTTCCATCGGCGGTCGCCGCGGCGAGCCGCGCCACCTGCTTCGCCACACCCCGGGACTCGAGCACCGACGCGATCCAATCCGTGGAAAGCGGACGGAACCGCACGTGGAGACAACGCGACTGGATGGTGGGTAGAAGGCCGCTGACCTGCCGCGCGCCCAGGATCAGCACACGGTTCGGGAGCGGCTCCTCGAGAATCTTCAAGAAAGCATGCGCGGCCGGGATGGTCATGGCCTCTGCGCGCTTCACGATCAGGACCTTGGCGCCCCCCTCGCGGCCCGCCGTCATGGACAGGAACTGCTTGGCGCGCGCCAGCTCCTCGACCGAATGGGCCGCGGGCTTGGCGAAGATGGGAAGGAAATAGGGATCCGAGACGATCCGGGAGCGGATGAGCGCCCGGGCCTCGGCCCGCGCCTCTTCCGCCTGCCGGTCCGTCCTGCCTTCCGAAGAAAAGCTGGGCAGGGGGACGAGAAGCTCGAGATCGGGGTGCCGGAGCGCCAGCACCAAACGGCAGGATTCGCAGGAATCGCAGGCGGAGCCGTCGGGGCGGTGCGCCTCGCAGAGGATCGCCCGCGCGAACTCCAGAGCCGCTCTCGTCTTTCCGACCCCGGAGGGGCCGTGAAAGAGGTAGGCGTGTCCCGTGTGGCCTGTATGTAAGGAGGCGCGGAGAAGCGCTAGCGCTTCGTCCTGGCCGTGGAGCGTCTCAGCCATGTGTTCATTCTCAACGGAACCAGTCGAGGGGATTCAGTGCCGTCTTCCCCTGCCGGATCTCGAAATGAAGGGCCGTTCCGACGGTGGAGCCGGTGTCACCGACCTTCCCGATGACCTCGCCGGCGGCAACCTCTCTGCCGACCGCGACGAGGATCTCGGAAGCGTGGGCGTAGAGCGTGTAGAAGCCCCCACCGTGGTTCAATATAACACACTTGCCGTAGCCGTCGAGCCAGGTCACCAGATCCACCCGCGCCTTGGAAACCGCCGCGATCGGCGTCCCGAACTTGGTCGCGATATCGATGCCGCTGTTGTAGATAGCGGTGCCAAATCTAGCGTTCTTCATCAGTCCGAAGCCTCCCACCAGCTTGCCGGTGACGGGCCAGGGGAGACGACCCTTGTTCTTCGAGAAATCGCCGTAGAGGGGGAGCACCCCTCCCGGCGCCCCGCGCTCCTGGGCGAGCCGCCGCTTCTCCAGCTCGCCGATCAGGGCCTGGATGCGCTTGCTCGCCCGCTCCAGCTCCGCCGCGGCCTGCTCGTTCGATTTCCGCTCCGAGCGGATCTCCGATAGAAGCTGCCGCCGCTCCAGCGCGAGCTGCTTCTGGGAGCGACGCTGGCGCTCCGTCTCGCGCTTCAGCCGATCCAGCTCCCGCTGCCGCTCCTCCAGCCGGGCCTTCGTGTCCTGGACCTCGGTCCGGTGCGCCTGGGTGAGCATCATCTGGTTCCGATCCTCGCGGGCGACCTTCGCCAGGAAATAGGTGCGGTTCACGAGATCGGGGAAGGTGCGGGCGGAGAGGAGATATTCCAGGTCGCGGCTCCTTCCTCTCTTGTAGATCTCACGGAGACGCCAGGACAGCCGATTGCGGTCTCCCTCCAGCTGAACGGCGGTGCGGGCCAGCTCGGTGGTCGCGGTACCCAGGTCCGAGGAGACGATTCTCCGGCGCCGCTCCAAGGCACCCAGATACCGGATGGTCAGCGAGAGCTGGACCTCTTTTTCCTTCAGCTCGCCGAGGAGGTTTCGCTCCCGCCCACGAAGCTGCTGCGATTTGGCGCGGCGCTCGTCGAGCTCCTTCCCCAGCGATTCCAGCTCCTTCTTCTGGTTCTCGATCTCGGCCTGCGTCTCATCGACGGGCTTGGGCCGCGTGGAGTCCGCGGAGGCGCGGGCGGGCCCGGCAGCTTCCGCCCTGGGCGGAGGCGTCCCCTGCGCGGCCGCCCGGCGCGCGGGCACCGCGGGGAGCAGGCCAAGCCCGGCGAGAGCGCCCACGAGCGCGATTCGCATCGCGCTCCGGATCAGAGCAGCCATCTCCTCGGAAGCGTGGCCACCGCGATCCAGCTCCCGAGAAATCCGAGCAGGCCTGCCATCGCGGCGAATCCCAGGAGGACTTCGGTCGAGGGCATGGGGAGATGGAAGAGCCCCTCGGCCAGCGAGTCGTGGATGGCTCGGGCCAACAAGATGGTGAGGATGGAGCTGATCGTGGCGAGCACGAAGCCCTCGGCCAGATAGGGCGCGTCGGTGAAGAGAAACCCTCCGCCCAGGGAGCGGATCACGTGGAGCGAGTCCAGGCGCGCCTGGATGGCGAGGCGCGTCGTCGCGCCGACCACGAAGAGAACGCCGATCAGGATGATGAGCCCCAGCACGGCGCCGATCTGGTGGAGCGTCCGGGTGACCTGTTCCGCGCGCAGCACCCATTCCCCCGCATACCGGACGTCCTCGACATGAGGGAGGGTCTCGGCCTGGCGCGCGATCGAGCGCACGCCGTCGGCATTCCGGTACTCAGGCTTGGGGCGCACCACGAAGGACGCGGGCAGCGGATTCCCGCCCACGGCCTGGAGCAGCGCCTCGTCCGCGACGTCGGCGCGGAATTGCTCCCAGGCCTCGTCCTTGCTCACGAAGCGCACGCTGTCCACGCCGGCCATGAGGCGCAGGCGCCCGGCGATCACGTCCACGTCCGAGCGCGAGAGCCCTTCGTTCAGGAAAATGGAGATCTCCTCCCGCGACTCCAGCTGCTCCGTGTAGTTGTCGACCCCGGTGAGGACCATCATGAAGAGGAGAAGGATGAGCAGGATGGAGGACATGGAGAGGATGCTCGCGAGACAGAGCGTCCGGTGGCGGCTCAGGGTGCGCCAGAGCTCGGTGAAGAGGTAGCCGAGCTGTCCCATCAGATTCCACCGCCGGGCGGGGACGGCGGCGCCGCGGGTCCATCCGTCCCGGCCCGCGGCTGATCCGATCGCACCACCCCCTGCTCGAGGCGGATCACGCGGCCCGGGTGCTTGAGCGTCCAATCCTCTGCGTGCGTCGCGACCACCACCAGCGTCTCGCGGTCGCGGTACTGGCGCATCAGGGAAAAGATCTGGGCCGCGGCCGTGGGATCAAGGTTTCCCGTGGGCTCATCGGCGATGAGGATCCGCGGATGACGCACCAGGGCGCGCGCGAGGGCGACCCGTTGCTTCTCTCCCGCGGAGAGCTGGCCGGGAAAGAGCTCCTCGTGCCCGCGGATTCCCATCTCGTCGAGGAGCGGAGCCACGCGCTCCTGGATCTCCTCCTTGTCCCACACGCCGGAGATCCGGCACCCCAGCGCGATGTTCTCGTACACGTTCCGATCGTTGAGAAGGCGGAATTCCTGGCCGAGCATTCCGATCGCTTTCCTCAGCCCCGGCTCCGCTTCCACGCGGCCGCGGCTGGGCCGCTCGGAGAGGGAGAGGAGACGGAGCAGGGTGGATTTGCCGGCGCCGCTCGGGCCGGTGACGTAGACCCACTCGCTGGGCTCGAAGGAGAGCGAGACGTCGCTCAGCGCGAGACGCTCGCGGTAGGACTTCGTGACGTGCTCGAGCTTGATCAGGGCCATGACCACCCCAGCCTCCGCCCTCCGGTCCGCGCGGCAAGCTCGATCGCCACCTGGGCCGCCTTCACGAGGCCTGCGGGGTCGGGCGCACGCGCGCCTCCCTTCCAGGCGCGATCGAACGCGGTGCCATGATCCACGGAGCTTCGAATGAAGGGAAGCCCCAGCGTGACGTTCGCCGCGCCGCCGATTCCCTCCATCTTCGCCGGGATCAATCCCTGATCGTGGTACATCGCGACCGTGACTCCGAACGCATCGCCGCTTCGCGCGAAGAAGGTGTCGGCTGGAAAGGGTCCCTCCGCCCGGATGCCCTCCGCGCGGGCTCGCTCGATCGCGGGACGGATCACGCGCTCCTCCTCATCGCCAAAGAGCCCCTCTTCCCCCGCGTGCGGATTGAGCGCCAGCACCGCGACCGGCTTCTTCGGCCCCCACCGGAAATTCCGCATGGCCATCGCGGCGTAGCGAAGGGTGCTTGCCAGCGAATCGACCCGCAGCGATTCGGAAACCTGCTTCAAGGCCAGATGCACGGTGGCGAGCAGGATCCGGAACCGGCCGCCGACGAAGATCATGTGCGTCTCCGGCGCGCCGCTCAGCGCACCGAGGAATTCGGTATGTCCCGGATAGGGATATCCCGCGAGCTGGAGGGCTTTCTTGGAGATGGGAGCGGTCACGATCGCGGTGGCGCGTCCTTCCAGGGCGACCTTCGCGGCAACCTCGATGGCGCGGGCCGCGGCCCGCCCGGTTTCCTTCGAGGGCGCGCCGGGATCGAACGTGCCCCACACGCCCGAGGTGGACAGGAGGAGCGGAATCCCATCCTTGGCATCCATCTTCGGATCGAATTGCTCCGGGTCGAGGGGGCGGAAGCGGAGCTTCATCCGGGCCCGGCGCGCGGCGCGGTCGATCACCTCGGGGTCGCCCACCGCTGCGACGCGCGCCTGGGTGCGCAAGGCTCGAAGCGCCAGGGTCCGGACCAGGATCTCGGGGCCGATGCCGGCGGGATCCCCCATCGTGAAGAGGAGCGTGTGCCGACGCGGCGCCACCGGTCCGGGTGCCTCCTTGCGCTCAGTCCTTGACCTCGATATTGACGTTCTTTCGGATTCGATCCAGCCAGCGGTCGTATGCGTCGCGAAGCTTCTGATTCTGGACGAGCTGCTTCAAGTCGTCACGAATCTCTTCGAAGGTGAACTCGCGCTCGGGAACGCGTCCCCGGAGCTTGAACACATAGTACCCGGCTTCTCCCTTCAAGGGGACACTCACCTCGTTCTCGCCCAGTCCGGTCAGCGGCTCCTGGAAGGTGGGGGGCAGGCCCGTGACCGGCACCTCGCCGAGGTAGCCTCCGGAATCCTTGGTGGAGGTGTCCATCGAGTAGCGCTTGGCCATGGCGGCGAAGTCGGCGCCCCGGGTGAGCGAGTCGCGCACCGCGAGCGCGCGCTTGCGCGCCCGTTCCTCGTCGGGTGGATTGATCTTGGCCTGCAGCAGGACGTGACGCGCGTGGACGCGCTCGCTGGTCGAGTCGGTCTTCGGGAAATGCTCGAGCACCAGGATCAGGTGCCACCCGTAGCGGCTGCGGACCGGCTGGCTGACCTCGTTGGGCTTGAGCCCGAAGGCCACGTCCTCGAACTCACCGACCATGTCCCCGCGCTCGAAGGTTCCCAGGTCTCCCCCCCGCTGCCCGGAGGGATCGTCCGAGAACTTCCGGGCGACGTCTTCGAAGGGCTGCTTCTTGACGACGATGAGATTGCGCAGGCTGTCGGCCCGCGCGTGGAGGCGCCTCACCTGGATGGAATCGGGCTCGAAGCCGATCACGATCGCGGAGAGCTTGAGCTGCTCCCCCCGCTTGGCCAGGGAATCCCGATGCGCCGCGAAATAAGTCTTCACCTCGGCGTCGGTGACGGTGGTCCGGTTCTGGACCTCCTTCTGGACCAGCCGCATCACGAGAAGCTGCTTCTTGACGTCGGGCTCGTACTTGCGCCGGAGCGCGTCCTCGGTGGTGTGCTCGTCCCGGAGCGCGCGCGCGAAATTCGCCGGCGACCCCAGGCGCGTCTTCACGCTCTCGATCGCCTTGGTCACCGCGGCGTCCAGCTCCGCCTTGGGGATCGTGATGCTCTGCCGCTGCGCCTCGGCCAGGATGACCTGCTCGTCGATGAGCTGCCGGAGCACGTCCTTTCTCAGCTTCGCGACGGTCACGGAATCGCTGGGGTCGACGTGGAGATTCGATATCGCCACGCGGAGCTGCTCGTCCACGTCCGACTCTAGAATTACTTCCTTGTTCACGATCGCGGCGATTCGCTCCGTTGCCGAGGCGCCGCGCGTGGCCGGGGTCGCCGCCAGAGCGAGCGCGAAGGCGATCCAGGCAACGGTTCTCACGGTATGACGCCTCATCGGCGTGTTCCTCCCTTGTCGGAATTCATTCCAAGCCGCACCGCTTCCAAGCGTGCGGGTACGGTACGGGCCGGCGTCGCCGCCCGCAACCGCTGGAGCTGTGTGGTCACCCAGGCATCCTCAGCGTCTTCACGCGCGTCGGCCGCCACCGATACCGAAACCTCCTCGAACGTGTGGGCCCGTGCCGGTTCCCGGGCCGTCAGCATCGCGATCGCGTACCCATTCGCCGAGGGAATGATGGACGAGATCTGGTTGGGCTCGAGCGAGCGCACCGCGACCGAGAGCGGATCCGGATCGGAATCGAAGACCGCCACTTCCCCATAGGATCGGGGCCACACGGTACCTGCCTTTGCTCCCTCCAGCTTCCGGAACCCCTGGATGCCATACACCGAGTCGCGGTACGAGGCCCGGCTCCAGCTCACGGCGGCGGCCCTGGCGGTGTCCTCGGCTGCGAACGCCGCGATGAGCGCGCGCCGCGCCGCAGGACGGCGGTAACGAGATGGGTGGGAATCGAAGTAGGCGCGGATCGCGGCGGGCGAAAGAAGCGGGACGGCCCGCGCCACCATCGCGCGGGTCGAGACTTCCTCCCGGATCAGCCGGAGCTGCCGCGCGACGGTGGGATCCTTCTCGACGCCCCTCTCCCGCGCGTCTTTTTCGATGAGGCGCGGGAGCACCGCCTGCGCCGCGAGCATGAGGAGCGCGCGCGAGTCATCGATGTGGGCTTTCCCGTCGGGCTCACGCTGAAGCACGCCGCTCCACGCCAGCTCCCGGTAGGTGATGGAATCCCCCTCCAGCCGCGCGATGACGCCGAGAGGGGGATGAACGCCGATCTTGGGTCTCCGGCCCTGCGCATCGAGCGAGGCCAGGATGGAATCCATGGGCTCGGTCGCGGCGGCGAAGATGACCGAGCTCACCTCTTCGGGGTTGAGCTGGAACCGGTACCTCCGAAGCAGCCCCACGCGATATCGGGAGTCGAGCTCGGCCGCGCGATCGCCCAGCATCGTCTCCCGAAGCTCCGCGTCGTCGGGGTCCTCGATCGCTTCGACCTTGTAGATCTCATGTGCGTTCGCATTCTCGTAGGGCCCGAAGAGGTCGCCGGGCTTGGCGTGCTGGAGCGGCTTCCAGGCCTGCTGGTTCAGCGCCCCGATCCGCTTCCACCCGATCACGCCCGCCTTGGCGGCGGAAGGATGCATGCTGTAGAGCGTGGCGATGGAGTCGAAGCTCGCCCCGTTTCGGAGGTCCTCGTAGACCTTGAACGTGGTCTGCTCGTCGGTGACGGCCAGGATGTAGTCCACCTTGACGCGCCTGTAGAGTCCCCCCGCCCGTGCCGTATCGATCTGGGACGCGGTGGGGGCGATCTCCGGAATCAGGTAACGGTCGCGGATCACGGCGTAGAGGAGATCCGCGGTGTTCCGCTCGATCTCTCGTTTCACGTCGGGATCGTTCAGGAGGCCCGCACGCTCCGCCTCCAGCGCCAGGAGCTCGCGATCCACGCAGAGATCCAGGAGCTTCTTGCGCCAGAGCGCGTGGTTCGTCTTGCGAAGAGGATCCCGCTCCATGACCAGGGCCGCGCGCTGGATGTCCGCTTCCTCGACGCGGCGGTCCGCGATGAGCGCGATCGCGCCGGCGGCCGTCTTCGGCGCCGTGGCAGGCGATTTCGGGCGTGGCGATGCCTTGGCGGCCGGCGAAGGCTGTTTCGCACCCTTGGCAGATCCGGAACCGAGGGGGAGAGACAGGAGCACGGCGAGCGCGGCGAGGACCGCGGGGATCGACCTCTGTCTAGGCATCGGAATCGTTGTCTTCCGGGCGGGCTTTCCAGCGCCGCACCGCTCCCCCATGAGTACCCCGAACTCCCGGTCGCGGTTCAACTTCCAGCAGCTGGAAGAGGCAGATCCGCGACGGTATCAGAGCCCCCCAGCACCCGCAACAGATTTGTGGCCAGTAGGATCGGCTCGCCGGGCTGCCGCACGCGGAAGGACCCCGTGCCGCCCCCCACGAACTCGATCCGGGCCGGCGTGGAGGCCACGAGGCGCAGGATCTGGTCGCGCTTCAGGGGCTCCGCCAGGTCGATCTCCAGTCGATCCCTTCCCACGCGCAGTCGGGTGGCCGCCACGTCGCGTCCGATGAGCCGCAGCCGCTTCAGCTCGAAGAGGTGCTCCGCCTCGGGCGGCAGCGGTCCGAATCGATCCCGGAATTCCGCCGCGATC
The DNA here is from genome assembly GCA_035635575.1 of Candidatus Dormiibacterota bacterium. Classification (GTDB taxonomy): domain Bacteria; phylum Eisenbacteria; class RBG-16-71-46; order SZUA-252; family SZUA-252; genus WS-7. The sequence continues at coordinate 57,599 of DASQAV010000002.1, read as the reverse complement.
TCCTCCAGCTCCGCCGCTTCCGTCACGCCCGCGAGGCGGCGATAGGCATCCAGCTTCTCGTCGGGATCCTGGATGTATTCCTCGGGGATGAATGCCGCAAGATCGCTCGAGATCGCGGGCTCGGAGCGGCGGTCCGGCGCCTTCCCCTGAAGCTCCTGGACCACCTCGTCCACCATTCGGCAATAGAGATCGAAGCCCACGCTCACCATGAAGCCGTGCTGCTCCGGCCCGAGCAGATTCCCGGCGCCGCGGATCTCGAGATCGCGCATGGCGATCGTGAGCCCCGCCCCCAGCTCCTCGTGCTCGGCAATCACGCGGAGCCTCTTTTCCGCATCCTCGTTCAGCACGGTCCCCGCCGGAACGAGGAGGTAGCAGAAGGCCTGGTGGTGGGAGCGGCCGATCCTCCCGCGAAGCTGGTAGATCTGCGCCAGCCCCAGGGCGTCCGCGCGGTTCATGAGCATCGTGTTCACGGTGGGGATGTCGAGGCCCGACTCGATGATGAGGGTCGTCACGAGCACGTCGGTGCGCCGCTCGAGGAAATCCAGCATCACCTTCTCCAGCTCCACGTCGCGCATCTGCCCGTGCGCGACCCCGTAGCGCAGCTGGGGAACGATGCTCTGGAGGTAATGCGCGATCCGGTCGATCGACTCGACCCGGTTGTGCACGAAGAAGGACTGACCGCCCCGGTCCGCCTCCCGGAGCAGCCCGTCCCGGATCACGTCCTTGTTCATCTCCACGATCTCGGTCTTGATCGGATAGCGCCCGCGCGGCGGCGTCTGCATGACCGACATGTCCCGCGCCCCGAGGAGGCTCATGTGCAGGGTCCGGGGAATGGGCGTCGCCGTGAGCGTGAGGACGTCCACGTTCTCGACCAACGTCCGGATCCTTTCTTTCTGGGCCACGCCGAAGCGCTGCTCCTCGTCGATGACCGCCAATCCCAGATTCTTGAACTGGACGTCCTTCGAGAGAAGCCGGTGCGTTCCGATCACGATGTCCAGCTCGCCTCGCCGGATCTTTTCCACGATCTCCTTCTGCTCCCGCGTCGACCGGAACCGGCTCAGCATGTCGATCCGCACCGGGAAATCGGCGAAGCGCTCGGTGAACGTGGTGAGATGCTGCTGCGCGAGCACGGTCGTGGGGACCAGGATCGCCACCTGCGTTCCGTCCTGCACGGCCTTGAACGCGGCGCGGATCGCCACTTCGGTCTTGCCGTAGCCCACGTCGCCGCAGACCAGCCGGTCCATGGCGCGCGGCGACTCCATGTCGCGCTTCACTTCCTCGACCGTGCGCAGCTGGTCCGGGGTCTCCTCGTAGGGGAAGGAGGATTCGAGCTCGCGCTGCCACGGTGTGTCCGGCGGAAACGCGCGCCCGCCGCGCGCCTTCCGGAGGGCGTAGTTCCGGAGCAGTTCCTCCGCCATTTCCTGGATGGCCTTGCGCGCCTTCGCCTTGGTCCGCTGCCACGCCGTGCCCCCGAGCCGCGAGATGAGCGGCGTGCGCCCCTCCTCCGCCGAGTACCGCTGCACCATCCCCAGCTGATCGATGGGGACGAAGAGCCGGTCGCCCTGGGCGTAGTCGATCTGGATGCATTCCGTGTCCTGGCCGTCGAGCGTGATCCGCTTCAGCCCGCGGTAGACCCCGATTCCATGGTCCAGATGGACGACGTACTGGCCGGGCTCGAGCGACATGAGATCGCGGATCGTGGCCCGCGAGGGGGCGGAGCGCCGTCCGCGGCGCCGCCGGTACCGCGCGAAGATCTCGTGGTCGGTGAAGACCGCGAGTCGCGCGGGCGGGAGCACGAACCCCGACGTGATCGCGCCCACGTCCACCGAGACCACGCCTTCGCCGAGGATCTCCTCCAGCCGTTCCGCCTGGCCGCGGTTGTCGCAGACGATGACGCGCTCGTATCCCAGCTCCTCGAGGCGCCGGAGCTCGCCGCGCAGGAGATCGAGCTTCCTTCCAAAGGAGGGCTGGGGCCGGGCGTCGAGGGAGATCGCGGGCTCATGCCCCCCGCCCTGGAAGGTCACCCGCGACTCCATCCGCTGGAAGGAGCCGAGCCGGGCCAGGGCCCGGTCGGGCGGATCGAAGAGATCTTCGCGCTCGGGGAGATGCGGGGACTTGCCGCGCGCGTCAGGCTCCAGGCGCTCCGCCTCGCGCTCCGCGGTCTCCAGCTCCCGGGCCACCGCCTCGGGCTCATCCACCCAGATGGCCGCATCCGCGGGCAGGTATTCGAGGACGGACCCCAGGGGGACTCCGAGATGAGGCGCGAGCCAGTCGACGCCCTCGAAATAAACCCCCTCGCGCACCAGCTCGCGGACGCGCACCCCCTCGAGATCGCCCGAGAGCGTCCCGCGGTCGAGCGCCTGCAGTCGCTCGTCCAGATCCTCGGGGAAGAGCACCTCGCGCGCGGGGGCGATGCGGGCCCGGTCGATGGGAGCGACGGAGCGCTGCGTGGACACGTCGAAGGTGCGGAGCGACGCGACCTGGTCGCCGTCGAACTCGATCCGCACCGGGTAGTGCGTGCCGGGCCCGAAGACGTCGAGGAGGCCTCCGCGGCGGCTCACTTCCCCCACTTCCCCGACCTCGCCCACCGACCGATAGCCTGCCATCACCAGACGATGCGCCAGAACCTCGGGGGCGATCTCGGTGCCTCGCTCGAGCGAGACCGCGCGCGCGCGGATCGTCTCCGGCGCGGGTGCCTTGCGATAGAGGGAGACCGCGGGGATCACCACGATCGGCGGATCGGGATCTCCCAGACGGAGCATCGCGGTCACGCGATCGTCGCGAACCGGGCCGGTGGCGACCTGCGAGGTCCAGGGGACCACGTCGTGCGGCGGGATGGAAACCACGCGGTCGGGTCCGAGGAGGAACTCGAGATCGTCGCGCCACGCTTCCGCTCGATCGAGATCGGGGGCGATCACCGCGAAGGGGCGCTTCACCGAGCGCGCGAGCGCGGCCAGGAAGAGGGCGCCCGCGCTGCCGGCGACGCCGCGGATGGGGATCGCCGGCGCGATTGCCTTGGCCTCGACGCGCGCTTTCAGCGCCTCGAATGCGGCATGGCGCTCGGCGCCGCGAAGCAGCTGCTCCGCGAGCGAGTTCTGGGTCCGGATCACGGCCCTACGGCGCGGGCGCTGGCGAGGGCCAGCTCGCCGGCGAGAGCGAGCGCGGCTCCGATGAGAAAAAGGAGCCAGAGCTCCCGTCCCTGGCGCATGTCCCGAAGATGCGTGCGGAGCGATCGCACGGTGACGATCGCGCGCGGCGGGTCCGGCGATCCAGCCTGGAGCGACTCCATCGAGACCGGCTTCAGGTCGCTCTCGATGGGATCCGGATTGACCGCCACGACCGCCGCCTCGCGCTCGCCCGCCTCGAAGACGTAGAAGCCCGGCGTGGGAGCGGGGGTGTCGGCCACGGCCAGGAATCCGGATCCGTCCGAAGCAACCGTAGCCTGGGAGCGGTAGGAGTCCGGACCACGCACGACCACGAGGCCCGGGGGCGCCGCGTCGAGATGCGCCGCGGGAGGACGTCCGACCAGCGAGAGGTCGCGCGATTCCGGAGACGTTGTCCGCGCGGCGTGATCGACCAGCCCCCGCACGAGCGGCACGAAGGCTCCCGAATACGGAAGATCGCCCCAGTCATCGGAGAGGGAGCCAAGGAACACGGAAACTTGATGTGCGGCGACCACGACCGGAAGCCCTCCCGTGGTCATGACGACCACCTCCGCGCGGGGGGACGTGGTCCGTCCCTTGGCGAGCGCTACGAGCCGGGACTGAGTCAGAGGCGAGCCGACCGTCAGGGACAATCCTTCCAGGATGGGATGCGCCGGAGTTCGAGCGCGGATCTCGAAGGCCTGGCCTTCCGCGGCGTGCTCGGTTCCCTCGAGCGCGAGATCCACGACGCCGGGGAAGAGCTTGTGCCCGTAATAGTCTGGGTCCGCGTGCGGGCCGAGCGCGATCACGATCCCGCCGCCTTCGCGCAGGAAGGCGCGGAGCTTCCCCTCGGCGTCGCTCGAGAGTGCGGCGATGTCCTCGAGGAGGATGACGTCGTAGCGGCTTCGGGAGAGGCTGAGCACGGACGCGGGCGTCCCGGTCTCGACGAGGTACCCTCCGGAGCCGTCCTGCCCCGGATCCAGCGCGAGGGCGGTGAAGCGCGAGGCGGGCTCGCCCGCGCGCGATTCCACGACGCGAAGGACGCGAAGCCGTCTCGGCGCTCCCAGGACCGCGAATCGCCGGTCATCACCGGGTAGCGCATCCACGTCCGATTCCACCACGACCGGCGCCTTTCCCTTGATCTCCGCGCCGGCGCCGGCGCCCGCCCGCCAGTCGATGGGAAGCGAGGCCCAGCGCGACTCGTCCGGCTGAAGGGTGACGTCACCCCCTCCGATCAGGGCGTCGCCGAGCCGGGCGCGCACCGAGAGCCTCTCGCTCGGGGCGTCGGCATGGTTCACCAGGCGCGCGCGCATCTCGAGACCCTTGCCCTGAGGTCCGGGGCGGAGCTCGGGATCGAGGTCCTCGATCGCGTGATTGGGGACGCGCGAGGAGACGACCGGCAGGACCACCACGCGAGTCCCCGCGCGGGAGAGAAGCGCCAGCTTCTCCCGGGCCCCGCGCGTGAAGTTCGTCGCCTGGAAATCGCTGATCAGGTAGAGCTCGTGGGCGCGGAGAGAGCTTCGTCCCAGGAAGCGGCGCGCCCGCTCCAGCGCCTGCTCCATGTTGCCCGGGAGCCAGGTCGTCCCGATCTGGCGCACCGTGCGCGTGAGGCGCACGCGGTCGCCGGAGCGGTTGGAGAGCGGAGCGTCGGGTCCCGTCGTGGTGGTGATCGCGACCTCGTCGCCGGCCCGCGCCGCGTCCACGATGGCCAGCCCGCGCTCGCGCGCCCCTTCGATGCGGGGACGGCCCTGCTCGTCCATCGCCCCCATGCTCTCCGAGTCGTCCAGGACGACCGCCACCGCGGCTGCCGCGCGGGCGGCCGCGTCCTTGGGCTGGATCGACGGCCGGGCGAAGGCGCAGACGATGAGCAGGATGGCGAGCGTGCGCAGGATGAGGAGCAGGATCTCGCGCAGGCGGAGCCTTCGGATCTCGCGCGGCTCGAGCTGACGCAGGAAGGTCACCGTCGGGAAGCGGATCTCCGGGAGCCTTCGCTTGCTCAGGAAATGGATCAGGAGCGGAATTCCCGCGAGCGGAAGCGCCCAGAGAAATCCCGGATTGAGGAAGGAGAACATCAGGGACGCGCTCTCAGAGTAGCCGGGCGCGCTTGGAGAGATACTCGAGGAGCGCGCGGTCGTACGGAGTGTCCGTGGAGACGGCCACGTAGTCCGCCTGCTTCTCGATGCAGAACTCCCGGATCTTGTCCATCCAGCCCTTCACGCGCGTCCGGTAGTCGGCGCGCAGCTCTTGTGGCCGGGTCGTCACGCGATCGCCGCTCTCGAGGTCGATGTAGGTGGCCTCGCGCTCGAACTGGAACGACGTTTCTTGCGGATCGAGCACGTGGAAGACCAGCACCTCGTGCTTCCGGTGGCGGAAATGGTGGATCGCGCTCGCGATCCGCTCGGGGTCGTCGAGCAGGTCGGAGAGGATGACGATCAGGCCGCGCTGCTTGACGCGCTCGGCGAGCGCGTGGAGCGAGGACGCGAAGTCGGTTCCTCCCGCGGCTTCGAGCCGGTCCAGGAGCACCAGGAGCTGGCGGAGATGGCTCGGCGTGGACCGCGGAGGGATCAGCTCTCCGCGCCCGCTGGCGAAGGCGTACATCCCGACGGCGTCCTTCTGCCGGAGCATCAAATAGGCGAGCGAGGCCGCGAGCTGGCGCGCGTAATCCAGCTTCGAGAGGCCGTGCGAGGAATAGCTCATGGACGCGCTCGTATCGATGAGGAGGGTCGCGCGAAGGTTCGTCTCCTCCTCGTACTGCTTGAGGTACTTGCGGTCCGACTTCGCCAGCACCTTCCAATCCAGATGCCGCAGCGGATCGCCGGGCATGTACTGGCGGTGCTCGGCGAACTCCACGCTGAATCCGTGATAGGGGCTCTTGTGAAGGCCCGTGAGGAATCCGTCCACGACGAGCCGCGCGCGAAGATCGAGCCGGGCGAGCTTCGACACGAAGTGGGGATCGAGGAGGCGCTGCGAGGTTTTCGCCATGGCCGCTGCCGACTAGGAGCGCTTGCCGTCGACCGAGGGAGTGGTCTCGAGGAGCTTGTTGATGATGTCGAGGCTCGAAATCCCGTCGGCTTCCGCGTTGAAGTTGGGAATGATGCGGTGGCGCAGTACGGAGGGCGCGACCGCTTTCGCGTCCTCGGCGCTGGGAGTCGGACGGCCGTGCAGGGCGGCCCGCGCCTTCGCGCCCAGCACGATGAACTGCGCGGCGCGCGGGCCGGCGCCCCAGCTCACCCAGTCGCGAACGAAGGAGGCGCTCTCGGGTCCCGGGCGGGAGGCGCGGGCCAGCCGTACCGCGTAGCTCACCACGTGCTCGGCCACGGGAATCCTCCGCACCAGCCTCTGCAGATCCAGGATCTGCTCCACGCCGAGCACCGTCTTGGGCTCCGCCTCGTAGGCGCTTGTGGTGGTCGCGACGATCCGCTCTTCCTCCTGAGTGGAGGGATAGCCGACCGAGATGTGGAACATGAAGCGATCCAGCTGGGCCTCGGGGAGCGGATAGGTGCCCTCGAACTCGATCGGGTTCTGCGTCGCGAGCACGAAGAACGGAAGCGAGAGCGGATAGGTCTCGCCCCCCGCGGTGACCCGGTATTCCTGCATCGCCTGCAAGAGCGCCGCCTGGGTCTTGGGCGGTGTTCGGTTGATCTCGTCCGCAAGGATCATGTTCGCGAAGATCGGCCCGTGGATGAACTTGAACGCGCGCCGTCCCGTCACCGGATCGTCCTCGAGGATCTCGGTGCCCGTGATGTCGGAGGGCATGAGATCCGGTGTGAACTGGATCCGGCTGAACTTGAGATCGAGGATCTGCGAGAGGGTCGATACGAGCAGGGTTTTCGCGAGCCCGGGCACGCCCACGAGCAGGCAATGCCCATTCGCGAAGAGCACCGTCAGGAGCTGCTCGACCACCTGGTCCTGGCCGACGATGACCTTGCGCAGCTCGTGCAGGATTGCGCCGCGCGCTTCTTTGAGATCCTCCAGAAGTCTGAGGTCGTCCTTCGGGACCGCCTGAGTCATGTTTTCATTCTCCGCGGTCGCCCCCGGAGGGGCTTCCCTGGAAATGGAGCGAGGGTATGCGCCGCGCTCCCCACAATGTGCATAAGTGCGGCTTTCTCATCGGAAAAACTCACGGCTGCCCACGGAAGCGCCTGACGCGGTGAGCCTTGCCCGGTTATCCACCACACCTAGCGAGTTATCCACATTTCGGACTTTTTCGGCTTGATTAAGCTACGGGCAGTGCGGCCCCGATCCTTCTTCTGCTAGCGGCGGGCGTTAGCGGCGTCGGGACGCGCAATCATCGCGCATCCACGGCCAAGGATCGAAGCACATTCACGAGGCGGTCGAGCTCCTCTTCGGAGTGGTAGTCGATGAAGATCGAACCGGTGCCCCCGCGCCGGCGCGTAATCCGAACCCGCGTGCCTAAGGCTCTCATAAGATCGTCTTCAAGTCCCATAAGTTCCGAGGAGAAGGCTCGCTTGGGGGTCTTTCTCGTCCGCGGGCCCTTTTCGGAGGTGGATCTGCGGACTCGTTCCTCCAGCTCGCGCACGGACCAGCCGTGGGCCGCCGCCGACTTGGCGAGATCGACCTGGGTCTTCTCGCTGGTCAGAGCCAGGAGTGCTCGCGCGTGGCCCGCGCTGATGCTTCCAGTCTCCAGGAAGGTCTGGATTTCGGCTGGTAAGTTGTTGAAGCGAAGTATGTTGGAAACAGTTGAGCGATCCTTGCCCACACGCTGTCCGATCTCCTCATGCGGCAGACCGTACTCCATTGCCAGCCTGTAATATGCACGCGCCTCGTCCATGGGGTTCAGGTTCTCGCGCTGGACGTTTTCGATGAGCGCGATGAGCAGCGCTTCGCGATCCGTGAACTGGCGGACGATCGCGGGGATCGTCTCGAGCCCCGCCTCGCGTGCGGCGAGGAATCGGCGCTCGCCCGCGACGATCTGGAATGCGCCGCCCGAGGGGCGGAGCAGGACGGGCTGAAGGACGCCGCGCTCGCGAATCGAGGTCGCGAGGTCGCTGATGGCGCTCGGTTCGAATTGCGTTCTCGGCTGCGCCGGGTTGCGGACGATCTTGTCGAGTGCGACGTGCTGGATCTCACCCTGACGAGACTCGACCGCCCGCAGCTCGGGCGTGACCGCGACTTCCCGATTAGCTGCTGATGGAATGAGGGACGCCAGCCCGCGCCCCAAGGCCTTTCTCGCCATGATTGAGCACCTCGTTCGCAAGGTTCATGTAGCTCACCGATCCGGCACAGTCAGGATCGTAAACGACGACCGGCTTGCCGAAACTCGGCGCCTCGCTCAGTCGGACGTTTCGTGGGATCACCGTGTGATAGACCCGCTCCGCGAAATAACGCCGCGTCTCATCCATCACTTGCTGGGACAGATTCAGGCGGTTGTCATACATCGTCAGGAGAACACCCTCGATCATGAGCGAAGGGTTCAGCCCCTGTTGCACCAGCCGTATCGCGCCGAGGAGATGGCTCAGGCCCTCGAGCGCGTAGTACTCGCACTGGACCGGGACGAGGACCGAGGTGGCCGCGGTGAGCGCGTTGACGGTGAGGAGCCCCAGAGAGGGCGGGGCATCGATGAGGATGTACTCATAGCGCTCGTCCAAGGGGGCCAAGGCGTCCTTCAATCGGAACTCCCGCCTCTCGGCGTCGACGAGCTCCACCTCAGCTCCGGCCAGGCGCTGTCCTGACGGAATGAATCCCAGGCCCGGAATGCCGCCATCCACGATGGCCTGATCTGCTGCGAGGCCACCGGTGAGAACTTCGTAGATCCCGCGATTCGTGTTCTTGAGGTTTGGAAAGCCGAGGCCGCTGCCTGCGTTTCCCTGGGGGTCGAGATCAACGAGGAGGACTGTCTTGCCCTTGAGCGCCAGCGCAGCCGAGAGGTTCACGGCCGTCGTGGTCTTGCCGACGCCACCCTTCTGATTTGCGATCGCCACCGTCCTGGCCATCCACCCACTCTCCCATCTACCCCTCGGGACGGCTCGCGCCCATCCCGCATCCTTGCCGGGGGCCAAGCCGCAGAATAAGCAAGTGAGAGGAAAAGGGCAAAGGAAAATGTTTCACGTGGAACATTCTGGTAAGTGGCTGCAAATGAACCTATTGACTCTTGGCGTCCTGCGCCATGCAGGGCACCTACGCGTAATGATTGGGGGTTAGGCCACGAAGCGGGGTGGTTTTTGAGCCTGGATACGGGGCGCTGCCGGGGATCGGGTTGGTCTTTGAGGCTGAGCCCTTGCGGATAGGTCCTGAGTGTTGGGTCCCAGTGGGTCGGCCTCGCGGGGGGCCAGGCTTTGGGTGGGCGATCCTTCACGTCCACCCGCCGCCCCTGTGGTGCGGCGGACCACGGGAGGCTCGTCTCTCGACCTGATGGCCGGTTGACCGCGGACGCGTCGAGCTTCGTGTGGACGGCTGCCAGGGCCTTACTCCGGGCCGGGAGGCTGCTCGCCAGGCCAGTCTATCCAGGAGGCCGCCATCTGCCAGCCCAGGCTACCGCGGGACGAGAATCCATGCGCGGGCCCATGGCCCCACACTGAGACTCCCTCACGATGCCGGGCAGAAGCTGCGATCGCGTGATCGTCGTATGGATAATCGGCGTTAATGCAGTGGTTTATCGCGACGTTTCACGTGAAACATGGGAGAGATTGGGGGGTGGGACCACAGAATCAACCGTACGCGAGGGGAGATCCGGAGTTTCGGCTACCGTTTCCCCAACGATTGGGGCCCTGGCGGGAAGTACCCGCGAAGCAGGCGCCCGCCGAATGCCCCCGGCAGGACCGATGCCCACTTGCCCCCCGGGCCCAGCCGCTCGGTGAGGTGCTCGGGCGATGCTTCCGCGCCCAGGAAGTAGACCCACTCCGCGCCGGGTACCGCGACCCGCTCCGCGGACCGAAGCACCTCGGGCAGCTCACCCAGGGCCCTGACGTAGACAGACCGATGAGGCTCGGCGGTCCAGCTGCGTCCGTACTCTTCGAGCCGGCCACACGCGACCGTCACGTTGCGGATGCCGAGCTCGCGCACGGCCCGCTCGAGGAAACCGGCCTTCTTCTCTCTCGACTCGAGAATGGTGAATCGCGTCCCGGGCCAGACGATCGCCAGCGGTATGCCGGGGAATCCGCCTCCGCTTCCGATATCCAGCGCGGAAGCCGGTGGCGGCGATTGAATGTCGATGGGGTTCAGGGAATCCAGGATGTGCCGGGTGTAGAGCACGGTGCGATCGCCGCGCGCTACCAGGGAGAGCTGCGCTACCTGCGTGTAGACGAGCTGGCCGAAGCGCGCGAGCAGCTGCACCGCGTCGGCCGAAAGCGCCCCCGATTGAATCCTCTCGGAGACTCGGCCCTTGAACTCACCGAAGTCAGGCTCGAGGTCACGAGGTAACTGAAGAGAGATCTGCACGTCTACGCTCCCGTTCCGCATAAATTACGAGGACCGCCGCATCCGCGGGTGAAACGCCTGGGATCCGTGCCGCCTGCGCGACCGTGGTCGGCCGGATCCTGCCCAGCTTTTCGCGTCCCTCTCTCGAGAGCTCGAGCATGGGCTCCTCCCAGATCGAATCCGACAGGTGCAGGTGTTCATATCGCGCCGTCCTCTCGACCTCCCGAAGCTGCCTCCGAATGTATCCCTCGTAGCGCACCTCGATGGACGCGGACTCTACGGTCTCCCGTGAGAGATCCGCAAGCTCACGCCGGCCCAGGACGTCTTCCAGGGCGAGCGTCCCGTTGCAGAGGAGCTGGGCCAGCGACTCCTGGCCAGAGGTCGAACCCCGAGCCGCATGGTCCGAGTCCGGAGTCAAACCGGCTCTCGCGCCGCGCAGGCGCGTGACCGCGGAATCGCGATCCCGGACCCATCTCTCCGCAATCCGGAGCTCCTCCGAGCTCAAGGTCCCGAGCTCCCGCGCCCGGGGAAGAAGCCGATCGATTGCGTTATCCTGGCGTAGCAGAAGACGATACTCGGCACTCGAAGTGAACATGCGATAGGGCTCTTCGGTGCCTTTGGTCACTAGATCGTCAATCAACACTCCGACATACGCCTCTTCGCGCCCGAGCCGCATCGCCTCCCGGCCCTGAATTGCGAGCGCGGCGTTGATGCCCGCGTAGAGTCCCTGGGCAGCCGCCTCCTCGTATCCCGACGTGCCGTTGATCTGTCCCGCGAGATAGAGCCCCGCGATCGCGCGCGTCTCGAGCGTGGGTCCGAGCTGGTCGGGTGGAAGGAAGTCGTACTCGACCGCGTATCCCGGACGGATCATCTCGACCTCCTCGAGCCCCGGGATCGTATGCAAGATTGCGCACTGGATCTCCTCGGGAAGACTCGTGGACAGACCATTGATGTAGTACTCGTGCGTCGTCCGCCCCTCCGGCTCGATGAAGATCTGATGCGCGCGCTTCTCGGAGAACCGCACCACCTTGTCTTCGATCGATGGGCAGTAGCGCGGCCCGATGCCTCGGATTTTCCCCGTGTAGAGAGGAGAGCGATCGAGGTTCGCGCGAATGAGCGCGTGCGTCTCCTCGGTCGTGTGCGTCAGGTGGCAGAGGACCTGATCCACCTCGAGCGCCCGCGTGAAATGAGAGAAGGGACGCGGCGGCTCGTCGCCGGGCTGCTCCAGCATCCGCGAGAAATCGATCGTGTCGCGATGGATCCGCGGCGGCGTGCCCGTCTTGAGCCGGAGCACGCGAAAGCCCAGCTCGGCGAGGCACTCCGAGAGCCCACGCGATGCCGCTTCGCCCACGCGGCCGCCCGCCAGCGTGCGGTCTCCGATGTGCATGAGACCGTTCATGAACGTGCCGGGCGTCACCACCACGGCGTCGGACTCGATCGTGCCGCAATCTTGTAATGCCACTCCGTGCACGCGGCCGTTCCGGACCAGGAACCCGACGACCTGCGCCTGGACCAGCGTCACCCCCGGCGTTCTCTCGAGATGCGCGCGAACGATCTCGCGATAGAGCGCCTTGTCCTCCTGCGCGCGCGGGGACCACACGGCGGGGCCGCGCGCGCGGTTCAGCATCTTGAACTGGATGCCCGCGCGATCCGCCATCTTCGCCATGATGCCGCCGAGGACGTCGATCTCCCGGACCAGGTGCCCCTTCGCGAGCCCTCCGATCGCGGGGTTGCAGGACATCTGCGCGATCGCGTCGAGGCTCATCGTGACGAGCGCCGTCTCGACTCCCATCGCGGCCGCGATGCAGGCGGCTTCGCAGCCCGCGTGCCCGGCGCCGACGACGATGAGGGGGTAACGACCGAGGCTCATTTCCCGATGCAGAACTGGGAGAAGATGGCGTCGACTACGCTCTGGTCGACGCCTCGGCCCACGATCTCGCCGAGCGCGCGCCGCGCGTCCGTGAGGTCCACCGCCACGAGATCGTAGGGAGCATCGTCGCGAAGCGACCGCTCCGCGCGATCCAGCGCCTCGAGCGCCTGCCCGAAGAGCGCCTCCTGCCTCAGGCTCGTGGTGGGAAGCTCCTCCCCCGCGGCAGAACCGGAGAGGCGCGCAAGGGAAGCTCGAAGCGCCTCGCGCAGCGGCTCGGCACCGAGAGGACGAACCGCGACCGTCAGGACCTCGTCGAGAAGCTGCGCGCGGGGCACGTCGAGCAGCGGAAGGGTCGACACCGCGACCGCCGTCGCAGTCGCTACCGTCGCGACTCCTCCCGCGCTACCGTCGCCCGGAGCCTTGGCACCCCAGCCATCCGCCAGGTCCGCCTTGTTCCACGCAACCACCACCGGCCGGTCCCCAATCATCGCCAGCGCCGCGCGATCTTCCACCTCGCGGGGATCGGAACGGTCGAGGACCAGGATGACCAGATCCGCGCGCCTCACCGAATCCCTCGTGCGATCCAGCCCCAGCCGCTCCAGCGGCTCTCCGGGCTCGCGAACGCCAGCGGCATCGCAGAGACGGCATTCCACGCCCTCGAGCCAGATCGATTCCTCGACCGTGTCGCGAGTGGTGCCCGGCACGTCGCTCACGATCGCGCGGTCGAATCCGACGAGGGCGTTCAGGAGGCTCGACTTTCCGACGTTGGGGCGCCCGAGGAACGCGACGCGCACTCCCTGCTCCCGCCGGCGCGAGACAGGAAGCGCCGCGACCCACTCACGCACCGGCCGCGACATCCCGGCGCACCGCGCCGCCAGCGCGGCGCCGTCCAGGGCCTCGCCCACGTCGTTCGGGAAATCGATCCGCGCCTCCACCTCGGCCAGGAGCTCCACCAGGCTCCGGTCCAGGTCCGCCACGCGCCGGGAAAGGTTGCCCCCCAGCGCCGAATTGGCCGCGCGCGCCGCGCGATCGGACCGCGACTTCACCAGAGCCGCGACCGCCTCGGCCTGCGCCAGATCCAGCTTTCCATTCCGGTACGCGCGCTCCGTGAACTCGCCGGGACGCGCGGGACGCGCCCCCGCCTCCACCAGTGCGGAGAGAATCGCGCCGGGAATCACGGCCCCGCCGTGCGAGGAAATCTCGACCACGTCTTCCCCGGTGTAGGAATTCGGCGCGCGGAAGACGGAGACCAGCACGGTATCGAGGGGGGTATCGCCGGCGCCGAGGAAGGCGCCGAAGAGGATTCGGTGGGAGCCGCTATCGCGCGGGGATCGTGTGCCCCGGAACCGCCGCGAGGCGATCTCCAGAGCCTGGGGCCCGCTCATGCGGACCACGGCGATGGCGGATTCTCCTGGTGCCGTGGCCTGCGCCACGATGGTCTCGTTTTCCACCATCCGCCATGCCTTGCCTACTCGGGGGATCCGGAGTGCTTTTCCTCGTCACGTCGGATGATCACGCGCTTGAAGAGGCCGTCGCCGATGCTCGTGCTCGTGAACGCGTCCGCCTCGGCGACCTCCAGATGAACGATGCGGCGCTCGATCGCGGAGAGCGGCTCGGTCGAGACCTCGTGCCCCGTCTCGCGGACCTCGTCGATCAGTTGGCGCGCCAGCTCGCGCAGGCTCTCGACGCGGCGATCGCGGTACCCGGCAACATCGACCTCGACGCGCGGGATCGCTTCCTCGGGGGCCCGGGCGCGAAGCATCCGCGCCACCAGGTGCTGGAGCGCGGCGAGCGTCTCGCCGTCGCGGCCGATCAGGAACTGGTCCTTGTCCCCCGCCGCGACGCCCACGCGGATTCCGTCCCGCGTCTTCTCCGCGGTGACGTCGGAGGGAAAACCCATCTCGCTCACGATTCCCGCGGCGATCGTGCGCACCGTCTCGACCAGCTCGGGCGTGATCAGGGAGGCATCGAGCGGAGGCGGTGGCGGGCCGTAGGACTCCATGGAGACGCCGCGTCGGGCGCCTCCGCCCCGGCGTTCCTCCCCCACCGCAGAGCTCTGCCGGCGCACCGCGCTCGCGGGGATGCGCCCCGCTCCGTCGGGTGGCGCCGAGGGATCACGCCGCCACGCGCGAAGCTTCACCGGACGGAACCCGCCCAGCGAATTCGCCGAGCGCCCCGGATCCACGACTTCGACCGCGAGCTCCCTGGGGCTGATCCCCAGCTGGTCCGCCGCCTGGTGCACGGCATCCCCATAACTCGCGGCTTCGACTTGAATGGAATCGCTCATGTTCGATGCACGATCTCTCGACCTCGGGCTCAGCCCTGTGCGGCGAGCCTTCGGTCTTCGGCTAGGTTGACCAGGTACTGCTGGAGCGCGGAGAGCAGGTTGTTCACGGTCCAATACAGGACCACACCGGATGGAAAACTATACATGAAGAAAAGCATGAAGAGGGGCATGACGTACATCATGCCCTTCTGGGCCGGAGCGACCGGCGTCTGGGACTGGAGCGCGTAGGTGCTGGCGGTCATGAGGACGGGCATGAGGTGCAGCGGAAAACCCGCGACCGTCATGAGCACGTCCGGCGCGGACAGGTCCCGGATGTAGCCCACGAAGCCCGACGCGCGAAGCTCGATCGAATAGAGGAGCACGTTGTAGAGCCCGATGAACACGGGTACTTGCAGGAGCATCGGAAGGCACCCCGACATGGGATTTACCTTGTTCTCCTTGTAGAGCGCCATCATCGCCTGGTTCAGCTTCATCGGGTCGTTCTTGTACTTCTCCTGCATCTCTTTGATCTGGGGCTGCAGGTGATGCATGATTTTCATCGAGCGGAGGCTCGCCTGCGTGAGCGGATAGAAGAGGAGCTTCGTGGCCGCCGAGAGGACGATGATCGCCACGCCGTAGTTCGGAATGAGCTTGTAGAGCGCGTTCAGGCCCTGGAGGAGAAGGACGCTGATTCCGCGCAGCCACCTCCACCCCAGATTCGCGACCTCGTCCAGCCCCGCACCGATCGCGGCCAGCGTCTCGTAGTGGATGGGTCCGGCGTACACGCGCGCGTGCCGCGCCACCTCGATGCCGGGTGAGGCGGTTCCGATGAGCCACGAGGTCGTGTGCCACGCGCCGTCGCTCCGCAACGCCACCTCGGACACCGTTCCCGAATCGGGAATCACGGCGGCGATGAAGTACTTGCTGCGGCTCGCCACCCAGCGGACGTTTCCCGAGAAGACGCGCTCCGGTGACGCCTCCTTCGCTCCCATGACGTGCTCCAGCTTCGTTCCGAGCAGCGCCACGGCCTGGAGCTGGTTGGGTTGCGTGGAGGGCTCGGTGATGGGCAGAGGGGTTCCCCACCCGATCCGATAGCGCACGGGGCCCAGCTCCGCGGGCGCCGAGACGCGGACCTCGGTGTCGAGGAGGCGCCGGTCGTTTCCGATCCGATACGTCTTCACGACGCGGATGCCGCTCTGGTCGCGGGCCTCGAAGGTCAGGACGCCTTGCTCCGCGCGATCCTCCGTGATCCGGAACGGAGCCTGGGAGAAATCGAGCGCCTTCCCTCCCGCCTCCACGATGACCTTGTAGGCGCGGTTCCCCGGCGGGACGAGATCGATGGGTACGTTTCGGACTTCGTCCTTGTAGCCTGGAAGGACCCAGTCGGTGATCGAGGCGCCTTCGCTCGTGATCGTCGCCTGGAAATGCTCCGTCTTGAGCTGGCGGACCTCGCCCGGCGCCGCCGGTACCTCGGGCTGGATCAGAGCCGCCGCGGAAAGGGGGCCTGCCGTCGTGACCGAGGGAATGGCGGTCGTCGTGCCGCCGCTGGGCGCCGGCGCCGTGGTCCCGGGCGTCGAAGCCGAGCCGCTTCCCTGCTGCGAGGGGACGGGCTTGGGCTTGGGCCGGTAGAACCGAGGCGAGATCACCTGGTCCAGGAGCAGCACGCCCATGATCAGCACCATCGCGAGGAGGACTTTGCGATCCATGAATGCGTTCCGGTCCGGTCAGGGGACCGGGTCGTAGCCTCCGGGATGGAATGGATGGCACTTCGAGATCCGGCTCAGGATGAGCCAGAGCGCGCGGGCCAGCGGCTTCCTGGCGATCGCCTCCTCGGCGTAGGCGGCGCAGCTAGGCTCGAAGCGGCAAGCACGGGGCAAGGAAGGCGAAATGGCCGCGCGGTACACCCGGACCAGGGAGAGGAGCACCCACCGAGGTCCCGGCGCCAATACCCGGATCCCCTGGCTCACTCGGGCTCCCTTCCCAGAAGCGACTTCATCTCGACCGTCACCTCCTGCAAGGACGCCACGGCGCAGGCGCTGCGCGCGATCCAGATGCGCCAGGAGCCTCGGTCGCGGATGGCCGGACTCTGGCCCCGGAAGGACTCCCGGAGTAGGCGCTTGGCGCGATTCCGACGGACCGCTGGCCCGACCTTGCGGCTGGCGACGAACGCCACGCGGCCATGGTCCCGATCCCGCGCGAGGCAGACGAGCGTCATCAAGCTGCCGTGGAAGGATTTCCCTGATTGGTACACTTCGCGGAATTGCCAGCCCTGGTGCAGGCGGCGATCGCGCGGCCGGAGCGCGTCGGACATCGTGGCCCGGTAACCCGTACCGGCGCTATACCGTGAGACGTTTGCGGCCTCGTTCACGGCGGCGCTTGAGGACGGCCCGTCCGCCTCGCGTGCTCATGCGTTCGCGGAAGCCGTGCACCTTTTTCCGGCGGCGATTGTGCGGCTGAAACGTGCGCTTCACGTGAAAGGACCTCTAGAAAGAGAAAAGGAACGTTGGAGACGAGCGCCGGATTCTAGCGAACTCAGGGGGTCCGGGTCAATCCGAAAGCCCGCGGTACCACGGCGGTTCCACCGCCGAAAGATTTTCGTTGCGCGCGTCCGAACCACGGATGCTACATTGCGCCCGTCGCGAAGACTGGGAACGTGAACGTCACCGCTCATGCTCCAGGTCTTCGCAGTCGGGTCTCCCCCGCGCGGACGACGCGCCCCTCAAAACTCGGACAAGACGCGTTGTGAGGATACTCAAGGCCGATAGCCCTTTCTCGGGGCGTAACGGATCGGAAGCACGCCCGTTACGCCCCGATTTCTTTGTGGATAAGTATGTGGATAAGCGGTGGACACCCTGTGCGGGGATGGGGACAACATGACGACGATGACGGAGTCCATGGTGGCGGGTGACGTGTGGCAGGGCGCTCTCGAAAAGATCCAGACTCACATCTCGAGTCAGACCTTCGAAACGTGGTTTCGCTCCCTCGGACCGCTCGACTTCGACGGGTCCGCGATGGTGCTCGAGGTTCCGAGCCAATTCTACGTGGATTGGCTCGACCACCATTACCGGGGCCTCATCGAGTCCTCCCTCGCCGCCGTGGCGGGCCACCCGGTGATTCTCGCCTTCCAGGTGCGGACGCCGGAGCCCCCGGTGTTCGAGGAGCGACCCCGCGGACCCCTTCCCTCCCGGAACGAATGCCTCCTCAGCCCCAACAACACCTTCGAGACCTTCATCGTGGGGAGCGGGAATCAAATGGCTCACGCGACGGCTCAGGCGGTGGCGAAAGATCCCGGGGAGTGCTACAACCCGCTCTTCATCTACGGCGGCGTGGGGCTGGGCAAGACCCACCTCATGCACGCCATCGGGCACCATGTCCGCGCCAGCCGGCCCAGCGCTCGAATCTTCCTCGTGAGCGCCGAGAAATTCATGAATGAGATGATCTACGCCATCCAGCACGCCACGACGCTCGAGTTCAAGAGCCGCTACCGCACGGTCGATGTGCTCCTCCTCGACGACGTGCAGTTTCTCGCGGGCAAGGAGAGCACGCAGGAGGAGTTCTTCCACACCTTCAATTCGCTCCACGACTCCCGGAAGCAGATCGTGCTCACGAGCGACGCTCCTCCGAACCAGATGACCGGAATCGAGGAGCGCCTCGTCTCCCGATTCGGCTGGGGGATGTCCGTGGATCTCAAGGCGCCGGATCTGGAGACGCGGGTCGCGATCGTGAAGAAGAAGGCGGAGCTCCAGAACCGGACCATCCCGAACGAGGTCTGCCTTCTCCTCGCGAGCAGCATCAAGACGAACATCCGCGATCTCGAGGGCTCCCTCTCGAGGCTCCTCGCCTTTGCGGATCTCATGAATCAGAAGATGACCGTGGAATTCGCCCAGGAGGTGCTGCGCGACCAGATCAAGCCGGACATGGCGCGCGTCGACGTCTCCGACATCCAGCGCCTGGTGTCGAGGCACTTCAACGTGTCCGAGGAATCGCTCCGCGGAAAGCGCCGCACCGACGTGATCGCCTTCCCCCGTCAGATCGGCATGTACATCGCGCGCGCCACGACCGACCTTTCGCTCGCGGACATCGGCAATAAATTCGGCGGTCGCGATCACTCCACCGTGCTCCACGCCTGCAGCAAGATCGAAGCGCTCATGTCCACCGACCAGGAGCTCCGACTCGTCGTTGAAGAGCTCATCTCCAACATCAGCACGTAACGAAGATCAAACGGGCGACCCCCGCGGATCCCCGGGATTCACCGACTCAAAGACGGTGAGTTCCGTGTGGATAACGCGGGGGGCTCGTCCGTTTTGTGGATTACCGGGCATAACTTTGGGCTTGTCCACAACGCTTCACCGCGCTCGGCTCGTCGACACGATTTTCTAATCTACTGTGGCACAATTACTTCGGAGGTTTGCACTGTGCTCAATCCACACAATCCACAGCCCCTAGTACTACTGCTTCTATTCATGGAACCTGATCTTCGTAGCTCCCGGAACAGGAAGCCCAAAACAGCATCAAAAATAAGGGGTTTTCTATTGTGAAAAAGACCCTCCGAAACTATACTTTTCGAGGAGCAAAGACCCTTCCCGACGCCACCTGCAAACCCTAATCCGACAAAAGATTAGCGGGGGATCAACGGAGATGATCACAGCACAGGAAGTGGCCATGAAGTTCTCGATTGCGCAGAGCGAATTTCTCGACGCTTTGCAGGTGGTTTCGAGCGCGGTTCCAAGCCGAACGACACTACCCGTCCTCTCGAACATTTTCCTAGAGGCTTCCGAGGACAAGGTGGAGATGCGGGCGACCGATCTGGACCTCGCGATCGCGACGAAGGCACGCGCGAACGTCAAAGATTCAGGAACGCTGACCGTCCCCGCAAAGAAGCTCTTCGAGCTCGTGCGAAAGCTTCCAAAAGAGGAGCTCAAGATCGAAGCGAAGGACCTCACGCTGAACGTGGGGAGCAAAAGCGGCCGCTACAAGTTTCTCTGCATCCGTCCGGAGGAATTTCCGGCGCTTCCCAAGGTGGAAGCGGATTCCGAGATCTCGCTCGAGCCGGATCTGCTCGAGCGTCTGATCCGCCGCACGATCTATTCGGTCTCGACGGATGAGACGCGGCCGGCCCTGAACGGCGCGTTGTTCCAGGTGCGTGACGGGGAGCTGCGCGTGGTGGCGACGGATGGGCACCGGCTCTCCAAGGCATCGTGTACGCCCACGGGAGGGATTCCCACGCCACCCAAGGGGGACGTCATCGTGCCCCTCAAGGCCTTGAATCAGCTGCAGCGGCTGCTGGCCCTGGCCGCGGGGCCCGTGAGCATTGGAATTTCAAAGAATCACGCCCGCTTCACGATCGGCGACACCACGCTCACGACGAAGTTGATCGAAGGGCCGTTTCCGAACTACGAACAGGTGCTTCCCAAGCAGAACAACAAGCATCTAAGGGTGAAACGGGAAGATCTGGCCCAGGCGCTGGAGCGCGTTTCAGTGTTCTCCGACAGCCTCACGCGCCAGGTGAAACTCTCGCTGCGCCCCAATCGCCTCACCCTGATGGTTCAGACGCCCGACCAGGGAGACGCGACCGAGGAGCTCGACGCGCAGTACGGCTCGGACGACCTCGACATCGGGTACAACGCGGCCTACCTGCTCGACATTCTTCGTACGATCGACAGCGAAGAAGTCGACATTCGTCTCAACACGCCGGTGACGGCCGGACTCATCGCGCCCACCGCGCAAACGGACAAGGGGAGCGCCTCGAAAGAGGATCTTCTCTGTCTCGTGATGCCCCTTCGCCTGGCGAGCTGACCCGGAACGCGTGCGCCTTCAGTCCATTGAGCTTCGCGAATTCCGGAACCACAAGGAAGCCAGGTTCGACCTGCGCGGCGACTCTGCGTTGGTCGTGGGCGAGAACGGATCGGGAAAAACGAACCTGATCGAGGCGATCGTGCTGCTCTCGATCGGCAAGTCGTTCCGCGGCTCGCGTGATCCTGCGCTCTTGCGGCGGGATGCCTCGTCGTTCGAGGTGCGCGGCGTGACGCGCGACGGGCTTGGCGTCGTGCGCGAGATCGTCGCTCGGGGAGGCTCCGGTCCCAAGGAAGTGCTCGTGGACGGAGCGCCGCTCACGCGCATGAGCGATCTCCTGGGCCGGTTCTGCACGGTGCACTTCTCGGTCGAGGACGTCGCGGTGCTCAACGGCGGCCCCGCCTCGCGCCGGCGCTTTCTGGATCTGGCGCTCTGCCAGCTCGAGCCCGCCTATCTGGGCTCGCTCCGCGATTACACGGCGGCGCTGCGGCAGAGGAACCAGATCCTCATCGCCGAACGGCGGGGGCCGGGCACCGATCCCGCCGAATGGTCCGCGTGGGAAGAGATTCTCGCGCGCGCGGGAACGTCCCTGGACCGAAGGCGAAGGAATCTCTGTGCCGAGCTCGGCCAGAGCGCGTGGGAGCTGGCCGCGCAGGTGGATCCGGAGCTTCGGCCCGGGCTCGAATACCGGGACGGATTCGGCGATTCGGATCTCTCCGATGAAGAGGAAGCGCAGGTCCGGATGGAGCGCCTCTCCGGGGGACGCCGCCTGGATCGCCGCATGGGCTGGACCATGCACGGGCCGCATCGCGCGCGGCTCCGGTGCACGATCGGAGCGGACGAGCTGACGGACGGGGCCTCGCGGGGATATTCGAGGCTCTATTCGATCCTGCTTCGGCTCGCGCTGGCGCGGGTCTTCGAGGAGCGGAGGAGCGATCCGCCGGTGATTCTCCTCGACGATCCGGAATCGGAGCTGGATCCGCGCTGGATCGGCCGGATTCTGGGTCTGGTGCCGGAGTCGAGCCAGGTGCTCGTCACGGCGTGCCGTCAGCTTACGCAGACGCCGGGGCGGTTCCGGCGCATTCCCATCGAGCAGGGAGCCCTGCTGGGGAGCGCCGCGTGAGACGCACCGGGAGCAGGGGACACGAGGCAGCGGCGGAACGGGAAGGGTTCGAGCCGGTCGCGACCGTGCTCGAGAACGTGCTCCTGCTACTCAAGCTCGAGACGCGGTTCGCCGCAGCCGAGGCGACCGAGCGCTGGGCCGATGCGGTGGGGAAGGAGACGGGAGGACCCGAGGCGCTCGCGCGGACGAACTGCGTCGGCGTGCGGGACGGGGAGCTCCTGGTCGAGGTGCAAGGCGCTACCTGGATGGGGCACCTCGCCGTGTTGCGTCAGGGCATCCTGGAACGCATGAACCGGGAGCTTCAGCCGGAACAACGGATTCGCGCCATACGATTCGTACCCATGAGATCCAAGGAGGTAAGGAAGCGGTGAACGGACCCCGTGAGGAAGCGGCAACGCTGACGCCGGCCCCGGAGGGACACTCCTACGACGCGAGGAACATCCAGGTCCTCAAGGGCCTGGAGGGTGTCCGCAAGCGCCCTGCCATGTACATCGGCTCGACGGGCCAGAGCGGACTCCACCATCTCGTCTACGAGGTCGTGGACAACTCGGTCGACGAGGCGCTGGCCGGATTCTGCACCGAGGTCAACGTCACGATCCACACCGACTCCAGCGTCACCGTGATCGACAACGGCCGCGGCATTCCCGTGGACATCCATCCGACGCAGAACCGTCCGGCGCTCGAGGTCGTCATGACCACCCTCCACGCCGGCGGCAAGTTCGACGAGAACTCGTACAAGGTCTCGGGCGGACTCCACGGCGTCGGCGTGTCGGTGGTGAACGCCCTCTCGGAGTGGCTCGAGGTCGAAGTGCGCCGTGGCGGGAAGCGCTACCACCAGCGCTACGAGCGCGGCGAGGTCAAGGCGGACCTGGAAGTCCGGGGCGAGACGACGGAGACCGGCACGACCGTGACCTGGAAGCCGGACCCTACGATCTTCGAGACGGTCGACTACAGCTTCGACACGCTCTCGCAGCGCCTCCGCGAGCTGGCGTTCTTGAACAAGGGAATCCGGATCACCTTCCACGACGAGCGCACGGGGAAGAAGCACGACTTCCAGTACGAGGGAGGCATCTCCCACTTCGTGAAGTACCTGAACGAGAACAAGACCGTGCTGCACCCGTCCCCGATCTATCACACGAAGGACAAGGATCGGGTGACGGTCGAGTTCGCCGTCCAGTACAACGACGGCTACGTCGAGAACGTCTACTCCTTCGTGAACAACATCAACACGGTCGAGGGCGGAACGCACCTCATCGGCTTCCGCGCGGCCCTGACGCGCACGATCAACAATTACGCGGAGCGCGAGGGGCTCACGAAGTCGCTCAAGGAGGTCACGCTGGGCGGCGAGGACGTTCGCGAGGGCCTGACCGCCGTCGTGAGCGTGAAGCTTCCCGATCCCCAGTTCGAGGGGCAGACCAAGGCGAAGCTCGGGAACACCGAAGCGAAGGGCGTCGTGGAGTCGGCCGTAGGGGAGGGACTCCGGAACTACTTCGAAGAGAATCCCCAGGTCGCGCGGAAGATCGTGGAGAAGTGCATCGCGACCGCCCGCGCGCGGGAGGCGGCCCGCAAGGCGCGCGATCTCGCGCGACGGAAGAGCATCCTGGACTCCGGCTCGCTTCCCGGGAAGCTGGCCGATTGTCAGCTCACCGATCCCGCGCTGTGCGAGATCTACCTCGTCGAGGGGGACTCGGCCGGCGGCTCGGCCAAGATGGGGCGCGACCGGAAGAATCAGGCCATCCTCCCGCTCAAGGGGAAGATCCTGAACGTGGAGAAGGCCTCCCTGGACAAGATGCTCTCGAACGAGGAAATCCGGACGCTCATCACCGCGCTCGGCACCGGGATCGCCGAGGACTTCGACGCCGACAAGGCGCGCTATCACCGGATCATCATCATGACCGACGCGGACGTGGACGGCGCCCACATCCGGACACTCTTGTTGACGTTCTTCTTCCGGCACATGAAGGCGCTGATCGAGCGGGGCTACATCCACATCGCCATGCCACCCCTCTACCGGGTCCAGAAAGGGAAGACGATTCGCTACGCCTACGACGACGCGGAGCGGGACAAGGCCTTCGAGGAGCTCGGGGGGAAGAAGGGGATCACGCTCCAGCGCTACAAGGGTCTGGGGGAGATGAATCCCGACCAGCTCTGGGCCACGACCATGGACCCCGCCCAGCGGTCCATGCTGCGGGTCAAGCTCGAGGACCTGCCGGAAGCGGAGCGGATGTTCACCGTGCTCATGGGAGATCAGGTGGAGCCGCGGCGCAAGTTCATCGAAGAGTATGCGGACAGCGTCCGGAATCTGGATATCTAGCATTCACGCCGCTCGTGCGGCGGCGATCTCAACCAAGGAGCCTTTGATCGATGGCAACGCGCGATAGAGAAGTTCCGATCTACATCGAAGATGAGATGCGGAACTCCTACATCGACTATTCGATGTCGGTCATCGTCTCGCGCGCCCTGCCGGACGTCCGTGACGGGTTGAAGCCCGTGCACCGCCGCGTTCTCGTGGCGATGCGGGAGCTGAATCTCCTCCACGACCGCCCCTTCCGGAAATCGGCGAAGATCACCGGCGACGTGACGGGAAACTATCATCCGCATGGCACCGTGGCGGTCTACGAGACGATGGTGCGCATGGCGCAGACCTTCTCGATGCGGTATCCGCTCGTGGACGGTCAGGGGAACTTCGGCTCGGTGGACGGCGACGCCCCCGCGGCGGAGCGCTACACCGAGGCGCGGCTGACCGAGTTCGCGGAGGAGATGCTCCGCGACATCGAGCGCGACACGGTCGACATGCGCCCGAACTACGACGAGTCGCGCGAGGAGCCGGTCGTGCTCCCCGCGGCGGTTCCGAACCTCCTCGTGAACGGCTCGGCCGGGATCGCGGTCGGCATGGCCACCAACGTCCCGCCCCACAACCTGCGCGAGATCGTGGACGCCATCCATCACGTCATCGACAACCCCCAGTGCGAGGCGGACGAGCTTCTAAGCCTCGTGACCGGCCCCGATTTCCCCACGGGGGGAATCATCTACGGGCGCCAGGGAATCACGGACTGCTACCGCACCGGGCGCGGGCACATCACCGTTCGCTCGAAGACCGAGGTCGAGGAGATCCGGAAGGACCGCCAGGCGATCATCGTAACCGAGATTCCCTACATGGTGAGCAAGGCCGCGCTCCTCGAGAAGATCGCCGATCTCGTGAAGGACGGGCCGCTGGACGGGATCTCCGACCTCCGCGACGAATCCGACCGCGATGGGATGCGAATCGTGATCGAGCTGAAGCGCGACGCGCAGCCCAAGGTCGTCCTGAACCAGCTCTTCAAGCATACCCAGATGCAGACCACCTTCGGCGCGAACATGCTGGCGCTCGTCGGCAACCGCCCGCTCACGCTCACGCTGAAGGAGATGATCCAGCACTACATCGGCCACCGCCAGGAGGTCGTGGTCCGGCGCACCAAGTTCGACCTGGCCGAGGCGGAGAAGCGCGCCCACATCCTCGAAGGGCTGAAGATCGCCCTGGACCACATCGACGAGATCGTGAAGCTCATCCGCGCGGCCGCAGACACCGAATCCGCGCGCACCGGGCTCATGAGCCGCTTCGGCCTGAGCGAGATCCAGGCGAGCGCGATCCTCGAGATGCGCCTCTCGCGGCTCACCGGCCTCGAGCGGAAGAAGGTGGAGGACGAGTACCTCGAGGTGATCCAGCTCATCGAGAGCCTCAAGGCGATCCTCGCCTCGCCGGCCAAGGTGCTCCAGATCATCAAGGAGGAGCTGGTCCAGGTGCGGGAGCGCTTCGGCGACGATCGCCGCACGGAGATCGTCGCGGGCTCGGGAGAGTTCGAGGCGGAGGACCTGATCGCCGAAGAGGACATGGTCATCACCATCTCCCACGCGGGCTACATCAAGCGGCTCCCGGTCACCACGTACCGGAGCCAGCGGCGCGGCGGCCGCGGCGTCACGGGCGCGGGCACGCGCGAAGAGGATTTCATCGAGCATCTCTTCATCGCCTCGACCCACAGCTACATTCTCGTCTTCACGGACCGCGGTCGCGTGTACTGGCTCAAGGTGCACGAGGTGCCCCAGGGCGGCCGGACCGCCAAGGGGAAGGCGATCGTGAACATGGTCGAGATGTCGCAGCAGGAGCGCGTGGCGTCCGTGCTGCCCGTGAAGGAATTCGACGACACGCATTTCATCATGATGGTCACGAAGAACGGCACCGCGAAGAAGACGCCGCTCTCCGCCTATTCCAATCCGCGCCGGGGCGGCATCGTCGCGATCGGCGTGGACGGTGACGACTCGCTCATCGACGCGGTCCTCACCGACGGGACCCAGGACATCATCTTGCAGAAGCGGAACGGCAAGGCGATCCGCTTCAACGAAGGGGACGTCCGTCCCATGGGGCGCACGGCCTACGGCGTTCGCGGCGTGACCCTGGAAGAGGACGACGCGGTGGTCGGCATGATCGCGGTGAAGCGCGAGGCCTCGCTCCTGGTCGCCACCGAGAACGGATACGGCAAGCGCTCTCCCATCTCCGAGTACCGGATCACCGGACGCGGCGGGAAGGGGATCATCTCGATCCAGGCCACCGAGCGGAATGGGCGCGTGGTCGCGGCCCTCGAAGTCGTATCCAACGACCAGGTGATGCTCATCACCCGAGGCGGGATCGTGATCCGCACCAAGGTCTCGGAAATCTCCGAGATCGGCCGGAATACCCAGGGCGTCCGGCTCATCAACCTGGAAGCGGGCGACCAGCTGATCGACGTCGCCAAGGTCGAGGAGAAGGACGAGGGCGAGGAGGAGTAGCTGGATCCTCGGATCTCCACCTCGACGGTCCGGCGTCTCTCCGATTACTACCGGGTTCTCGAGGATCTGGAGCTGGAAGGCGTTCGCACCGTCTCCTCGCAGGGCCTGGCCCACCTGAGCGGAGTCACCTCCGCGCAGGTTCGGAAGGACCTCTCCTACTTCGGCAATTTCGGCAAGCGCGGCCTGGGGTATCTGGTCGCGCGCCTCAAGAAAGAGATCCGCCTCATCCTGGGGCTGAACCGCCGCTGGAGAGTGGCCCTGGTGGGCGCGGGGAACATCGGCTCGGCCCTCTTCTCCTACAAGGAATTTCGCCGCCAGGGATTCGACTTCGCCGCGGTGTTCGACGTGAGCCCCGAGCGGATCCACCAGAAGTGGCGTGACCTCCAGATCCTCCACGTGGACGCGCTGCAAGAGGAGACGGAGCGGCTGGGGCTCGAGATCGGGGTCATCGCCGTGCCCGCGCGCGCGGCCCAGGCCGTGGCCGACCGCATGGTGATGGCGGGAATGCGCGGAATCCTGAACTTCGCCCACCGGAAGCTCTTCATTCCGCCGCAAGTGGCGCTCCGGAACGTGAACCTGGCGGTGGAGCTGGAGAGCCTCTCCTTCTCGATCAAGGCCTTGACCGCACGGCCCACGCGGCGCCCGCGCCGTTGAGGAGGGATTCGAGCCGGGTCGCCGAGGGCACGCTCCTCCTCATCACGGCGATCTGGGGAACGACCTTTCCGCTCCTCAGCGTCATCCTCCACCGGGTCGACGCGTACACGATCGTGGCGGTGCGCTTCTCCATCGCGGCGCTGGTGCTCTGCCTGATCTACCGGCGCCGGCTCGCGCGGATGGGACGTCAGGATCTCTGGGATGGAATCCGCACGGGACTCTTTCTCGTCGGGGGCTATCTCACGCAGGCGATCGGGCTCACGACGATCAGCGTGCCGCGCTCGGCGTTTCTCACCGGAACCGCGGTCGTGTTCATGCCGTTCATCGCGTTCCTGGTGCAGCGATCGCGCGTGCGGCTCGGAGAGATTCTCGGGGTGGCGCTGGTGTTCGTGGGGCTCCTGATCTTCTACGCGGACGCGGGGCTCAGCCTGCATGCGGGGGACCTCTGGACGCTGGCCGGCGCGGTCTTCTTCGCGTGCCAAGTGGTGTACACGAACGTGGCCGCGCGGCGGAGCGATCCCTTTGCCGTCTCGGCGATGCAGGCCCTGGTCTCGGGCGCCATGGGATGGATCTTCGTCGCGGCCCGCGGGAAGCTCTCGGTGCCCACCGAAGCGTGGGGGACGCTCCTCTATCTCGGCGTCATCGCGACCGCGCTGATTCTCGTGCTCCAGACCTGGGCGCTGGGAAAGACGAAGCCGGTGCGCGCGGGAGTGATCTATTCGCTGGAGCCGGTGTTCGCGTCACTCTTCGCGATGGGCTTCTTCGGCGCTCACATGTCGGGATGGGAAGTGCTGGGAAGCGCCGCGATCCTGTCCGGGGTGCTGGTGGCCGAGCTGAAGAAGGTGAGCGCGGACTAGCGCCGAGCAGGCACCGGCTGGGGGGCGCCGGCCGGCAAGGGAGTGCCGGGCAGCGTCTTCGCGAACGTGCGGAACGGGTCCTCGACCGCCTGGGCCAGCTCGGGGGAGGCGGGGTACCCGGTCTCCTCCGGAGGCACGACCCTCCCCAGCTCCACCGTCCCGCTGGAGCCAGGGCGGATCGGCGAGAGCACGGGCCTCGAGTTCTCGCTCGAGCCGTCGAGTCTCGCGGTCACTGCCAGGCTCCTCCTCGAAAGATCGTAGAGATGGATGACCACCTGCGCATCGCGCCCCGTGATCCCCATGGCATAGGAGGCCGAGGACAATCCGGTATCGCCCTGGGCCATGCCGCGGGCCGAGCTCCGGGTGCGGTCCTTCACGACGCGGGCGAGAAGAAGGAAGCGCGCCGCCCCACGCAGCGAATCGGAGATCTCGCTCAGGGCCGGGCCGTCGAGGGTGCCCTGGTATTCGTAGCCGAGCATGAGCTTCCGGTAGCGCTCGCCGCCGAGGAGGTGCCGCACGCTGTCGGCCGGGAGCACGGTCAGATCCGGACGCTCCTCGCGGAAGGTTCGCTCCAGGGTGGCGATGAGCGGCGGGCGAATCTGATCGGGCTCCTGGAATTTCACCACGCCCATGTCCGCGATCTTTCCCTGGCGGAGGTCGATCTCGTTCAGGGAGGGGTCGTATCGCTTGAGCTCCGAGTCGGCGGCGCATCCCAGGACGGAGGCGCATACGAGGATCGCGCCGCCCGCGAGAAGTGCTGTCATGCTGCGCTGGCTCTTGATCGGCGGATTTGGATTCATCGGTACGATTGTACGAGAGAAAGTTCAGGTGGTCACGTATCGCGCATCACCGCGTCCAGAGACTCCCTGATCCCGATCGCGATCTGAGGAAAGTGGTGAGCGTCCGAGACGAGCGGCGGTCCAATCAGGAGGTGATCGCCGAGATTCCCGTCGTGGGAGCCTGAGCCCGAGAACACGAGGAGGCCCCGGTCGCGGCAGGCTGCCTCCACGCGCTCGGCAATTTTGCGCTCGCGCGGGAAGGGCTTCCCGCTTTCCCGGTCCTTCCTGAGCACCATCCCCCAGAGAAAGCCCAGGCCCCGGACGTCCAGCACGTGAGGATGGGCCGAGAGCGCGGTCCAAGCGTCACGAAGCGCCCCCTCCTTCTCGCGCACCCGCGCCTCGATCTTCTCCTCGCGCATGGCGGCGAGCACGCGCCTTCCCACGGCGCACGCGGGCGCGTGTCCGCCGTAGGTCTGGGCATGCGAGAACGCTCCCCCTGGCGCCGCGTCGAGCACGGCGGCAACACGTTCCGCCAGCAAGACGCCCGCGATCGCCGCGTATCCGGCACCCGCTCCCTTCCCGAACACGACGATGTCCGGCTTGGCCTCGGGCTCCCTGGAATCCTCCGCCAATCGCTTCCAGGCGAAGAGGGATCCGACGCGGCCGAATCCCGTCAGGATCTCATCCGCGATCCAGAGCGCATCCTGGCGGTCGCACGCGCGGCGGACTTCCCGAAGAAATCCGGGCCGCGGCAACGAAGCCCCGCGGCCCACGGCCGGGATGGTCTCGGCGATGAGCGCTGCCGCGGACCCAAGCTCGCCCTCGAGATCGGCGGCACCCTCATCGAAGGCGGGTCCACCGGCGAGGATCGCGTCATACGCGTCGCGTCGCGGCCGGTAGTCGGTGACTCCCAGAGCGGCGAGCGTGGCCCCGTGGAAGTGGCCGCGCAGGTGTGTGATCCGGGTCCGGCCGGGGCGGCCCTTCGCGCTCTGATACCGGTGCGCCGCCTTCAGCGCGACCTCCACCGCCTCGCTGCCCGACGATGTGAACAACGCGCGCTTGTAGGGGGGACCCGCGGCGAGCAGCAGCTCTTCCGCATAGGCCTCCGACTCCGCACTCTCGAATCGGGAGGGGCGGGCGTACGGCAGGCGGGAGGCGGCTTCCGTCAGCGCGCGGACGAGATCGGCGCGGCCATAGCCCAGCTGCACCGCGAAGGATCCCGAGATCGCGTCGAGATAGCGCCGGCCGTCGGCGTCCCAGACGTGGACGCCCTCGCCCCGTACGAGGGTGGGGCGAAGCGATGGGGTCGAAGTGGTCACGGCGCCGACAATGCCAGCGCCGCCCTGGGAAGGCTAGCCCGTCTTCGCGGCGCGCGAGGCCGCGCGCTGGAGGGCCGAGACGTTCGCGGATCCGATGCGAAGGGTCGACGCGAGGAGCAGGCATACTTCGGCCCGCGAGAGGTTCTCCTTCGATTGCGCGAGCGAATCGAAACCCGGGTCGAGCATGGGCACGGGCTTCACCGCCTCGACCTTGGTCCGCTTCTTGGGCGGAGGTGCCCCGCGCTCGAGTGCCGCCTTGGCGCGGCGCTCGTCCCGCGCGGCCGCGGCCTTCCTGAGCTCCGCCGTCTCCCCGGCCGCCAGCCTTCGCGCTTCCTGCTCCGCCTCGTTCGCCGCGTCCCGGCCCGCGAACTCCGCGTTGAAATCACGGGCCAGCTGCTCCCCGGGGATGCGGCTCATGCTGAGCGCCCGGGCCGCTCCCCGGTCGAGGCACCGCAGCACCAGCTCCAGCGCGTCCGAGCGCTCGATGGGGTCCCGTCGATTCTGATGCCGCGCGGAGCTGTCGAGAATGCCCGTGTCGATGAGGGCGTCCACCTGCGAATCGTACTCGTTCTTCGTGAAGCCCGTCCCCAGGCGGAACGAAGCCACGAGCGCGGCGTAGAATTCAGCCCGCGTCACGGCCTCGTCCGGATCGAAGCGTCCCCGGTCGCAGCTCATCACGCCGTCCTTAACGGCGGGAAGGGCATAGCGCACCTGCCAGCTCCCGGGCTCCAGATCCTCGAACCGGAGCACGTGGTCCACCAGGAAGGCGAGCGGATCCACCGTGTGCGGAAGCTCGGTCTCCGGGCGCTCCGCCGTCTCGCCTTCGTCGGTGACCTCGGAGTCGTCGGGATCGGAGATCTCGGCGGCTTCGTCGAGGCGCGTGGTCCGGATCTCGAGGTGGAGGTGGGGCGCCGTGGCGCGGCCTGTCCTGCCCACCTTCGCGATGGGCTGCCCGGCCGCGACCGGCTCCCCCGCGCGAACGAGGACCGATCGCGACATGAGGTGCGCGTAGAGGGAATAGACCACCTGTCCGTCCGGGAGCGTGTGCCGGATCACGATGCGGTTTCCCCAACCCGTGCGCCATTTCCAGACCGTCCGGTATCGGACTCCCCATGCGTAGATCCTCTTCCCATTCACGACCGTCGGGAGCTTTACTTTTTGCGGCCTGCGGACCTTGACGAGGGCGTTGGCATCACTGATCTCGACGACTCCGGCCGCGATCGCCCGCACCAGGAGGCCGCCCGCGCTGCCGGAGAGATCCACGCCGTAGTGGACGCGCTGAGGGCGATGCTTGCGCGATTTCCGGACTTTCAGATACGGGTCGGTTACATGGAAGCCGTTGGGCTCGCCCGCGGCCGGCTTCTTGAAGTCCAGCTCGTCACCGACGGGGAAGACGAAGGCCGACGCGATCGGCGGAGGCTCATCGGCCGCGGCCGGCAGGGGAAGCAGAAAGAGCGCGGGGAGAAGCGAAGCGAATACGAGCGTGGCTTGGAGGGGGTGGGGTCGAAGGCCGGCGGTTATGCCGGGGGCCCGCACGCGCTATTCGCCGCCATTCGCCGCAGCAGCCTGCGGCAGCCCGAATCGGAAGGTCCAGTCGAGCATCCGTCTTGCCTCCGCGAAGCGGAGGCGATTGCTGGGAGCGCCGAGCAGGACCGCGGTCACTTCCGTTCCCGACGGGGTCTCGACCATCGTCGCGAAGCAGTAGCCCGCCTCGCTGATGAATCCCGTCTTCCCTCCCGTGATGCGCCACTTGCTCTTGAGCAGCCGGTTGGTGTTCACGAGCCGATGGAGCTTCCGGTTCGAAGCAAAGGTATAGGTCTGTTTCTGCATGATGGAGCCGACGACCGGATTGCTGGCCGCGGTCCGGAGAAGCGTCGCGATGGCCTGGGCGGTCGCGACATTCTGTTCGTCCAGTCCCGTGGGCTCGACGAAATGCGTCCCGGTCAGGTTCATGGAATCCGCCATGGCGTTCATCCTCCGGACGAACTCCTCGCGCGGCAGGCCGCACGAACGGACGAGCGCCTTCGTGGCCACGTTGTCCGAGGCCATGAGCGACGCGTGCAGGAGATCGCGCACGGTGATGTCCTCGCGCGCCCGGATGTGGGACCTGCTGGAATGCCGTACGTCATCGGGCGCGATCTCGACCACCTGATCGAACTGCGGCTTCGTCTGGAAATAGACGAGGGCGGTCATGAGCTTGGTGAGGCTGGCGATGGGGTACAGCTCCGTGGGGTTTTTCTGGAAGAGCACCTTGTTGCTGGTGGCGTCCACGACGAAGGCCGCCTTCGCGTGAAGCCGGGGAATCCCGTAACGCGTCACTTGCGGCAGGGAGAAGGTGGCCTGGCGGCGGAGCCTCCGCGTCCTGCGATGCCGGCGCGGCCGCACCTGCTTCCTGGAGGCGCGCGAGCTGGAAGCAGACGCCAGCCGCGTGGGCTCCGAGCCTCCGGAACGTGCAGATTGCTGCGCCGAGGCTTCCGGAACGTGCACCGAAAGCGTCAGTGTTACAAGCACTCCACAAGTCAGCGAAGCGACGAATCGTCGATAGCGCATGATTCTCCCAGCCCTCATCCGTGCGGGTCACTGAGACTTGCGCGAAAGAGACAAGGGGATGTCTCCTCCAGGCTTATC
Source organism: Candidatus Dormiibacterota bacterium (assembly GCA_035635575.1). Taxonomy (GTDB): domain Bacteria; phylum Eisenbacteria; class RBG-16-71-46; order SZUA-252; family SZUA-252; genus WS-7. Next base: position 24,987 of record DASQAV010000002.1, on the reverse strand, counting down.
GGACTGGGCACTCCGATATGTAGCAAAAAGCATACGCGGCGCAGCTTGGTAACGCCGAGCGCCCGCATGCTACCCGCGAGGGCCGCCGCGGTCCAGTTCTTTTGATAGGGAGAGGCGGGTGGGCTTGAACGGTTTTCGATGGGCTAGAACCGTCCAATGGAAACACCCACCCGCCAGACTGCGTTCTCTCAGGAGCTAATCGCCGTCGTTGCTGTGGTCCTGTTCACGATCCTTGTTGTCGCGTTCATTCTGGTCGCGTTGGCGATCGCCGCGATCGCGCTCCTCGTTATCGCGGTTCCGACGCTCCAGCGCGCCGCCACGCTGTAGCTCGGAGCGAAGCTGCTGGATCTCTCGTTCGAGTCTGGCCAGGTCCACGTCGCGCAGCCGGGACAACATCTCGTGGATGTCCTGGAGCTGCCGCTGGAGATCATCCCGGTTGCGGCGGAGGATCTGCATCCGGCTGCCATCGGGCATGCCGCGCATGTCGGGCATGCCGCGCACGTCCGGCACGCTGCGCACGTCCGGCACATCACGCGGGTCCGGCGCATCGCCGCGAGCGTCCGGTGGCTCCGGCGCCCGGGGTGGAGCATCGGCGCCCGCCGGGCGCGTTCCGACCGTGAGCGTCACGGTGCGGGTGACGCCGTCGCGCCAGATCTGCACCGGGACTCTGCGTCCGGGCTCGAGGTCGCGCACGACCCGGACGAGATCGTTCGGGCTGGGCGTGGACTGACGATTCACTTCCAGGATCACGTCACCGCGCTTGATGCCGCCATCGTCCGCGGGGCTCTGGTCCTCGACGTTGCTCACCAGGGAGCCTTCGGTCGCCTCGGGGATGCCTTTCGCTCTGCGAAGCGAGGCGCTCAGCCGCTGAACCTGGACCCCCAGATAGCCGGAGGAGCTGGACACTCGATCGCTGTCTCGATCGTTATCCTGGTCCTCCTGCACGATTCGGATGAGGTTCTTGTCACCTTTTCCCCAGTCGTCATCCGCGCGAGCGGGGGAGGGAGCGACCGATGAGAGGCCCAGGCTCAGCGCGAACACAGCTGCGCCGATCGGCATCATCTCGAGCACCTTCATTTGACCTCCTTGCGGGACATACACTTACACGGCCACCAAAGCCTCACGAAGCACTACCGCCCGAAGCCCCCTAAAGTTCCCGGCAGAACGAGCATGCGTGGGGAGCCATCGGCCTCCGGCCGGCCTCCTCCCACAAAAAGTCTAATCCCATGTCGACCGGGAAATCTATTGATGGCGTGCCAAAAAACGCGTAGCGATGCGGAAAAAACGCGGAGGCGGGCGAAAACTCCGGCGATGGGGCTACTGGCTGGGGAGCATCCGGAAGGTGGTGCAGCCTTTCCCCAGCGCACCAAGCCTTCCGCAGGGGCCGACGAGGGCGGGGCTCAGGTCCCTCAGGTGAAAGTCTTCCTTCTCCGCGTCGCAGAAGGAGGGATTCCCGACGATGGTCGTCGCGGTCGGCGGGGCGAGCGGGCCGTCCGGGGAGTACACCAGATTGCATTCGTAGCGCGGCACGCCTCGCATCTCGAGCACCGCGCGGTTCTTCTCGGTGCTGTCCACGACGAAGATGTTGCGGACGATCTCCGGCGCCACGTCCATGGAGAAGATGGCGGCGCCGTCCGGCGCCTCGACGCCATTCCGGTAGAAGGTATTCATGGAGATGAGCGGGTTCACGCCGGCGACGCGCCGGCCCATGATCTGGAGCGCGGATCCCGCCGTGGTCGACCGGTTCTTGGTGAAAATGGACGACATGAGGTCGAGCGTGCACATGTCCGTGAGGATGGCCCCGCCGGTCGAGGCATGGTTCTCGGCGAATAGCGTCGTCCGGATGCGGACATCGCTGCTGTCCCTGCCCGCGATCGCTCCGCCTCCCGCCGCCGCGCGGTTGCCGCGGAAAACGCAGTTCAACGTGCGGATCGAGGAATCATCCTCACCGTAGATTCCCCCCCCGGTGCCGTCCGACGCGCGATTCTCCTCGAATTTGCAATCGCGGAGGATCACCTCGGAGGAGGTGAGCGCCATCCCTCCTCCCGTGGGGCTCTCGTTCCCGCGAACGAGCACCCGGATCATCTGGATGCGCGAGTCGTTCGCGGTCACGCCGCTCCCCTTGTTTCCGGTGATCTCGGACTCCACGATCTGGAGCGGGGCGCATTGCCACGTGGCGACCCCGGCCTCCCAGTTATCCCGGATCTTGCAGCCCGCGATGAGGAACGCCGTGTCGCGCAGGCAGTAGATGCCGCTGCCGCCGGCGGCCTTTCCATTCTGGATCCGGAACCCGACGATGGCCCCGCGCGAGATCCCTTCCACGTGGAGCACGCGCGCATTGCCCTTGCCGTCGAGAATCGTCTTGTCCGGTCCTCCGTCGCCGAAGAGGACGATCTGCTTCTTCAACACGAGCGGGCCGTAGTAGGTACCCGCCGCGACCCACACCGTATCTCCCGCGCGCGCGGCGTCGATGGCGGATTGGAGGAGCTTGTGCTGACGCGGCACGAAGATGCGCCTGGCCTGCGCGGATCCGGGGGCGACCGTGCCGGCGAGGACGAGAAGGAGCGCCGCCGCGAATGCGAGATGCCTGGATCGGGATCGGAGTCCGGGTCTCACGCGTCTCGCCGTGCCTCGGTGGTCTCCGGGTAGCTCCCCGCCATGGCCAGGGCGTAGCCGTCGAGAGAAAGGTGCTTCCGGGATGCGTCGCGCACGTGCTCGATCCGGATCCCACGGAGGATTCCGGGATAGCGCTCGATGTAGTCCATGCCCAGCCCGTAGAGCTCGGCTCCGAGAAGCTGCGAGGCCACGCCCGCGTTGGTCTCCATGCGGACGGGAAAGACTCCCGTGAGATAGCTCACCGCTTCCTCCAGCTCGGCCTCGGTGGGCCCCTCTTCGTGCATTCGCCGCACCTCGGCGAGCATTGCCTCGGCGGTGCGATCGGCGTTCGCCGGGTTCGTGCCCGCGCGGACCTGGATGGGCCCGGCCCCGATGCCCGCGTGGAGGTTCGAATAGACCCCGTATACCAGGCCCATCTTGTCGCGCAGCTGGTCCATGAGCCGGCTCGAGAGGGAGCCTCCCCCCAGCACGTAGTTCATGATCATCGCCGCGTAGTACTCGGGGTCGGTTCGCGCGATTCCGGGAAGAGCGGCCGCCACGTCGACCTGGGACTTTCCTTTCATCGCCACGACCCGGCGCCTGGGACGCTCGGGCGGGCCCGCGCGCGGCACCGAGAAGGGAGGGGGAGCATGGAGCTTCCTCCAGTCCAAGAGCACGCGCTTCACCGGCTCCAGCGTGGACTCGGGATCCACGTCTCCCACGAGCACCAGCACCGCCGTGTTGGGGCCATAGTGGGACGCGTGGAACGCCTGAAGATCCTCCCGCGTGACCGCCCGGAGCGTGGGCTCGGTTCCCAGGGGCGGCCGGTGGTAGGGATGCTCGGGCGGATAGAGCAGCTCGTTCGCGGTTCTCGTCGCGACGTAAGCCGTGTTCTCGTTCGAGATCTTCACCCGCACGAGCATCTCGTCGCGCGCCTTCTCGATCTGATCCGGCGTGAAGGACGGATTCCGGAGCGCGTCGGCCAGGACTTCGAGGACCGTACCCGTGTCTTCGGAGAGCATGTTCGCGGAGATCCCGATGGTTTCCGGGCCCCCTTCGAAGTGGATGCTGGCGCCGAGCGTCTCCAGAGCATCCGCCTGCTGGAAGGCGGTCCGTTTCGTCGTGCCCCGGTCGAGCATCGCCGAGACGAATCGGGAGAGACCGCTCCGCGGCGCGGGATCGAAGATGGCGCCCGCCTTCACGAGCCCCTGGATGGCCACGGTCGGGTTGGCGTGATTCTCCTGGAAGATCACGACGAGGCCGTTCGGAAGCTCGACCCGGGTCGGACGCACGGTGCGGGCCGAGGGCCGCGCGACGGCGGTGCCGGAGCCGCTACTCGGATATCGGTTCATAGAGTCCGACGGTGCGGTTTCGCTCCGACAGGTACTGGCGGGCCACGCGGGAGACGTCCTCAGGGCGGACGGCCGCGATCCGGTCCAGATAGGTATCGAGATAGGTGTAGGACCCCACGGCCTCGTAGTACCCCAATTGCTGCGCCAGGCTCCGGATGGAGTCCCTGGAATAGACGAAGGAGGCCTGGATCTGCTTCCTGGCGCGGGCGATCTCGAGCGCGGACGGAGGCTCCGACATCAGGCGCTCCGTCTGTCCGAACAGTGATTCCTCGAGCTGCTCGAGCCGGATGCCGGGAGCCGCCGTGGCCTGTGCGATGAAGAGGAAGGGGTCGCGCGCGGTCTCGTTCTGGGCTTCCGCCTCGGTCGCGAGCTTTCCCTCCACCAGCGATTGGTAGAGCCTCGAGGTCTTTCCGTGGCCGAGGATGATCCCCAGAACGTCGAGCGCATAATTGTCCGCGTGGATCAATTCGGGATTTCGCCAGCCCACCATGAGGTAGCGCGTGTCGCCGGGCTTCTGGATCTTGAACCGGCGCTCCCCCAGCTGGGGCGGCTCGACGGTCACGACAGGGAGAGGCTCCACTCCGCGCTCGATCCCGCCGAAGTGCTTCTCCACCATCGCGAGCGCCCGCTCCCGATCCACGTCCCCCACGACCACGGCCACGGCGTTGTTCGGCATGTAGTGGCTCTTGTAGTACTCGCGGATCTGCTCGGTCCGGATGGCCTCGACGTCGGTTCGCCACCCGATCGTCGGCCAGTGGTAGGGGTGCGCCTCGAAGGCCTGGGCAAACAGGTCCTGGTAGAGCGCCCGATGCGGATTGTCCTCGTTCCGCTCCAGCTCCGAGCGCACGACCGTCATCTCGAGACGATGCTCCTCTTCCGGAATGAGCGCGTTCGCCATGCGGTCCGCCTCGATCTCCATGGCGAGCTCCAGCCGGTCCGCGGCCAGCACCTCGTAGTAGTTCGTGTAGTCGAGCGAGGTGCCCGCGTTGAAGGAGGCGCCGTTGCGCTGGAGGAGCCGGGCGATCTCGCCCTTTCCGTGGCGGGGGGTGCCCTTGAACATCATGTGCTCGAGGAGGTGCGAGATTCCGGTCCAGCCGGCGCTCTCGTTCCGCGAGCCCACCTTGTACCAGATCATGAAGGACACGACCGGCGCGACGTGCACCTCCTGGATCAGGACTGTGAGGCCGTTCTCGAGGACCGTCTCATGGACGCCCCCTGTGCTCACGTCGGCGGCCGCGGCCATCTCCCCCGCGCGGACCTCCGCCTTGGCCCGTGCCCGGACCCCTTCCACGCGCCGGCTACCCCTCACGCGATCCTCCGGAGCGCCGCGACGCATTCGATGTGCGGCGTGTGCGGGAACATGTCCACGGGCTGGATCCAGTCCACTGCGTAGCGCGATTCGCAGAGGAGTCCCAGGTCGCGCCCCAGGGTGCTCGGATTACACGATACGTAGACGAGCCTCGGCGCTCCCAGCTCGAGTAAACGCTGGATCACGCCGGGATGAAGGCCCGCGCGCGGCGGATCCACCAGCACGGCGTCGAACGTGGCGCCCTCCCCCTGGAGCCGCGCGCCCATCACCTCCAGAGCCTCCCCCGTCCAGAAGCGCGCGTTCCGGATTCCATTCCTCGCCGCGTTGCGCTCGGCGTCGCGCACCGCGATCGCCGAGGATTCGATTCCGACCGCCTCGGCCGCCCGCTTCGCGAGCGGGAGCGTGAACGTTCCCGTCCCCGAGTAGACGTCCAGCACGCGCTCCGAGCCCCCGAGCGCCAGGGCCTCGAGCGCCGTGTCGAGGAGCCGTTCCGCCTGCTTCGTGTTCGTCTGGAAGAAGGAATTGGAGGAGATCTCGAAGGTGAGCCCGCCCAGCTCTTCCAAGATGGTCGGCTTGCCGGCGAGCAGACGCTCCTCTTCCCCCACCGCGATCTGCGCCTTCCGGCGCGTCAGGTTCAGCACCACGCTCTGGATCCTGGGAAAGCGCTCGCGAAGCCCCGCCGCGAGGCGCTCGAACGCGGGATGGGCCTCGCTGGCCACGAGGTTCACCATGACCTCGCCGGTCCGGATTCCCTCGCGCACCACGAGGAAACGAAGAAGCCCCGTGTGCCGCCTCAAGTCATAGGGAGGGAGGTTCTCGCGGCGGGCGAACTCGCGGGTGAAGTCCACGATCTCGCTCGAGATCGGAGTCGCGATGAAGCAGCGCTCGAGATCGAAGGGCTTGTCGTAGAAGCCGCGGCGATGAAGTCCCAGCGTGACCGCGTCCTTCTCGTCGCGCCCGAAGCTGTACTCCATCTTGTTCCGGTAATGAAAGAGCTCGAGCGCCGGGAGGACCGGCCGGACGGCGGCGTGGATCCTGCCGAGGTGCTCGAGACAGCCCTCCACCTGGCGCTGCTTGTGCCGGAGCTGCTCCTGATAGTCCAAGTCTTGAAATCGGCATCCGCCGCAGATGGGAACGTGGCTGCAGGGAGCCGGGACCCGTGCGGGCGAGGGCTCGAGGATCTTCACGGCCCGCGACTCGGCGTACTGCCGGCGCCTCCGATACACCGTGGCGATCACGCGATCTCCTGGGAGCGCGTTCTCTACGAACACCACCAGCCCCTGAACCTTGGCCAGAGCCTTTCCGCCGAAGGCCAGGTCCTCGATCGTGAGCTCCAGATTCGCTCCGCGCCGCAGGGGTGCTCCATCCGCAGTCCCGGCAAGGGGCTGCGGCTGGGAAGCAAAGGGGGCGGGGCTCAGCTCAGGCGTCTCCATCCGCCGAAGTCTACACCATCGGATTCCGCTCAGGATGAGCCCCTCGAATACCGAAACCTACTGCGACACGGCAGATTGCCGAGGGATACCGGGGGACTGTCCATGCGCTCCAGACGGAATCTCGTTCAGGGAAGAACGGCCGCGCGCCTTGCGGGCGCCTTGCTCGGGCTCTGGATCCTGTTTTGCCTAACGCCACGCGGCGAATGCTCGTCCATCGGGCCGGTCAACTTCGCGGGCGATCTGGATCTCGTGTACGTCACGCGCCCGAGCCAGATCGGCATCAACTCCCTCAACTTCGGCGAGAACGCCTTCCACACCACGCGCATCCGCCTCTTCGCCGACGCGCCCGTCCAGGACCACGTCCACGTCTTCACGGAATTCCTCTACGACGACGACACGATGTTCGCGCGGCTCTTCGGCGGGTTCGTGCGCCTCTCGGATCCCAAGGGCCGGGACATCCATCTCGAGGTGGGGAAGATCCCGCTCCATGTCGGGGCGTATCCGAACCGCTCCTACGCCCCGAAGAACAATCTCATCGGACCGCCGCTCATGTACTCGTACAAGGTCGACGTACGGAACGATCAGGTGCCCACGAGGGGCGAGGACATCGTCGCGAATCGCGGCCGGGGCTGGATGACCGACTACTTGGCTCCAGGCCTCACCGGCGTCGGTTACGACGCGGGCGGCGCGCTTCCCATCATGTACGAGAACTGCTGGGACTTCGGCATCGTGACCCTGGGCACCGTGGCACCCTTCGAGTTCGCGGCTGGCGTGACGAACGGCACCGTGGGCGCTCCGGCCATGAGCGACGACAACGACGGAAAACAGATTCTGGGCCGGATCGGCTTCATGCCCGCGCCCTGGATCCGCGCAGGCGTCTCCGGCGCGCGCGGCCCCTATCTCCAGGGCAACCTGAACGAGGATCTCCCGCCGGGGCACACGGCGGACGAATACATGCAGCAGCTCCTCGGCTCGGACCTGGAGCTCTCCTACGGCCACGGCGTTCTCTATTCGGAGTACATCCGGAACCGCTTCGAGTCCCCCTTCGTCGGCAACCTGGATCTCCAGGCGTGGTACGTCGAGGGCAAGTGGACCGTGATCCCCGGCTGGTACGTCGCGGCGCGCTTCGACCGGGTGGTCTTCGACGACGTGGCGCTCGCGGCGGGCGGGTCGACCCCCTGGGACGCGGACCTCTGGAAGCGCGAGATCGGAATCGGATTCAAGCCGTCGGCGCGCCTGCTCGCGAAGCTGGTCCACCAGGAATCGCAGGTCGACATCACGCCGCGCCGGACGCGCTCGTTCGCGGCCGCGCAGCTCGCGGTGACGTTCTGATGCGGACCGCGATTCTCGTTCTCGTCGCGATGCTGGTCGCGGTCGCGCTCGTCGCCGCCGAGCCCGCCCTCGCGGGAGTGATCGAGGGCTCGGTCACGCTGACTCCGGCGGACCTTTCGATCCACGACACCTCCAAGCCGAATCCCTACGTGGGGCAGCTCAGCGCCTCGTCCAGGATCGCCGCGGCCGCGGCGGCCGTGGATACGGTGTATGGCGTGGCCTGGGTGGCCGACCTGCCCCCGGATCCGGCGGCGGTGCCGGGGCCGGCGCGCATGGATCAGCTGGGGCAGCGCTTCGTCCCGCGCATCCTCGCGATCGTCGCGGGGCAGGAAGTCGAGTTTCACAACAGCGACAACGTCTTCCACAACATCTTCTCCTACTCCCCTCCCAAGAAGTTCGACCTGGGGCGCTACCCGAAGGGCAAGTCGCGGAGCGTGAGGTTCGTGAAGTCGGGGGCGGTGCAGGTGTACTGCGACATCCACTCCGACATGCGCGCCGACATCATCGTCGCTCCGACGCGGCGGTTCGCGCTGATCGGTCCCGGAGGCACGTTTCGGATTCATGACGTCCCGGCCGGAAATCACACCGTCAAGGTCTGGCTCAGCTCGGGCACGCGCGAGAGCCTTGTCCAGGTACCCGAGCGAGGAACCGCGACGCTTTCGACGCTGATGCCATGACGCCGCTCCGGCTCCCCAGGCCGAGCGTCTCACTCGCCGTCAAGATCGCGGCGACCACCTCCCTCCCGATTCTCGCGGTGCTCGTCGCCGCCCTTCTCGCCGTGAACTCCCGGGTCGCCGCGGAGCAGAACCGCACCGTGACCGCGGACCTCGCCCGCGCGGCTCTCTCCTTCGAGAAGCAGATGGCGCGTCAGGGAGAGGATCTGAAGCGCATCGGAACGGTCGTGGCCCGGGATCCCAAGTTCTTCGCGATGCTCACGCTTCCGAAAGCGGACCGGGGCTCGCAGGATTACCAGGAGACGCTGGCGGGCGTGGTCTCCGACTTCCAGCACGACACCGAGGCCCCGGTGTTCGATGTGACGGACGATGCCGGCATCATCCTCGCGCGCGCGGGACACCTGGGTCAGTACGGTATCGATATCTCCCGCTCGAGCCTCATCCGAGAGGCGCTGGCCCGGAAGCCCGCCAGCGGGTACGTCATGGAAGGACAGAACGCGTACCGCGTCGCGGTGGTCCCGATCGTGGTGGGCGGGTCGCTGGTGGGCACCCTGACCCTGGGGAAGAGCGTCGATCAGGCTCTGGCGCTGGCGCTGAAGGAGACGACGCGGAGCGAGGTGGTGTTCACGGTGGACGGCGAGATCATCTCCAGCACGGTCTCCCCATCCCCGCTTCGCCTGGTACTCGAGAAGAAAGCCCGTGAGTGGCGCGGGCGGACCCCGAAGCGCGGGGCCACCCCTCTCGGTGCGATGCTCGAGGTGGTTCCTTCCTCCGGCGAGCGCTTCCTTGCGTTGCGCGGCGAGGTGTCCGGTCTCGAGATGGGGGGGCAGCTCAGCTACGTGCTGCTTCGATCCCTCGATCAGGAGACCGCGATGGTGAGGCGCATCGGCGCCGACCTCCTCTGGGCGGGTGCCGTCGCGGCGGTGCTGGCGCTTCTCCTCGGCCTCGGAATCGCGGCGGGCGTGACGCGGCCGATTCGCCGCCTCGTCCAGGCGGCGAACGAGATGCGCGTCGGAAACTACGATTTCCCCCTGAACGTGCGCTCGAGGGACGAGATGGGGGTGCTCGCGGCGGACTTCGAGGCGATGCGCGCCACGCAGCGGAGCGAGATCCAGAGGCTGGGCGAGATCGATCGCCTGAAATCCAACTTCATCGCGATCGCCTCCCACGAGATCGTCACGCCCGTGACCATGATCAAGGCCTATGCAGAGATGATGGGAGGCGGGGCCCTGGGCCCGGTGACCGACAACCAGCGCGAGGGTCTGGCCGCCATCGGACGGGGAACCGCGACCCTGACGCGGCTGGCCCGCGATCTCACCGATATGTCGCTGCTCGACAAGGATCAGCTGCCCGCCAAGTTCGAGCCCTCGGACCTGGGCGAGATCCTCGAGGAGGTCGCGGTTCATGTCTCCCCGTTCGTCACGCAGCGCAACCAGCAGATCTCGATCGGCGTGGAGACGGGGCTGGTTCATCCGCGCGTGGACCGCGACTACCTGAGCCAGGCGATACTGAACGTGGTGATGAACGCGGTTCGCTTCACCCCCGACGGCGGCTCGATCGATCTTTCGACGAGGCGCGTCCCGGAGGGAGCGGAGATCCTGGTCACGGACACCGGGATCGGAATTCCCAAGGAAGATCAGGAGAAGATCTTCGCGAAGCTGGTCGAGCTCAAGGACATCAACCTCCACTCCTCCGGAACGGCGGAATTCAATTCATCGGGCCTGGGGCTTGGGCTCTCGATCGCGCGGGGCATCGTGGAGGCGCATGGGGGGACGATCGGGGTGGAGAGCGAGCCGGGGAAGGGCAGCACGTTCCGGATCCACCTTCCGTTCGCGGCCGATGCGGCCCCTCCGGAGAAGGGATCCGCCCCCGCTGAGGAGTCTTCGAGACAACTCCGGCGGACAGCTTCGGTCAAGTAAGCGCGACACAGATAAACCATTGATTCACACCACATAAACAGCCAGCGTCAAAAACAGTCGGCTTTAGTTGTCAATAATGGCTGACTTCGCTTCGAGCAATCCGCATTTCGCACTATCTCTATTCTGCTGTAAGACAAACACCTACGGCCCTTCTTCGCCAACGAATTGCAAATGGCACGGCGACTGCTCTTACATCCTGGCGTTGGCAGGCAAGTCAAGCAGGAGAACCCAAACGAAGTGAGGTGTGTGATGGCAGCTCTTCTCCCGATTCTCGTGATCATCGCGTTCGTCGGAACGATCCCGCCTCCGGGCAAGGCTGGCTGGTAAGCAACGGCAGCACCCGAAGCACCGGCAATACGAGCACTGAAAGCAAGTCGGACTCAAAAAAGCACAAGAAGGGGGGTGAAACTAAATGGCTCTGATTCTTCTGCTCATCGCTGCGGCAACGATTATCCCGCCTCCGGGCGGCAAGGCTGGCTGGTAAGACGCTAGAAGCAATCCGGCACCTCGATGCTGGAGCAGCACCCGGGCGCAGGTAGGGCGAACTCCTGCGGTTCCCCGGAATAGGCGAAAAAGATCGATGGGCCATCAGAACCGCTTCCCCTGGTGGCCTTTCGATTTTGATGGGGCGTAACGGGGGGGCGAACTGGCCAGCGGGCGGGAAGCTGTGATACCGTGGGCCTTCGTCCCCTCGCCCTTTTCCTCTCCCCGTGGAAAGGATCGCCCCGGATATGAGCAAGCGACCGATATCCGAGATCGGCCGGATGCTCGAATGCGACGTGCCCCCCGTGATGCCGGTGCTCCCCCTGATGAGCACGGTCGTGTTCCCGCTGGGAGTTACCTCGATCCAGATCCGCCTGGAGCAGTCGAAGGCCCTTCTCCGTGACCATGCCGAGCCCGACCGTCTGATCGCCCTGGTCTTCAGCCCCGCGAAGCGGGAAGGGGACCTGAACCCAGACCAGCTCAGCAAGATCGGCCTCGCGGCGCGCATCATCCGCATCCTCAACATGCCCAGCGGCAACACACAGGTCACCCTGGAGGGATTGCGCAGAATTGGGATTGGGGAGATCGTGCGCTCCGATCCTTATCTCGAGGCCAAGGTCTCCTGCCCGCCCGAGCCGGCCGTCGATCCGGCGCGCGTGAGCGTCCTCGCGACGCGGATCCTGGCATTGCTCAGGACCATCTCCCAGCTGGACCACTCGTACCCCCCCGAGATGGACAACGTCTTCAGCATGAACCTCGGGGATCCCGGCCTCTTCGCGGACACCGTCGCCTCCATCGTGAGGCTCCCGGTCGAGGCGAAGCAGCGGGTCATCGAGACCCTCGACGTGGGCGAGCGGCTCCTCCTCGTGGCGGAAGCTCTCGAGTCGGAGGTGGCGCGGCTCAGCGTCGCCGAGGACGTGGTTCGGCGCACGTCGGCGAACGTGGACAAGAACCAGCGCGAGTTCTTCCTGCGCCAGCAGCTCACCGAGATCCGCCGCCAGCTGGGGGAAGAGGACCCGCAAGAATTGCTGGTTCGGCAGATCCTGGACCGGGCCGACGGCCTCAGCCTGCCGCCGCACGTCCACTCGGTGGTGTACGAGGAGGCGAACCGCCTGCGCTACCTGGCGCCCACCACGCAGGAGGCCGGCGTCATCCGCAACTACATCGAGTGGCTCCTGTCCTTGCCCTGGAACCGGCCCGTCCGGAAACCGATCGACCTCGATGAGGTCACGAAGAGCCTCAACGCGGAGCACTTCGGCCTCGACAAGGTGAAGGAGCGGATTCTCGAATACCTGGCGGTGCTGAAGCTGAAGAACGATTCCCGGGGACCGATCCTCTGCTTCGCCGGGCCGCCGGGCACCGGAAAGACCTCGCTGGGGAGCTCCATCGCCCGGGCCCTGGGGCGCGACTGCGTCCGGATGAGCGTGGGCGGCGTTCGGGACGAGGCGGAGATCCGCGGGCACCGGCGCACCTACATCGGCTCCCGTCCGGGGAAGATCATCCGCAGCCTGCGGGACGTGCACAGCAGCAACCCGGTGTTCATGATCGACGAGATCGACAAGCTGGGGCACGACTCCCAGGGCGATCCGGCCTCGGCACTTCTCGAGGTGCTGGACCACGAGCAGAACGCGCATTTCGTGGACCACTACATCGAGATCCCCTTCGACCTTTCGGAAGTGCTCTTCATCACGACCGCCAACGTGCTCGACTTCATCCCCGCGCCGCTGCTGGACCGCATGGAAGTGATCCAGATCCCCGGTTACATGGACGCCGAGAAGATCGAGATCGCCAAGCGGCACCTGATCCCGCGCGCCGCCCGGGAGCACGGCCTGAACGAGGGGGACATCACCTTCGACGATCCCGCCATCGTGAAGATGATCCGCGAGTACTCGCGCGAGGCGGGCGTGCGCCAGCTGGAGCGCGCCATCGAGACCGTGTGCCGGAAGTGTGCGCGCCAGAGGACGACCGGGTACGCGGGCACCTGGTCCTTCGGCGAGGCCGACGTCGAGAAGCTCCTCGGGCCTCCCTACGTGCTGCCCGAGATGGCCGAGGGGCATGCCGAGGTGGGCGTGGCCACCGGGCTCGCGTGGACGACGACCGGCGGGGATCTGCTCCTCATCGAGTCCTTGAAGATGCGGGGCGCCGGGCGCGTGATCGTCACGGGGCAGCTGGGGGACGTCATGAAGGAATCGGTGCAGGCCGCGCACAGCTACGTGCGGGCCCGCGCCGAGCTCCTGGGGATCGACCCCGAGGTGTTCGACGATTACGACCTCCATATCCATTTCCCCGAAGGCGCCGTTCCCAAGGACGGGCCCTCCGCGGGGATCACCATCGTCATGGCCATCGCGTCCGCGCTGGCCGAGGCGCCGATCCGGAACGACGTCGCCATGACGGGAGAGGTGACGCTGCGGGGGAAGGTCATCGCCGTCGGAGGCTTGAAGGAAAAAATCATGGCCGCCTACCGCGCCGGCATCAAAACGGTGGTCTTTCCAGCGGATAACCAGAAGGACATCGTGGAAGTCCCCGAGTCGGTCCGATCCAACATGACCCTGGTTCCCGTGAGCGCGGTGGACGAGGTCTTCCGCTACGCCTTCGTCGGAGTCGCGGAGCGCATCGCCGAGCTGGAGGCCCGCAAGGCCGCCGCCGGGAAAGAGGCCCGGGCCAGGGGGAAGAAGAAAAAGGCCAAGCGGAACCATTCGAAGAAGAAGAATCGGCGCCCGGAGCCGGTCCTTCGCCAGAAGGCGGCGAGGGAGCGCTCCCCCCGGAACAACCGGGGAGGGCGCTAGCCCTCGCTTCACAGCCTCAGCGCCTCATACGACTCGCCGTCGAATCGGCAAGGCTCCACGATGCCAGGATGAGCACCGGCCACGTGATATCCCAGAAGCTTCGCCGGTCGAAGAACACGTACGCGATCGCGACCAGGATGATCAGGAACCGGAGCACGCGGTAGAGCACCCCCGCCATGATCCCGTGAGGGCCGAAGAGGGGCGGGATCAGCCCGGTGCCGGCGCGAGCCTGCGCGATCGCGGGCGGCAGCCCCACGAAGTACATCGCCATTCCCGCAAGGATTCCCTGCGAGAGATCGGGAGACCACCGCGGCGGAAAGAGCGCGAACACGCCGCACCCGATTCCGATCAGCGCCACGAAGAGCGGGATCCACGAAGGTCGCATCGTCTCAGCCCCACGCCATGATTCCGCAGTAGCCTGCGGCACCGGCGAGTCCAATGCCGTCCCCGATCGCCCTGCAGCCCGGCCAGTCCCCCATCGCGGAGCACCCTGCGTTCACCGCGCCGACCACCATGTCGCCGACCGTGGCAAAGCAGAGCCCGAACTTGGCCCAGTTGAATTTCTCGGGAGCCTGATGAGCCGATCCGGACTGTGGCTGCGCGTACGTCGAGCCGGGGCGGATCCACAACCCGTGCGCGGCGCCATTCACCGGAAGGAAGCCCTCCTCACCGGCACGCGGCCTCCGCCGAAGCAGATCGAAGGTCTCGGCCCTCGCCTGGCCGTTCAGCTCGTTGAGAACGAAATACCGCGCATGGTCGGGGTCGCTCCGGGACTGGTAGGGAATCATCGTGATCCGGATCCGATCTCCGCTTGTCGTGGAAGCCGTCGCCCCGACGACCCCGCTCGCATGCAATTCCAGATCAGGATCCGTTGCTTCCAGCTCAATCGCCCGGGCCATCAAGGGGCTCTTCCCGGCGCGCGCCGTGAGACCGCGAAGCTCTTCGCTCGAGGTGATCCAGCGAGCGTCGTGGATCATCGATGGATCCGGACCGGGCCGCTTTGGAGCGGTCGCTTGTCGGCCGGCTTCCTTCGAGCATCCGGACCCGAATGCGGCGAGAGCGAGCGCGGTTGCAACGAGGCACAACTTGAGACGATTCATTTCGGCACCCCCTTCGATTTGCGCGGCATGCCGCGCGGTGGGCGCCGAGGAGCGAGGGCGATGTGCCCTCGAGCACGATCCGTTCCAGGAGGACGCGATGCGTCGAGATCGAATCTGCGGAGGAAACGGCGGTGGAATCGAGAGATGAAGCGGGGCGCCTACGCGAGGCGTCGCGCGGGCGCGAGATCGTGGCGTCAGACGTTCGACGTCGACTACATCCCGCCGATGCTGAAGCGCTGTCCGATGGTGAGCTGGACTGACTCGTCGAGGCGGACCGTCGTGGTTTGCGTCTGCCGCAGGCGATCGATCCGCCCTTCCAGGGAAACCGCGTTCTCGCCCATGTGGGGGATGCGAAGGAACGCGATCTGGAGCCGTCCCGTGTAGTGCTCATCGCGGTATCCCTGGAGGTCGTAGCTTCGGGACGCGCCGGAGAAGAACGGCGTCACGAGCAGGCGCCCGGCAATCGCCTCCCACCGCGCCTCGAAGGATCCCTGAATCGTCATGTCGGTCAGGTTCACGACCCTCGAATGGTTCTGCTCAACGCCAAAGGTGGTGGTGCTGACCACCCGCCCGGGGTGGCGGCGCGAGGACACCACGGAGCCCGAGATCACCCGGCGCTTGGCTCCGCCCCGCATCGGGTCGTCGAGATACGTGATGTCGAAGCGGGCCGTCGTCCTTCCGCCCATCTCGGCCACGGTGTAGTCGGTGGCGAGACGGTGCTCGGTGAATTCGGTGTTCGCGCCTCGGTGCGTCACCCGCACCACGGACGGCGTGACCCAGCTGTCCTCGCTCATCTTGAGCCTCGCGCCAACCGTTCCCGTCTGCACGCGAACGACCGGGATCAATCCCTCCCGGGAGGCGGGCTCCTCGGAGCGGAAGCTCACGAACGGATTCCACTTCCAGATGGCGCGGTCCAGCCGGGCGAATCCGCCCCGGCGGTCGGAGAGCGCGTATGGATTGAGCGCGGTCTGAAGCGCGGGCTGGTAGGAGAAGGCCTGCGCTTGCGCCTGGAACCCGGCCGCCGCGCCCTGGAGCTCCCCGCGCCACGCGGTGCGGGAGCGCCCCTCCTCCACGCCGGCCGTGGCGCGATGCCGTACGGTGGCGCCGTCGGCGAGCAGGGTCCAGGTGCCCGGAAGGTCGAACCGGCCCGTGGCGCCGTACGTGACGCTCCGGTGCACCACGCCGCCGCTACCGAAGAGCGCCCCGAAATAGGACGGCCCGCTCTTCTCGTGCGTGTATCCCCCGTAGAACGTCGTGACCAC
The DNA here is from genome assembly GCA_035635575.1 of Candidatus Dormiibacterota bacterium. Lineage (GTDB taxonomy): Bacteria > Eisenbacteria > RBG-16-71-46 > SZUA-252 > SZUA-252 > WS-7. The sequence continues at coordinate 8,742 of DASQAV010000002.1, read as the reverse complement.
CTTGTCTCGGAGCCAGGAGCGAACGAGTCGCGCCGCGTAGAGATCCGCTTCCGCGCGGGTCGGGCCCGCCGCCGAGATGGGGCGGGACGCCAGGGCCACGTATCCGTCGAGGCTTCCCAGCGGCGTACGTGGCAACGCGGCCTGGGCGTTCCTCCGAGGGACGGGGCTCATGAGGAGCGGCATCTCGTTAGCGCCCACGGGAGGCGCGTCGCTCCATTCCAGCGAGCCGTGCGGGTCGGTGTAGCGCAGCTTCAGATGCTGCGGCTTCCCGCTGCCGTTCCCCGTCTCGTCAAAGCGGAGCCGCATCGAAACGGAAGCCTGGAGCTGGCGCATGGGCCGCTGGCTCATCGGCCCGAGATCGTAGAAGCCTTCCCAGGATCCCCAGCCCACCGCGGATTTGTCCTCTCCCCGGAACCCCGGTCGTCCATCGGCGAGCCACGTCAGCGAGCCGCGGACCGGGCTGTAGGGGATGGTCACCGGTGTGGAGGTGGGAGGCTGCATGAAGGGCGCCTTCAATGGAGACACGCCGTTCGGGAGCGGCGCGCACACGAACGAGATGGGATTGGCGGAGAGGGGCTGCGGAGATTCCACCTGGAACTGGAGCCGGTGCTCGCCCAAGCGGCGCGTCGGCAGGGGACCGCGCATGGTGACGGTCACCGGGCGCCCCGCCTCCATGTAGCCCTCCTCGATCGAGATCAGGTCCCCATCCATGTAGAAGCCCGCGCGGAAGGGCCCGGTGCCGTTCCCCACCACGACCGCCCGCGGAACGATCGTGTCTCCGGCCGCGATCACGGCGCCGTGCAAGGGCCACTCGAGCGAGGCCGAGCGAATGAGCACGTTGGTCGCCATCGCGGGGAGAACCGTCGCCTGGTGGCACACCACGCTCGTAGGGTCCACGCGGTAGCAGGCGTCGATGACGATCGGGGTGGAAAGCTCGTCCTGTCCATAGAAGGTCAGCCGCACGCCCAGCATTCCCTGTGGAATCGTACGCGCGACGGAAGCTGGAATGAGGACCGGTGCCGTGAGCGGGGCGGCGCCATATCGTGGAAGAAACGCGCCGATCGGGACCGTGTATTCGTAGAAAGGCGTGGCCGACGTGTCGAGCGGGATCGACCCCGAATTGGTGATGAACGGGGAGGACAGGAACTGCACCCGCGCCGTGGGGAAGGACACGTCCGTTCCGGCGGTCTCGCGCACGGGGATCGTGGCGGGCAGCGTGGCGTCGGGAGCCAGGGAAAGGCTCAGGTTGCCCGACTGCACGCGCTCCACGAACGCGCGCGAGATCACGGAGAACGTGTAGATGTCCTCGTAGTAGGCCGGATTGTTGTATTGCGCCCCGGTGGTGTCCTGAAGGGCGTTGAGCTTGTAGATATAGGTGTGCCCGATCGCGAGCGGCTCGAAGGGCGTGATGGTGAGCGTGTCCCCCCGCGCGGACCAGATGTTGGGGAGCGTGGTGGTCGTTCCTCCCGTGGACGTGTCGGGAGCGATCGAATAGGAAGCGACCTTCCCCGTGGGCCGGTCGAAGATGAACTTGATCTGGGCGTTGGGCGGGACGCGCCTCGCCTTGTTCGCGGGAGAGGTCCCGATGACCCGGGGCGCTTGCTGCGCGAACGCGGGATCCGCGAACAGAAGAAATGCGGCCAAGATGCCGAAGAAAAACCGTATCATGGGCGGCATATGCTAGCAAAATCACGGGGCTCCGCAATGTCTTCTGCGCGTTCCACAACGACTTCCGGTCGTGCGAAGCGCTCTCCATCGGGCTCGGGTCAGGCCAGGAAGGGTCCATCCTTGAACGGACGGGCCCCGACCCCGGTCGGAATTCTGGGGGCCACGGGCACGGTGGGGCAGCGCTTCATCCAGCTCCTCGAGAATCACCCCTGGTTCTACGTGGACGAGGTGATGGCCTCCGACCAGAGCGCCGGAAAGTCCTACGCCGACGCGGTCGGGGCTCGCTGGAAGCTGACCACGCGGATTCCCGACGCGGTCGCCAAGCTCCGTGTACGAGGCCCCGGGGACAAGCTCCGCTCGCCGGTCCTTTTCTCGTCGCTCGACGCCTCCGTGGCGGGAGAGCTGGAGGAGCAGTACGCGCGCGCCGGCCACCTGGTCTCCTCGAATGCCAGAAATCACCGGCTGGATCCTCTCGTGCCGCTCGTGATCCCCGAGGTGAACCGCGATCACCTCGAGCTTCTGGAGCGTCAGAAATTCTCGAACGGTCCGGGCCCGCGCGGCGGGATCCTCACGAACCCGAATTGCTCCACGATCGTGCTGGTCATGGCGCTGGCGCCGCTCCATCGCGCCTTCGGCGTGGAGTCCTGCATCGTGACCACGTTCCAGGCCACCAGCGGCGCGGGCTACCCGGGCGTTCCCTCGATCGACATCCTGGGCAACGTGGTGCCCTACATTCCGGGCGAAGAACCCAAGATGGAATCCGAAACGAACAAGATCCTGGGCACCCTGGGCGCGCGCGGAATCGAATCCGCCGGGATCACGGTGAGCGCATCCTGCCACCGCGTGCCGGTGCTGGACGGGCATCTCATGGCGGTGAGCGTGAAGCTGAAGCGCAAGGCGACCCTCAAGCAGATGCTCGCGGCGCTCATGGGCTTCCGCCCGCTCGATCGCATGCCGCTTCCCTCCGCGCCCTCGGAGCCGATCCAGGTGCGCGAGGAGGACGACCGGCCGCAGCCGCGTCTCGACGTGGACCGCTCCTCGGGAATGGGCGTGACGCTGGGAAGGCTCCGCCCTTGCCCCGTGCTCGACTGGAAATTCGACGCCCTCGGCCACAATACGATCCGCGGCGCCGCGGGAGCGGCGATCCTGAACGCGGAGCTGCTCGCGCATGCCGGCCGGATCTAGCTTGGCGGCGAACACCCGCACGCGCGATTTCGTCTTCGTGCGGCACGGCGAGACGGATTGGAATCGGGAGAAGCGCATCCAGGGCTCGAAGGGCGCGCCCATGAATCCCGCGGGCCACGAGCAGGCGAAGGGCCTGACCCGGGCACTCTGGGAAGTTCCGATCGCGGCCGTCTATTCCAGCGCGCTCCCGCGTGCGGTGGAGACCGCGTCCTACGTCGCGGGCCCGCATCGCGTGAACGTCACGATCGATCCTCGTCTGAATGAGATTCACCACGGAGAATGGGAAGGGCTGAGCGAGTCGGAGCTGCCCGATCTCGATCTCTATCGGAAGTGGCGCGAGGATCCGACCGCGGTGACACTACCCGGGGCGGAGCCGCTCGCCGCCGTCCACGAGCGCGCCGTCGCGGCGATGCGCGACATCGCCGCAAAGCACCCCGCGTCGGAAGGATTGGTCGCGGTGGTCTCGCACCAGATCGTGCTGGCGCTGCTCAAGTGCCACATCCTCGATCGCCCCTGGAGCCAGCTTCGCCGCTCCGCTCTCGGGGTCGCTTCGTACGAAGTTCTGACCACAGGCGAGGGATTTGCGCCTCGGCCGTAACGGGGGAAGCCCTCCGTCGAATCGCCCGGAACCGCTTGGGCCATGGCGCCAAGCGGAACCCCCCGGCTCACCCTGGGTTTAGAGGAATGCTCATGAGAACGCGCCTTTTCGGGAACCTTTCCTGGCTGATATCGACCGCCATCTTCATGGGGTGCGTCGCCTTGCCTCTCCGTGGGGCCTCGGCCACGACCTTCAAGGAGATCCTCGCGGACACCACGCGCGAGACCGATCCCACTCCTTCTCCGGATGGAAAGTGGCTCGCCTTCACCTCCGATCGCGGCGGACACGGCGCGACTCAGATCTACGTCATCCCCGCCGAGGGCGGCGAGCCGCGGCAGCTCACGGACGAGCCGGACAGCACGCGCGCGGGAACGCCCAGCTGGGCGCCCGACGGAAAGTCTCTCCTCTATGTCTCCACGCGCGGCAAGCGCTACAACGTCTACTCGCTTCCCTTCGAGGGCGGCGAGGCGAAGGGCGAGCCGAAGCAGCTGACGCACGCTCCCGGCAGCCATCGCTTCGGGACCTATTCGGCGGACGGGAAACGGATCGCGTTCTACTCGAATCGCGTTCGCCCCGGGGAGCTCTACGGATTCAACATCTACGTGATGGATGCCGATGGAGAGCACGAGGACGACATGGCGAGGCAGGTGACGGACAGCAAGGGCAGCCCCGGCCATCCCACCTGGTCCTCGGACGGCAAGTGGATCGCGTTCGTCGCCAAGGAATACGACTCCACCCGGCAGCAGACGATGGAAGGAAACATCCTGTTCACGAAATATCAGCTCTACAAAGTCCCCGCGAACGGCGGAAAGGAAATCCGCCTCACGAAGGGCAAGATCGACGGCCAGCCCTTCGAGGACACGTGGCCCTCGTGGTCGCCGAATGGGAAATGGATCGCCTTCGGACGCCAGGTCGGGCCGAAGCGCGACGTCTGGGTCATGGACGTGTCCTCGGGGAAGACCTTCCCCGTCACGACGAGCGGAAACTGCATCAAGCCGACCTGGGCCTGGGACTCGAAGTCGATCTACTACTCGCTGGTGAACGACAAGAGCGAAGACATCTGGGTCGCCGAGGATCTCACGCTGAAGCCTCCACCCGAGCCCGCGCGATCCAAGAAATCACGGGCGGGCTCGACCGCTCGAAAACCCGCGGCGCGTAGAACCCAACGATAACGTGGCCGCCACGTCGCGCGTCGGCACCGTGCTCCTGAGTTCGGTCCTGATCGCGGGACTCGCCGCGGGGGAAGCCTTCGCGGCCGCGACGCCGGACGTGGGCAGGCCCGCGCCTCCCGGCGCGCGCCGGCTCGTGGTGAGGCCGGCCCAGGCCACACCGGACGCTCCCTCCAAGTCGGCGGCGACCGCGCAATTGGTGTTCGACGGCCTGGGGCCGCTCGCCTGGAACGCCACCGTGAATCGGAACAAGTCCACGGGTGTGGGGCTGCCCAGCTGGGCAGCGCTGCGCGTCCTCGGTCCCTCCGGCTCGGAATCGCTCTTCGTGTTCCCACCGCGCTCTCCCGCGTACCTCGTTGCCTCGTGGCCAAGGCAAGATCTCGCCTCCCATACGGTGCGGATCTTTCCCGGCTACCGGTGGATCGTGGTCGAGACGCCCGCCGAATCCGCGGCGGTCACCACCGCCGCGCTCATGAAGGATCCCGGCGCCCGGGCTCAGCGGCGCTCCGTCTTCTACGGTCCGGATGGCGAGGTCGAGTGGGAGACCAAGGATCTCCTCTCGCCCGCGCCTTTGGGCAGAGACTTCGTGCTCGCGCGCCGTGCCGCGAGCAAGGACTCGGTGCCGCGATTGAGTGTTCTCCAAGTGCCCGGCGGCAAGCAGCTCGCGACGTGGCCGGGAGCCATGGGCTGGGGCGCATCCTCTCCGCTGGGGAATTTCCTGGCGGTGAACTCGATCGGGGTCTTCGATTCCACGCTCGGCTCGAGGCAGGACGAGCTGCGGCTGATCGATCTCGAGGGAACGATTGTCTGGACGCGCCCGCTGACGGCCGACTCGCGAGAGTTCGCCGTGAGCAATTTCGGGGACGTGGCGATCGCGCGCGACGGAGAGCTTCTGGTGCTGGACCGCTCGGGGATCGAGAAGATGCGGACGCCGCTTCCGCGAAACTCGGTGGGGCGGACCGCGATGACTCCCGACGGCCGGTTCGTCCTGGTCGCGACCAGCTCTCCCTTGGCGAGGCGAAAGGGAACCGGTCCCTGGCTCGCCCTCTACGACGTTCGGCGGAACGCTCCCATCTGGACGCGAAAGACCCTCAATCTGGATGCGGCCAAGGGGGCGGAGGTGACGGAGCTATCGGTGGCGGATGACGCCAGCCGCGTGCTCTTGCGTCTCTCGACGGGCGCGGTCTTACTTCTTGGGGGCGACGGCCGGAGGCTCATGGCCTGGAACCTGGAGCGGGTCTCACGGGGGGAATACGAGCCCGGCGCCGTCCCGCGGCGCACGTGGCTCTCGGCGGACGGAACGCTGGTCGCCGTCATGATGCCTGTCGCGACTTCGCTCGGAGAAGCGCGCGGCTGGCTGTATCGCGTCGTTCGTTAGCTGCAGCGAGGGGCCGGACCGGTCCCTACCGCACGACGATCGTCCCTTCCATTCCCTTCTGATGATGCTTTCCCACGTGGCAGAAGAACTCGAACTCGCCTGGCTGCGTCGGGGTGAGGCGCGCATGCTTCGTGCGGTGGAAGCTCATGAATCCCGCGCCCAGGCTCACCGCGAGACCCGCGTCGCCTTCGTTGCAGGTGAAGGTGTGCGGCACGAAGAAGCTCTTGAAGTGGACCGTGAGGTCCACGGGAACTCCCTGTTTCAGCACGATGCGGTTGGGCTTGAAGTAGTAGGTGTGGACGTCCACGTCCACCACCTGCACGCCGGCCGAGTTCGTTCTGGCCGTCATCTCGCTCACCGGGAGCTTGCTCCCCGCCGTGCCGCATCCCGCCAGGACGAGAGCGAGAGCGAAGAGCACCGGCCCCCTCACGTGTCGACCGCCTTGAAGACCAAGCATGCGTTCGTTCCTCCGAATCCAAAAGAGTTCGAGATGATGGTGCGGACGGTGACCGCGCGTCCGACCTTCGGCACGTAGTCCAGGTCGCACTCGGGATCGGGGTGATCCAGGTTGGCGGTAGAGGGCAGGTAGCCCTCCGAGACCGAGAGGGAAGCAATGGCCGCCTCCATGGCACCCGAGGCGCCGAGCGCGTGAGCGTGGAGCCCCTTCGTCCCGCTCACGGGCACGCGACGCGCCCGCTCTCCCAGGACCTCCTTGATCGCGAGCGTTTCGATGCGGTCGTTGAGCACGGTCGAAGATCCGTGGGCGTTCACCGCCTCGATCTCGTCCGTCGTGAGCCCGGCGTCGCGAAGGGCAAGCCGCATCGCCCGCGCCGCGTCCCGTCCCTGCGGCTGCGGCGCGGTCATGTGGAAGGCGTCGTTCGTCGTGGCGAAGCCCGCGACCTCGGCGTAGATCCGCGCGTCGCGCGTCAGGGCCGACTTCATTTCCTCCAGAACCAGGATCGCAGCTCCCTCCGCCATCACGAAGCCGTCCCGGCGGGCGTCGAAGGGGCGTGAGGCCCGCGCCGGCTCGTCGTTCGTGGTCGACATCGCCTTGATGATCGTGAACGCCGCGAAGGTCAGGGGCGCCAGGGGCGCCTCAACCCCGCCCGTGATCATGGCGCGCGCGTCGCCGTCCCGGATCGCGCGGAAGGCCTCCCCGATCGCGATCGCGCCCGAAGCGCAGGAGTTCGAGTTCCCGAGCACGGGCCCGCGCGCGTTGAACGCGATCGCCACGTTGCAGGCGCCCGCACCCGCGAAGACGCGGGTCGCGAGGCTGGGCGGAACGGACTTGAGCCCCGACTCCAGGAAAATCACGTGGTCCGCCTCGGCGCTGGGCACGCCGCCCAGCGCGGATCCGATCGTGACGCCGACTTCGGTCTCGGGGACGGCCATGGTTCCCTCCCCGATCCGGAGCCCCGCGTCCTCGATCGCGAGTTGCGCCGCGGCGATCGAGAGCTGGGCAAAGCGATCCATGCGGCCCGCGCGCCTGGGGCTGAAGAAGGCCGAAAAGTCGAAGGACGGGATCTCGCCCGCGATCCGCGTGCGGAGAGCGGAGGCATCGAAGCGCGTCAGGGGGCCCACGCCCCTGCGGCCCGAGCGCACGCCTTCCCAGAAGTCGCGCCTGCCGGTCCCGATGGGCGTGACCATGCCGATGCCGGTCAGGGCCACGCGGTGGCGGATGGTGGGAGCGATCACGCCGCCTGCTCCCGGCGCTCCGCGATCGCGCGGAAGCAGCTCAGCGTCTTCTTCACGATGGGCTCGATGAACTCACGCGCGATGATGCGCTCGGCGAGCCAGCGGCCCACCAGCGGCACCCGAAGCTCGAGGTCGTGATCCACGCGCGCCACCGTGCCCTTCCCCTCCGGCGTGAAGCTCCAGAGCACCTCCATGCCTCGCGTGATCCCGCGCACGTGGCGGAAGCGAATCGTTTGCGTCTCGTGATCCACGGTCTGGATCGCCTCCCAGAACACCGGAATGGCTCCGCGGCGCGCGCTCATCGCCGCGTGGGTCGTTTCGTGGGTGCGCCTCAAAATTTTGACGTAGCGATAGTGCGGGAGGTTCTGCTCCCAGCGATCCAGGTCGGATACGAGCGTAAAAAGATCGCGCGGAGGGGCCTGGATCCACATGGAGGTTGTGGAGCGCATCGCCTCAACGGGGGGGCTTCGGCCCCACGTGGCGCCGCATGCGCTTCGCGACCGTGTCCACCCTGACGCCCAGATCCTTCGCGATGTCCGTCCAGGCCGTCCCGGAGGATCGCATCGCCACCACGTCGTCGGGGGTCTTCCCGGTGCGGCTGGCCCCGGCAAAGCCGTAGGCCATCGCGATCTCGCCGTAGCCCAGGCCCCAGGTGTCGTGCTTGGCGCGAAGATCCTCCTCGCTCACGCGAAGCTGGGCGCTCAGCCGCTTCACGACGGCGGCTTCTCCTTCAGGAGTTTTTGCCTCGGCGTCGAGGATCGCCACGGTGCGCTGGATTCGCTTGAGGGAGGTCTCGGCCCCGCTCGAGCCCTTGGCCTTCGCGGCCGCGTGCGCGGGGACGCTGAAGAGCAGAGCGAGGGCAAACGCGAGAGCACAGGAGAGCGAGTTGCGAAGGGGATGCTGGTAGGGAACGGCGGTCATGAAGTCGATCCTCCCTGGAATGTGAGGCGCGAGGGCTCGATCAGCGAAGAACGGCGACTCTCCGGCTCTCGATACCGTCCGGCGTCGCCACGCGGAAGAAGTAAACACCGCTCCCGACGATCCCGCCA
>DASQAV010000001.1:0-5020 GCA_035635575.1 Candidatus Dormiibacterota bacterium | reverse complement strand
TGGCAGGCGATCCCCGTACGCGTCGCGCAGCACGTGCGCCACCTTGCGCGCCACGTCGAGCCCGATCTCATCCAGGAGCTCGAGGGGGCCCACGGGCATCCCGAAGTCGCGCAGCGCATGATCCACGGCGCGGACCGGCTGCCCTCGCTCCACCAGCGCGACCGCTTCTCCGAGATACGGCATGAGCACGCGGTTCACCAGAAACCCAGGCGCATCCGCGACCAGGACCGGCGTCTTCCCGAGGCGTCTCGTCAACGCGATCACGGTCTCAACCGCGGCCGCGTCGCTGATCTCCGTCTTGATCACCTCGACCAGCGGCATCCGCGTCGCGGGGTTGAAGAAATGCATCCCGACCACGCGGCCTGGATTCTTCAGCCCTTTCGCCATCGCGCGTACGGAGAGCGACGACGTGTTGGTGGCGAACACGCACCGTTCCGGAGCCTGCCCCTCCAGCTCGCGGAAGAGGGCCTGCTTCACCGGAAGATCCTCGACCACCGCCTCCAGCACCAGGTCCGCGGACTTGAGACCCGAGAGATCCAGGGCGGGCTGGATCCGCGCGAGCGCCTGATCCATCTCGGCCTTGGTGAGGCGGCCTCGCGACACCTCGGGCTGGAAGAGGGATCGCGCGTGCGCCAGCGAGCGGAGCAGGGGCTCGGGCTTCAGGTCCCGAAGCCTGGCGCGGATGTTCCGGCTGGAGAAGAGGTACGCGATCTCGCCGCCCATGGTCCCGGCGCCCATCACGGCGACGTGTTTGACCTCGCGCGCGCGGACGGTCTCCGGCTTCCGCTTTGCATCCTCGCGAAGGAAGAAGATGCGGCGGAGACTCTTCGACTCGGGGGTGAAGAGAAGCTTCGCGACCGCCTCGCGCTCGATCTCGAGCCCAACGGCGGACGCGGCGCCCCAGGTGGCGCGCAGGACGCGGAGGATCTCGAGCGGTGCGGGGTAGTGGCCGTGGGTCTGGCGAAGAACGTTCCGCCGCGCCTGCGAGAAAATGGCGTTCCGGATGGGCGCGACCGCTTCCATGATGCGGGCGGGGAGCGCCGGGCTGCGGCGCTTCACCGCGTGGGAGTCTTGGAGGAGGGCCTCCGTCCACTGGACCGCCCGCTCGGAGAAACGCTCGTGCGGAAGCACCGCGTCCACGAGTCCGATCCGATACGCGCGGCGCGAGTCGAGCGAGCGGCCCGTGAGGAGAAGATCCATCGCGGGCACGAGACCGATGAGCCTCGGGAGTCGCTGCGTTCCGCCGAATCCAGGGAGAATCCCCAGCTGAACTTCGGGGAGCCCGATCGAAACCTTTCTCGAGTTCGAGGCGATTCGGTGGCGCATCGCGAGCGCCAGCTCCGCGCCGCCGCCGAGACAGGGTCCGTTGATGGCTGCGACCGTGGGATACGGGAGAGCCGAGAATTCCTCGAAGAGCTGCTGGGCCTCACGAGCCTTGGCTTCGGCATCGGAGGAACTGGTGATGCGGTCGAACTCCGCGACGTCGGCGCCTGCGATGAATTGCTCTTCCTTGGCGCTCAAGAGGACGAAGGCGCGCGGATAGGCGCTGTCGCTCCGCTGCCGGAGGGAGTCGAGCACGCGGCGGAGCGCCGCCAGCGATTCCGAATCGAGGAGATTCACCTTGCGGGCGGGATCGTCGAACCAGACGAGTGCGATGCCCGAGGCGTGGGCCTCGAGGCGAAAGGGCCCATACTCGGAGCGCCCTACCTCTTCTTCGCGCTCGCGGAACGCCAGGGTCACTCCGCGCGCTCCAGCACGAGCGCCGCTCCCTGCCCGCCGCCGACGCACAAGGTCGCCAGCCCCAGCGGCACGTCGCGCTTCCGCATCTCGCGAAGGAGCGTGATCGTGAGGCGCGTGCCCGAGACCCCGACCGGATGTCCCAGCGCGATCGCGCCGCCGTTCACGTTCAGGATCGCCCGGTCGATCTCGCCCACGGCGCTATCCAGTCCCAGCTTCTCTCGTGCGTATTTCGCCGACGCCATCGCGATCTCGTTCGCGATGACCTGCGCCGCGAACGCTTCGTTCATCTCGATCAAGCCCAGGTCGCGGAAGGACACGCCCGCGCGCTTCAGCGCGACCGGCGTCGCGTGCGTGGGACCAAGCCCCATTCGCGCGGGATCCAGTCCGATGAAGGCGTAGCCCTTGATGCGCCCCGCGGGGCGCAAGCCCAGCGCGCGCGCCTTCTCCGCGGAAGCGACCAGGATCGCCGCGGCTCCGTCCGTGATCGGGCAGGAATTCCCCACCGTGACCGTGCCGTAGCGCCGATCGAAGTAGGGCTTCAATTTCGCCAGCGCTTCCAGAGTCTGTCCCTTGCGCGGGCCCACGTCCTCCAGCACCGCCTGCTTGTAGGGCGGCGCGAACACCGGAACGATCTCCTGCGCCATGCGCCCCGATTCCATGGCCGCGACCGCGCGCCGGTGGCTCATCAGAGCGAAATCATCCTGCGCCTCCCGCGAGATCCCGAACTCCTTCGCCAGAACCTCGGCGGTCTCCCCCATGTTGAGGCCCGAGACCGGATCCGTCAGCCCCTCGGCGAGCGCGATCCTCGGCTTCAGGTCGCGAGGACGCAGCGTGGAGAGCGCCTGGAGTTTCGCGCCCGGCGATTTCGCGCGCGCCAGCCGCTCGAACATGTGGGTCATGCCCTCGCTCACGAGGAGCGGGATCATGCTCATGGATTCCGTGCCGCCCGCCACGATCAGCTCGGCCTGCCCGGCCGCGATCTTCTGGTGCGCCTGGGCGATCGACTCCATGCCCGAGGCGCAGTTCCGCTGCACCGTGAAGGCGGGAACGCGCTCGGGGATCCCCGCCATGAGCGCCACCACGCGGGCGACGTTCGTGGCCTCGGAGGGCTGGGCCACGTTGCCCAGGACCACCTCGTCGATCTCGTTGGGATCGACGCCGGTGCGGGCGAGCAGCTCGGCCACGGCGATGCGCCCCAGCTCCTGGGCGTGCACGTCGGCCAGCGCCGTGCCTGCCTTGGCGAATGGGGTCCGGAATCCGTCTATGAGAACGACTTCGCGCATGGTCTCTGGCGGGGATGAGGCGGGTTTCGATCGAATCTAGCCACTCTTTGGCTACTGTGTCACAGTGCCGGGAGGAGGTCAACGCATGGACGTCAGGACCATCCCCGACTTGTTACGCCATTCCGTTGAGACGCACCGGAAGCCCGATGCGTTTCTGGTAAAGCGACAGGACCGCTGGGAGCCGGTGTCGATTTCGGAGCTCGCGGAGCGGGTGCGCGCGGTGGCGAGGGATTTAGCCGCGCGCGGCGTGAAGCACGGGGATCGCGTGGCCATCCTCTCCGAGAACCGGATCGAGTGGGCCATCGCGGACCAGGCGATTCTCTCGATCGGCGGGGTCGTGGTGCCGATCTACGCGACGCTGCCGGCGGATCATATCGCGCCCATGCTGGCGGATTCGGGCGCGATCGGCGCGTTCGTCTCGAGCGTGGCGCAGGAAGAAAAGCTGAGGTCCGTGATCCGCGAGGCGCCGGCGCTGAGCTGGATCCTGTGCTTCGACGACGGGATGCCGGCGGGCGCGACGGTGCCGCAGCCAGACGGAGTGGCTGCCCCAACGAAAACGCCCGGCCCAGAAGATCTCGCCACCCTGATCTACACGTCCGGAACCACGGGAACGCCCAAGGGTGTGATGCTCACGCATCGGAATCTCGTCTCGAACGCCGTCAACTCCCTGACCGCCTTCGATGTCAATTCGAAGGACGTCCACCTCTCCTTCCTGCCCCTGAACCACATCTTCGAGCGCACGGCCGGATACAACGTCATGATCTACGCGGGCGCCACCATCGCCTACGCCGAGTCGATCGAGAAGGCCGCGCTGAACTTGCAAGAGGTCCGCCCGACGATCCTACTCGCGGTCCCGCGGTTCTACGAGAAGCTGATCGACCGGGCCATGGAGGTCGCGAAGGCCGCCGGTTTCCCGCGCGCCCCGATGGCGCTCTGGGGACGCAGAATCGCGGAGCGCTGGGCGGCGCTGAAGCTGGAGGGCCGGTCCGTTTCCCCGCTGCTCGCGCTCCAGCACGCGATCGCGGACAAGCTGGTCTATTCCGTCCTGCGCCGGCGTCTTGGCGGGCGAATCCGCTCCTGCTTCTCGGGCGGCGCCGCACTCGCGCGCGAGACCGCGCTTTTCTTCCACGGCGTCGGGATGCCGATCATGGAGGGCTACGGCCTGACCGAGACCTCCCCGGTGATCGCCGTGAATACGCCGAAGCACTACAAACTGGGCACGGTGGGCCGCCCCATCCAGGGAGTCGAGGTTCGGATCGCGGGGGACGGCGAGATCCTGGTCCGTGGCCCAAGCGTCATGAAAGGCTACTGGAACCGACCCGAGGAGACCGCGGCCGCACTTCAAGACGGCTGGTTCCACACGGGCGACATCGGCGAGCTGGACGCGGACGGCTTCCTGCGCATCACCGACCGCAAGAAGGACATCATCGTCACGAGCGGCGGGAAGAAGATCGCGCCGCAGCCGATCCAGAACGCGCTGAAGAAGTCGCCGCGGATACTCGAGGCGGTCGTCCTGGGCGACGGGCACAAATACGCCGTGGCGCTCATCGTTCCCGCCAACGGCGCCACCCACGAGGCGATTGCCGCGGACGTCGACGTTGTGAACAAAGGGCTGGCGTCTTATGAGACAATCAAGCACTTCGAGCTGATCCCGAACGATCTCAGCGTCGAGAACGGATCCCTGAGCCAGAAAATGGAGCTGAAGCGGAAGGTCGTCTCGGATCGATACCGGGACCTCATCGAGAAGATGTATCACGCGGAGAAATAGCCATGGCCAAGCCGACATCGATTGCTCACGCACAATTCACGGCATCCATCCCGGAGAACTACGACCGTTACCTGGGACCCGTCATCTTCGAGCCCTACGCGAAGGATATGGCAGAGCGCCTGGGGAAGACGGCTCCCAAGAACGTCCTCGAGACCGCTTGCGGCACGGGCATCGTGACGCGGCGTCTGCTGGAGGCGCTCCCATCCGGCGCCGGGCTGATCGCGACCGA